>JALYTW010000199.1 GCA_030854075.1 Pseudomonadota bacterium
ATGTCGGTGATCGGCCCGCTGGCGCGCGACGCCGACGACCTCGCTGCGGTGCTCGACGTGCTCGCGGATATTCCGCTGCCCCGCGCGCGCGGCATCGCGCCCCCCACGCTTCGCATTCTGGTGATCACCAGCCACCCAATCGCGCCGGTCTCAAGCACGATCCGCGACGGAATCGACGCCGTTGCCGATGCACTCGCCGCGGCGGGCGCGACGATCGAGCGCACGACCCCGCTCCTCCCCGACCTTGCGCAGCAATTCGCGAATTACATGCGGCTGCTCGCGGTGACGCTGGCCCGCGGCGCACCTGCCGATGACGGCACCGTCGCCACGCTGCCAGACTGGCTTGCGATGCTCGACGATCAGGCGCGCAACACCCGAGCATGGCATCGGCTGTTCGCCGACTATGACGCGGTGATCGCCCCCGCGCTCGGCACCCAGGCCTATCCGCACAGCGATGCCACCATCCGCGACCGAACCCTGACGATCAACGGCGAAAAGACCCCGTTCGGCCTCCAGTTCGCGTTTCCGGGGCTCGCGACCTATCCCGGGCTGCCCGCCACTGCGATGCCGATCGGACGCGCTGCCAAAGACCCGGGCGGTCTTCCCGTCGGCTGCCAGATCATTGCCGACCGCTACCAGGATCACAAGGCCATCGCGATCGCCAAATACGCGCATGAGTTGATGCGATGATCGTTACCGGACCCGTTCGTGCTGAGCCCGTCGAAGCACGTTTACCCACCCCGCCCTTCGACAAGCTCAGGGCGAACGGAGTTTACAGCTGTGACTGACCTGAACCAATTTCGGTCCGAAACCCGCTCGTGGCTGAACGAGAATTGCCCGGCGGAAATGCGGGAACCGGTCCGCGGCGACGAGGATGTGTGCTGGGGCGGGCGTGACCAGTCGATGCTCAGCGCGGCGCAAAAACAGTGGATGGATCGGATGGGCGCGCGCGGCTGGACCGTCCCCGATTGGCCGAGCGCCTATGGCGGCGGCGGGCTCTCGGCCGCTGAAACCAAGGTGCTGCGCGAGGAGATGGCCGCAATCCGCGCGCGCAATCCGCTCAACAGCTTCGGCATCTCGATGCTTGGCCCGGCGCTGCTCAAATACGGCACGGAGGAGCAAAAGCTCGATCATCTCCCGAAGATCGCGCGGGGCGACATTCGCTGGTGCCAGGGCTACAGCGAACCCAACGCGGGGTCCGATCTCGCCAGCTTGGCGTCGAGCGCGGTCGACGCCAACGACGAGGGGGCTGACGATTACATCGTCAACGGGCAAAAGGTGTGGACCAGCTATGCCGACAAGGCCGACTGGATATTTTGCCTCGTCCGCACGAGCAAGGAATCGAAGCAGGGCGGGATCAGCTTCGTCCTGTTCGATATGGCGTCGCCGGGCGTCTCGACGAAGCCGATCCTGCTGATCAGTGGCTATTCGCCCTTCTGCGAAACCTTCATGGACGATGTGCGGGTGCCCAAGAAGAACCGCATCCACGACGAAAACAAAGGCTGGGATGTCGCCAAATATCTGCTCGGGCACGAGCGTGAGATGATCAGCGGCATGGGGCTCGGCGGCACCGGCGGCAATCCGCTGATCGAGGGTGCGATCGCCACCATCGGCCTCGACCACGACGGCCGTCTCGCCGACCCGCTGCTGCGGGCGCAGATCGCGATGTTTGAAGTTCGGGCAAAGGCGTTTGCGGCGCAGTCCGAACGCTTCATCGACGAACTGAAGGCGGGCAAGGCGCACCCCGCACAGCCATCGATGATGAAATATTTCGGGACCGAACTCAACAAGGCGCGCCACGAATTGGCGATGGCCGCGGGCGGTTCCGACACACTCGAATGGGAAAGCCAGTCGTCCAACGGCGGTGCTGCGTCGCGCGCGTGGCTCCGCACCAAGGCGAACTCGATCGAGGGCGGCACCAGCGAGGTCCAGCTCAACATCATCGCCAAGCGTATCCTGGAATTGCCGGGAGCGTAGCCGTTTTTAGCCCTCTCCCGCGAAGAGCGAGAGCGGGGCGAGACTCGGTCGGCATGCTTCATGACGGCCTAGTCGCAGCGGTGAGGGTCTTCTGCGTCGGAACCGTCGACAAGAAGAAGACCCTCACCCCACCCTCTCCCGCGAAGCGCGAGAGAGGGCTAAGGAAGAGAGAAGATCGATGCCACTCTACCTCAACGACGAACAACAGATGCTGCGCGACACCGCGCGCGATTACGTGAGCGAACACGCGCCAGTCGGCCACCTGCGGAGGCTCCGCGATGACAATGACGCCACCGGCTTCAGTCGCGATCTGTGGAAGAACTTTGCCGAAATGGGCTTCACCGGTATCCTCATCGGTGAGGACCAGGGCGGGCTGGGGCTCGGCCATGTCGAGGCGGGCGTGGTCCTCGAAGAGATCGGGCGCAATCTGTCCCCCTCCCCGTTCCTGACGACCGCGGTCGCAGCGGTCGCAGCATTGCAGGGCAGTGCGCAGGCGGAGAAATGGTTTCCCGGCATCGTGTCGGGCGACACCGTCGCGGCGCTCGCGATCGACGAGGGTGCCAAACATCGCTCGTCGGTTGGGCTCAAAGCCGAGCGCTCGGGCAACGGTTTCAAGCTCACCGGCGCCAAACAATTCGTCACCCACGGCCATGTCGCCGACCTGCTGATCGTCGCCGCCCGCACCGCTGGTGCGGCGGACGACAAGGATGGCGTGACGCTGTTTGCGGTTGAGAAGGGCGCGGCGGGTCTGATCGTCAATCCCGAACGGCTCGCGGACTCCAGCCTCGCTGCCCGGATCGACTTCGACGGCGTGGAGGTCGATGCAGACGCGGTCATCGGCGAGATCGATGCGGGCCGAGGTCCGCTCGGGCGGCTATTGCGCGCGGGGCGCACCGGTGCGTCGGCGGAACTGCTCGGGGTGGGCGGCGGCGCGATGGACATGACCGTCGCCTATCTCAAGGAGCGCAAGCAGTTCGGCCAGTTGATCGGCAGCTTCCAGGCGCTCCAGCACCGCACCGCGCACCTTTACAGCGAGATGGAGGTTGCGCGCGCTGCGGTCCTCAAGGCGCAGCAATTGCTCGACGAAGGATCGGAGCAGACCGACGCCGCGGTGTCGGTCGCGAAGGCGATGACCAGCCTGTCGACCACGCTCAGCGTCCAGGAAGGCATCCAGATGCACGGCGGGATCGGGATGACCGACGAATACGACATCGGCTTTTACATGAAGCGCTCTCGCGTGCTGGCGGAGATGTTCGGCGATGCGAACTTCCACGCTGACGCGCTGGCGCGTGCGGCGGGGTATTGACCGGCGATGACCGACGCCGACGAATGGACCCCGCCCGCTCCCGAAACCCTGGCGGCGGGTCTCGTTGACCTGCTCGATGTCGAAGAACTCGATACTGACCTCTATCGCGGCGCGCGCAATCCGGGGGGGCGTGGCCGCGTGTTCGGAGGCCAGGTGATTGCGCAGGCGCTCCAGGCCGCGCAGCGGTCGACCGACGGCAAGGCGGCGCATTCGATCCACGCGTATTTCATGCGCGCGGGCGATGAGGCACATCCGATCATCTTCCGCGTCGTGCGCGATTTCGAGGGCAAGAGCTTCGCTACCCGGCGCGTGATCGCGCTTCAGAAGGGGCAACCGATCCTTAACCTGGCGGCGTCGTTTCAGGTCGAGGAGGACGGCCTCCACCACCAGGACGCGATGCCCATCGACATTCCGCCGCCCGAAAGCCTGCGATCCGAAAGCGAATTGCGCCGCGAACAGGCGCACGAAATTCCCGAGAAATTCCGTGAGATGTTCCTGCGCCGCCGCAGCCCGATCGACATCCGTCCGCTCTACCCGCGTAGCTGGTTCACGCCCGTCGAACGCGATCCGGTCAATTACAGCTGGTTCCGCTGCGTCGCGCCGATCGGCGATGATCCCGCGACCCACCGCGCGGTGCTCGCCTATGCCAGCGACATGGCGCTGATGGCGACCAGCATGATGCCGCATGGCGTCAACTGGATGACCCCGGGGATGCAGAGCGCAAGCCTCGATCACGCGCTGTGGCTCCACGAACCGGTTCGCGCCGACGAGTGGCTGCTCTATGCCACCGACAGCCCGTGGGCGGGGCATGGGCGCGGCATGAACCGTGGCAGCATATTTACGCGCGAAGGTCGGCTGGTCGCGAGCGTCGCGCAGGAAGGACTAATTCGGATGCGCAAAGGCGACGGATAAGCTGGATAAAGCGCGGATTTACCGAATATTTGGGCTTTTCATTCTAGCACGCTGCATCGGCCTTCGGAGATAATCGGTGTTCCGCTTTCTTTATATCAGCACTGCCCGCGAGGTCATTACTACCACGCAATTAGGCGCAATCCTGAGCATTTCCCGGCGCAACAATGCGGCGGCCGGAGTCACTGGTCTGCTCGTTGCCGGTGGCCGACGCTTCCTCCAGGCGCTCGAGGGGGAGGAAGAGGCGGTCACAACGGTCGTCGAACGGATTCGCGACGATCCGCGCCATCTCGGAATTGCTACCTTGGCGAGCGGACCTATTGCCGAGCGTGCTTTTCCCAGCTGGTCGATGGGCCATCAGGTGGGCGGAGATGTCCTGCCCGGAACCTCGATCGCCAATGTGATCGGCGCGTTGATTGCCCCCATCGAAGATCCGCTGCTGCGCGCCTATTTCAGTGGCTTCGCTGAACTCCACGCCGCCGCATAGGAGGTCAGGTCAAACCGCCGTCCGGCCATATTCCTGTTTGGTGACGGGATGGCTCGACGATAGCCCCCCATCGACCGCGATCGCTTGCCCGTTGACGTAGCTGGCATCGTCGGAAGCCAGGAACAGCGCCACCTTGGCGAGCTCATCCGGCTGCGCCCCGCGCCGCAGCGGGTTGAGGCGTCCGACCCGGTCGATCTTGCCGGCTCCGCGCGCATAATCGAACGTCGGCTTGGTCATCCCGGTTTCGGTGAGCCCGGGGCAAATCGCGTTGACCCGCACGTTGCTGCCAGACAATTGCTGGGCGGACGTCTTGGCGAGATTGATCACGCCCGCCTTCGATGCCGAATAGGCCGGCGATCCCGCGCCCGATCGGATTCCCGCGACGCTGGCGGTCAGGACGATCGCACCTCCCTTTCCCCGCTCGGCGGCGCGTTCCGCGATCCGCGGCGCGGCATGCTTGATCGCGAGGTACGGCCCGATTAGATTCACCCGCAGCACCTCGGTGATCAGCGCCATGTCGGTGTCGAAAATGTTGGCCATGCCGCCCGAAATGCCCGCATTGGCGAACATCACGTCGAGCCCCCCGAAGCTGCCGCAGGCGAGCGCGACGGTCTTGATCACGTCGTCCTCACTCCCGGCATCGATCCGGATGGCCTGCGCGATCCCACCAGCGTCGGTAATCATCCTTGCGGTTTCGTCGGCGCCGTCGGTCTTGTCAGCGCAGATTACGCTGCCCCCTTCGGCGGCAAACTGCAATGCGGCGGCGCGGCCGATTCCGGAGCCTGCACCGGTGACGATGATCGATGTGTCGGTGAAGCGTGCCATGAAATCCTACCTTCGTTCGCCCCGAGCATGTCGCAGGGCTCGTTCAAATACCGTGCGTCGCCAGGCGCAGCACGAACTCTATCGGTCGTTCAGATCGTGACCCCGCCGTCGACCACCATCACCTGCCCGGTCATGAACGCACTCGCCTGCGAGGCGAGATACACTACCGCGCCCGCAATCTCCTCGGGTTCGCCGATCCGCCGCAACGGCGTCGTCGCGTTGCGGCGCGCGAGCATCTTTTCATCCTCCCACAACGCCTGTGCGAAATCGGTCTTGATCAGCCCCGGAGCGATACAATTGACGCGGACATTGTCGGGGCCGAATTCGTGCGCCAGGTTGCGCGCGAGCTGCATGTCTGCAGCTTTGGAGATCGCATAGGCGCCAATTACGGGCGTGCCACGCAGCCCACCGATCGACGACACGATGACGATCGACCCCTGCTTCCGCTCGCGCATTTCGGGCGCGACCATTGCGATCAGCCAGTGGTTCGAGACGATGTTGTTGTCGAGCACCTTGCGGAACTGGTCGTCGGTGATCCCGTCCTGCGGGCCGTAATATGGATTCGAGGCAGCATTGCAGACGAGGACGTCGATCCGACCAAACCCCGCGCGCGTCTCGTCGACGAGATGCTGCAGCCCCGCCTTGTCCGAGATGTTGGCGGTGATTGCGATTGCGGTGCCATCGCCATATTTGGCGTTGATCTCGGCAGCGACCGCATCGCACGCGTCCTGCTTGCGGCTCGAAATGACGACCTTGGCGCCATGTTCGGCGCATTCGAATGCCGACGCTTTACCTATTCCTCGCGACGACCCGGTGATCAGGACGACCTTGCCGGTTAAATCGAACAACGACATTTCATTCTCCTTCTTGCTACCCTCCGCAGGCGGCAGCGGCTGGGGAAGCGCTCGTCATCTCGCGAGGGAACAGGCCCTCCCCTGACCCCTCCCGCGAGCGGACGGGGATTAAGCTCCAGCCTTTTGCGCGAACGCCCAGCTAGCCTCCGCCAGGCGATACACGCCCGCCGCCGATCGTTCGGCGTTGGCGCTCGATGCAGTGCCGTCGACGATCCGCTTCTTGATGCCCTGGACGATCCCGGTCAGCCTGAACAGATTATACGCGAAGAACCAGTTGAGATCGGGCACGCCGTCTCGCCCCGTCGCCGCGCAATACCGCTCGGTCATCTGCTCGATCGTCGGGATTCCGCTATCGCCCCCCGCGACGCCGAGCACGCCCGATCGTCCCTCGGGCTCGGTAACCCAACTCATCAGGAAGTAACTGAAATCGGCGAGCGGATCGCCCAGCGTCGACAATTCCCAGTCGAGTACCGCAATCACGCGGGCTTCGTCGGGGGCAAAGATCATGTTGTCGATGCGGTAGTCGCCATGAACGATCGAGGTCCGGGTCTGCGCAGGGATCGTGCGCGGCAGAAATTCGATCAGCTTCTCGACCTCGGGCATAGGCTCGGTCTCACTCGCCCGATATTGCTTGGTCCACCGCGCCACCTGGCGTTCAAAGTAATTGCCGGGCTTGCCATACGCCCCCAGCCCCGCTGCGGCATAATCAACATTGTGAAGTGAGGCGAGCGTGTCGCACATCGCATTGTAGATTCCGGTTCGGGCTACCGGATCGTAATCAGGCAGCGTCCCGTCCCACAGATTGCGACCGTCGGCGAACCCCATCACGTAGAAAATCGCGCCGAGCACGCCCTCGTCGAGGCACAGACCATAGGGCTTAGCGACGGGAAAGCCGGTCGGGTACAGCCCATCGATCAGTCGGTGTTCGCGGTCGACCGCGTGTGCGCTCGGCAGCAGCGGCCCGAACGGCTTGCGGCGCAGCACGTACGGGCCTGACGGGCAGTCGATCCGAAAAGTGGGATTCGACTGCCCGCCCGCAAATTTGGTATGGGACAGCGGACCCACGAATCCGTCGACATTGGCCTCCATCCAGGCGGTCAGCTTCGCCTCGTCGAGCTTGTCCTTGCCCTCCGCCGCAATGGTTTTGATCTCTCCTGTCACGCTCGCCCCTAATTAAAGGTGATGACGCTGCGGGTAGTATCGCCCTGGCGCAGTTCGTCGAAGGCATCGTTGATCCGCTCCAGCGGCATCCGGTCGGCGATGATCGTATCGAGATCGAGCAACCCGCGCTGGTAGAAATCGACGAGCCGCGGAATGTCGACGGGAAAGTGGTTGCGCCCCATCAGCGCGCCCTGAACCTTTTTGTCCGCAAGCAGGTCGAGCGCGGACAGCCCGACTTTTTCGCCGAGCGGCATCATCCCCAGGATCGTCGCGGTGCCGCCGCGGCGGAGCACCTTGACCGCCGTCGCGGCGGATTGCGGACGCCCGACTGCCTCGATCGCGTGATGGACTCCGCCACGCGAAATCTCGACGACTTCGTCCGCGGCGGTGTCGCTCATCGCATCGATCGCATGGGTCGCGCCGAGCTTTTCCGCCATCGCGCGCTTTTCAGGCACCGGATCGAGCGCGATGATCTTGCCCGCGCCCGCGATCTTGGCCGCATTGACCGCGGCAAGCCCGATCCCGCCGCAGCCGACGATGCACACCGTCTCGCCCGGCACGAGCGCGGCAACGTTGAAGATCGCGCCTGCCCCCGTCGTGACCGCACAGCCGAGCAGCGCGGCGCGGTCCATCGGCATTTCGCGGTCGATCGCGACGCAGGCGTGTTCGTGGACCAGCATCATCTCGGCGTAGGCGCTCAGGTTGAGCATTTGCGCGATCGGCTGATCGCCAAGCTTGAGCCGCGGCGCTGCGCCCTTGGGGCGCTTGGTGTCGGCTCCGAGACAGAGCGACATGTGCCCGGTGACGCAAAATTCGCAGTGGCCGCAGAACGCGCTCAAACAGGTTACGACATGGTCGCCCACCTTGACGCTGCGCACCTCATCGCCAACCGCCTCGACGACGCCTGCCGCCTCGTGCCCCGGGATGCCCGGTAGCGGGTGCGGATAGGCACCGTCGACAAAGTGCAGATCGCTGCGACACACCCCGCACGCCACGGTGCGGATCAGCACTTCGTGCGCGGCGGGCTTGTCGATCGTGACGTCCTCGATCGAGAGGGGCGTCTTGGCTTCGAACAGAACGGCGGCTTTCACGTTGGCATGCTCACTTTGCGTTCGCCCTGCGGTTGTCGTCGGGCTGATTGTCTTCTCAATCCGTCGCGCTCGCGAGCACGGTGCTGCGACAAGCTCAGCACGAACGGTCGTGTATTAGCGGCTGGCGGCCATATCGCCGCTAGACGCGGTATCGGCTTTGTAATCGGCGTATTTCCCGAATTCGTTGCGTGCGATCGCGCGGTTGTGGACTTCGTCGGGGCCGTCCGCGAAGCGCAGCGTTCGCATCGCGGCCCAGGCGTGCGCGAGCCCGAAATCGCCCGACACGCCGCCGCCGCCATGCGCCTGGATCGCGTCGTCGAGAATCGAGAGCGCCATGTTGGGCGCTTGCACCTTGATCATCGCAATCTCTTGTTGCGCCGATTTGTTACCCGCGCGGTCCATCATATCGGCCGCCTTGAGACAGAGCAGTCGCGTCATCTCGATGTCGATCCGCGCACGCGCGATTCGTTCCTCCCAGACCGAGAATTCCGCGATCCGCTTGCCGAACGCGACCCGGCTCAACAATCGCTTGGCCATCGCCTCGATCCCGGTCTCGGCGACGCCGATGGTGCGCATGCAGTGGTGAATCCGTCCCGGCCCCAGGCGACCCTGCGCGATTTCGAACCCGCGTCCCTCACCGAGCAACACATTCTCGACCGGTACGCGGACGTCCTTCAATTCGACCTCGCCGTGCCCGTGCGGCGCGTGGTCGTAGCCATAAACCGACAGCATCCGCTTGATCGTCACGCCCGGCGCATCCATCGGCACCAGTATCTGGCTCTGCTGCGCGTGGCGCTTGGCGTCGGGGCTGGTCTTGCCCATCACGATCGCGACCGCGCAGCGCGGATCGCCAACGCCCGATGACCACCATTTGGTGCCGTTGATGACATAATCGTCGCCATCGCGGACCATCTGGGTTTCGATATTGGTCGCATCGGACGAGGCGACCGCGGGTTCGGTCATAAGGAAGGCGGAGCGGATCTTGCCTTCCATCAATGGCTTCAGCCACCGATCCTTCTGCTCGCGCGTACCGTATCGGTGAAACACCTCCATGTTGCCGGTGTCGGGGGCCGAGCAGTTGAAGCATTCGGACGCCCAGCCGACCTTGCCCATCTCCTCGGCGCACAGCGCATATTCGAGGTTGGTGAGCTGTGTGCCCTCGAACTCGAAACTGTCGTCGACATGGGTCTGCCCAGAATGCGGGGGCATGAAGAAATTCCAGAGGCCCTGCGCCTTGGCGATCTCCTTGACGTCCTCGATGACCTGCAGCACTTTCCAGCGCTCACCATCATGGTGCTGTTCGTCGTATTTGGCCTGTCGCGGACGGATCTGCTGATCGATGAAGGTCCTGACTCTATCCCGAAAATAGGTCTCGCGGTCGCTCAGCGTAAAATCCATCGGAAGTCTCCGTCATGCTCGATTTCAAAAGCCGGTCTAGACCGTACCGAC
This sequence comes from Pseudomonadota bacterium, assembly GCA_030854075.1. Lineage (GTDB taxonomy): Bacteria > Pseudomonadota > Alphaproteobacteria > Sphingomonadales > Sphingomonadaceae > Sphingomonas. Next base: position 10,060 of record JALYTW010000199.1, read on the forward strand.
TTTTCGGTAAAGCGCTGCGCTGGGCAACAGGGAGGCTTTTTCTGGCGCGTATCGATGTTAGTGAAAAAACACTGTTTGTTCGAAATAGTAGTGCTAAGCTTTGCGCATGAACGATGCGGGGGCAGCGATCGAGGGGGCCGATCGCGAAGACATTGCTGGAACCAAGCGGTTTCGCGCGAAGCGCGATGCGATCCTCGCCGCCGCGGCGGATGCAATCAACGAACAAAGCGCGAAGGGCATGACGTTTGCCGACGTCGCGCGGCGCGTCGGATTGAATACCACCAGCGTCACCTATTATTTCAAGCGCAAGGAAGACCTGGCGGCTGCAGCGTTCGAACACACGCTCGATTATTTGCTCGTCATGCTGGACACCGCGATGGAGGCGCCGACGCCACAGGAGCGCGTGGCGCGCTTCCTTGCGCTGAACTTCGCGCGGCTCGGCCGCGTGGAGCGGGGCGAGGAACGCGCGATGGCGGTGCTGTCGGACTTGCGGGCGACCGTGGAGCCCAATCGCACCCGTTTGATGAGCGGATGGCGCGAGGTATTTCGCCGAACCCGCAACCTCTGGGGCGACGCGCTCACTCGGGGGCATACCGATTTATACGGCGCGCGTGCGCACGTTCTGCTCGAAAACACGTTCTGGATATCGGCCTGGCTCCGGCGCTATGAACCCGATCAGCATGCGCGGTGCGAGGCACGGCTGATGGACGTATTGGCGCACGGTATCGCTGCGCCGGAAGCGGACTGGGGGCCAACCAAGATCGATCTCGATCATGAAGAGACCGAACCGGGCCGAGCGGCGTTCCTGCTCGCGGCGACGCGGCTGATCAACGAACTGGGCTATCGCGGTGCCAGCGTCCAGCGGATTGCCTCCGAACTCAACGTCACCAAAGGCAGCTTCTATCATCATCTCGATGCGAAGGACGATTTGATCCTCGCCTGTTATCGCCGCAGCTTCGATACGATCACCGCCGCGCAGCAACGCGCGGACGAGACCGCGGAAAGCTATTGGCAGCGATTGTCGAGCACGATCGCGACGCTGCTCGACATTCAGTTCGCCGAGCGCGCGCCGCTGCTCCGGACGACGGCACTGAGCGGTCTTCCACATCGCGAACGTGCCGCGATGGTCGACCGGTCGAACCGCATCGCGCGGCGGTTCGCGGGTACGATCATGGACGGGATCGCCGAAGGATCGTGCCGTCCGGTCGACGCGCTGATCGCGGCGCAATCATTGATGGCGCTCCAGAACGCCGCCTTCGACATGCGCAAATGGGCGAGCACGATGCCGCGCGATCGCGCGATCGCAATGTACGCGTCGACGCTGTTGTTCGGGCTGTTCGACGACCGCGCGCTCGGCTGACATTGCGGTTCGTTGCCGCCCGGTCTAGGCGGCGCAGCCATGCGGTCGGCATCCTATCAGTCCGGGTCGGACCGCCGCCGCGCGCTGTCGCTGGCGTTGACGATCGCGGCGCACGTCCTGATCGTGCTGCTGCTGTTGCGGCTCGGCCCGGCGCTTCCCAGTTTCGTCAAGCTCGACAACAAACCGCTCTCGACCTTCGACGTATCTCCCACCCCCTCCGAACAACCGCGGGGAGCGAAGAAGACGGACGTCAAAAAGACCAGCGGCGGTGCCCCACGCAAGGCGAGGTCCCCGTCGGTTCAACCACCCGCCGCGACGACTCCGCCGCCACCGACCCCGATCGTCGTCATCCCCAAGACGCCGTCGCTGTTCGAACTGGGCGACATTTCGAAACTACCAAGTCACCCCGAGGATCGCGCAGTCGCCGATGCAGGCGACGGCAGCAGCGTCGGCAAGGATAGCGGATCGGCCTATGGCCCCGGCGACGGTCCGGGCGGCGCGCGGCTCTACAACGCCGAATGGCTGACCGAACCGGCCCGCAGCCAGACCGCGCCCTATCTGCCCGCCACGATCGAACAGGGCAGCTGGGGGATGATCGCGTGCAAGACGATCCCCGACAATCGCGTCGACAATTGCCGATCGCTCAGCGAAAGCCCGCTTGGTTCGGGCATTTCGCGCGGGCTGCGCGAGGCGGCGTGGCAGTTCCGGATCCGACCGCCGCGGATCGGGGGCAAGCCGGTGATCGGCGCATGGGTCAGGATTCGCTTCGACTTCACCCGTGATGGCGATCCGCTGGTCGGCGGACGTCGACGCTAACGTGCGGCGCGCTTGAGAAGCACGCCCGCGCGCCAATAGTGAAAGATGGCCCACGGTGTGATTGCCGCCATAATCACCATCGCCCAGCGCAGCGATTCAACGCCCAATGACGGCTTTAACGCATCGCTGATGAGTCCGATCGCGAGCGGTCCAAGCCCCAGCCCGATCAAGTTGATAACGAGCAGGGTAACCGCGGCCCACATCGCGCGCACGCGTATCGGCGCGAGTCCCTGCAGCAGCGCGAAACTCGGCCCGAGATAGCTCGACGCGAACAGAAATTGGAACGCATAGCAAACGAGCGCGACCGTCGTGGAATCGGTCGTGTAGAACACGAGAGTGAACGGCAGCGCCAGGCATTTGAGCACCGCGACCATCCAGCTCTGCGCGTGGAGCCCCCATCGTTTCGACGCCCAATCGGCCAGCTTGCCACCTCCAATCCCCGAAATAGTGCCGACGATCGCTGCGATGGGAGCGGCGATCAGCGCCACCTGCTGAATCGAAAAGCCGAGCGAGCGCTGGAGGTAACTTGGGCCGAATGCGGCCAGCGCATAGCCGATCAACGACGTCAGCGTGACACCCATGACGAGATGGAAAGCAGGACCACTCCGCCACATCCCCAAAATCGCGTCGCGCACGCTCGGCATATTGTCATCGCTGACCGCGATCTGGGCATCAGACAGGCCGCGTTTCGGCTCGACTACAAACAGCCTGACGATGATCGCGAGCAGGATACCGGGAACCCCGATCAGGACCATGGCAATTCGCCAGCCAAACGCGCCCGCAGCCATCCCGCCGATCATCGTTCCGAAACCGCCTCCCAGCACCACGCCCGTCGCATAGATCGCCATCGCGCTGGCGCGCTGTTCGGGCGGATAGAGGTCGGCGATGATCGAATGGCTCGGTGGACTCGATCCCGCCTCGCCGACCCCGACGCCAATCCGCGCTGCCAGCAACTGACCGAAGTTCTGCGCGAGACCGCACAATGCGGTCATCGCACTCCAGATCGCGAGCGCGATTGCGATGATATTGCGGCGGTTGGTCCGGTCGGCGAGCCGCGCGACCGGGATGCCGAGCCCCGCGTAGAAAATCGCGAAGGCGAGCCCTGAGAGCATGCCGAGCTGCGTATCCGACAGATGCAGGTCTGCCTTGATCAGCTCGAGCAGGATGGCCAGGATTTGGCGGTCCATATAGCTGAAGAAATATACCAGCGTCAGCAATGCCAGCGTTAGCGTCCGTCGGCGCATCGCCAGCGTCGCGGCGATCTCGGGGTGCGCGCTCGTGATGCTCATAACCATACTCGCTTTACCAAAAAGTAGCCCCCGCCGTGAGCAATCTCACAGCGGGTTCAACTCGAGTCAGTTCACGCTCACTAAAATTTCGTGGCCACACCTATTTTGAATTGACGACCAAAGGGATTACCGACGAACGGTTCGTAATTATAATCCTCGCGCGCGAAGGGCGGTTGGGCATCGAAGATATTGATGACGGTACCCGTCAGCGTGATGTTTCGCTGGATCCGTATCTGCAGGTTGAAATCGACGGTGGTGAAGCTGCCGGGATCTGCACCAGTTAACAGTGAGATCGGTATCTTCGGGATCGTCCCATCGGGATTGCGCAACGACGGATCGGGTGCGAACGGTCCCGTTCTTGTGTCGAAGCGCTGATCGTGGAGACCGTCGACATAGTAGCCGGTAAGCCGGGCATCGACCGGACCGAAGCCGATATCGATATATGCTTGTCCCTTCCACTTCGGCACCGGATAGAGCGTCGACTGATAGTTGAGCAATCCGACGCCGTCATAAGCTTGGGCGACGCGCACGCCCGAGACGGAGATATCACTAATTTTGTTGTTGAGGGTCAGCGTCGCATCCACCCCGACCCCGAAGCGCGTCTCCGGACCGAGGATGTCGGTACCGCGATAGCTCGCCGCGAAGTCGAGACCCGAATTTTGCTGGGTAGCGCCGTTCTGGAGGAAGGTGTTGACCCTCGCCACGCTGGCAACGGTCGTTGCCGCGCTGCATCCGCCACGCCCGGGGCCCGTGGTGAAAGTGAAGCGGTCGGCGAGCGCCGGATTTGTCGCGCAGGTGTTGGGCATGCCCGTCGGGAACAGCGTCGCCACCATCGCGGTCAGTGGATCGCTGACGATGACATCGGTCAGCGCATAACGGAAGTAATCCACACTCGCGTTGAATCCACCTGCTTTGAGCAGGATGCCGCCCGAATAATTCTTGGACTTTTCGGGTTTGAGGCTAGGATTTCCATTGATGTCGACAGGAGTGAACGTCGAGCCGATCAATTGCAGTGCGGTAATGAACCCGGTCGAGATGTTGGCAAGCGTCGGCGCGCGAAAGGTGGTTCCGTAACCACCGCGGATCGCAAGGAAGTCCGTGACTTGCCAACGCGCACGGACCTGCGGATTGAAGGTCGAACCGACGCCGCCGCCATAGTTTTCGTAGCGGGCCGCCGCCTGGATGTTGAAGCTGTCGAAAACCGGCAGCTGGACCTCGCCAAACAGCGCATAAACACCACCTTGGAGATATTGGTTGCGCCCGGTGCCCAAGAAACCGAGCGCGCCGTTGGGCGGGCTCGGCGTGCCGACTGCGGACGTCAACGGCGAACACGCAGCAGGATTGGCGTTGCCCGTAAGCGGCGAGTCTCGGCACGGATTGACCGCGACGTTGTTGTTAGCGCCGTAGCGAGTATCGAATGTATTATACCGATATTGCGCGCCGATACCGAATGCGATGTTGCCGCCGGGGAGCTTGATCTCGGTACTGCCCGAAAGCCCCGCATCCGCAACGTAGAGTTGAGAATCGACGACGGTGTTCGATTTGACAAACAGCCAGCGAGACAGGTCCGCGCTATTGGCGAGCGCACTGTTGCCCATCGGGTTTTTTTCGCCAGTCGCGGCATTTACGGTCACCGCATTGCCGAATGGGTTGAGATATTGGCAGCCATTCGTTCCCGGGGTCGTGGCCGTGCAGTTAAATCCGCCTAGGCCGCGCAGCGCCAGTTGGACGCGATCGCCGAACTCGTCAAAGCCATCAATATAGCGATTATAATCGTGATAGGTCCCGCCGACATTCCAGTTGATCGACGAACCGATTTTTCCACTCAACTCGATCGTGGCACGCGCCGATTCCGACTTTCGCAGGCCGCTCGCCGAGCCCGAATTCTGAGAATCGCTCAGCGTCGCGGGGTTGCCGCCGGTCAGGTAGGGGCGAAATAGCAGCAGCGGAAAGACCGCGCCGGTGGTGCCAGTCGGGAATGGGGTCGCCGCATTATAGGCGATGAAGCCCGGATTGGTCGACGGCACATAGAAGCCGGTAACGAATGGGGTCTGGTTGACGCCGCCCTTCGACGCGATCGAAGGTGCCTGTGTCAGAATATACGATGGCGAGGTGGAGTAATGGGGCACTGTGCTGCGTCCATAGAGTCCAGTGATCTCCAGCTTTACCGAATCGGTCAGATCCGCCTCGAAATCTATGAACGCGGTGCCACGCTTCTCCAGATCGGCGATGTTATCATACGGAGTATAATGGGTGTAGCAGCGTCCGTTGCCACCAACGTACCCACCCAGCGGCGCGCAACTGGCGTCCGCTGTCAGGCCGGTGGTGGGTGCGCCCGACGCGGCAAGGCCAAGGAAGGTGGCAGGGTTGCCCCCGCCGGTCCAGCCGCCCTGCGGGTTTACCGCGTAGGGTTGGATTGCGAAGGAGCGATCCTGGGTCGACAGTTCTCCGCGCTTCTGGAAGCTGGCGGCGACAAGAAAACGCCAGTGATCGGCGGTGTGACCATAGCTCACTGACCCGTCGATGTCACCGTCGCTGCCCTTGACGAACTTGTAACTCCCCGCTGCGCGGAACCCCTCCTGGTCAGTGCGGGTAATGAAATTGACAACGCCCGCGATCGCTTCCGACCCATAAGTCGCCGCGGCACCGTCCTTTAGCACTTCGATCCGTCCGATCGCTGCCGCCGGAATCAGGTTGATGTCGACTGCCGGAATGCCGTTCCCGGCGGTCACGAGCCGACGGTTGTTTAACAGCACGAGCGTGCGCTGGGCACTGAGACCGCGCAGGTTTGCGGTCGCGATGCCCTCTGCGCCCTGCGAACGGCTATCGAACTGGTTGGAATCGCCGAGCACTGCGCTCGACGTTGGCAGTGCCTTTAATAATTCTACCGCGGACGGCGAGCCCTGTTTCGACAGCTCGTCATCGGTAATCACGTTGACGGGGAGCGCCGAATCCTCGGGTGTACCCCGGATGATCGATCCGGTGATAATAATGTCGGAAACTTGGGTTGCCGGTGTCTGATCGACTTGGTCGGCGGGAGCGGTCGCGCCAAGCTGGGCCGCGGCGGGGGCCGCGATCCCGCAAGCCAGTACCGAAAACGCGCACGCGATCAGATAGCGTTGCTTAGGCATCACCCTCTCCCCTGTTAGGCCGGGACACTATGTGGTTCCGTACCGTCGCCTCGAATAAAGACGGAGAGGGTGTTGCAGTCAAGCGTCAAAACGGTTGCAAAACACCACGCATAGGAGGGCGTGGCGGATTCGCTCCAGCCACGATAGCGACGATCCGGCCCTAAACGCTTTTTCGAAAACTATTGCGCGCAGTCCAGCCTCAGTAATCGTTGAGCCGCGCGAAGCGTTCGCGATGATAGGCCGCGTTACCCCACATTGCTTCAAGCACCGCCGCGCGCTTCAAATAGAATCCCGCGTCGTGCTCATCGGTCATCCCGATCCCGCCATGAAGCTGGACCATCTCACGGCTGACGAGTTTCAGCGTCTCGCCGCCAAGCGCCTTGGCGAGACTGGCCGCCTGGTCGATATCCGAGCGTCCCGCATCGATCGCCTCCAGCGCCGCTTCGACCGCCGATCGCATCAGTTCGAGTTCGGTGAACATCTTCGCCATCCGGTGCTGAAGCGCCTGAAAGGTCGACAGCGGCTGCCCGAACTGGACCCGGGTCTTGAGATAATCGTTGGTCACCGCGAACGCCTGCTCGGCCATGCCGAGCATCTCCGCCGCGAGCACCGCGGTCGCGCGATCGACGATCGCCTGGGTCAGGTCGGTGCCGCCCAGCTTTTCCGCCGGCACCTGGTCGAAGACGATCTGCGCGTGGCTGCGCGCGTCGGCCATGTTGCGGCTATGGCGGGTCACTCCCTCACCGCCCGCGACAAGATAGAGGCCATCGGTAGCCGCAACGACGAACACGTCGGCGCCGTCGCCTTCCGCGACGAATTCCTTCGTACCGCTGAGCTTGCCGCCTTCGACCTTGGTCTCGATTTTGACCAGGTCATGCACCGGACCTTCGTCGATCGCGAGCGTCGCGACCGCGTCGCCACTGGCGATCTTGCCGAGCCAGTCGGTCTTCGCGGCATCGGACGATCCCAGCGCGATCGCGGTCGCGGCGGGGCCGACCGAGGCGAGCGGTGAGGCGGCAAGGTTGCGCCCAAGTTGCTCGACGACAAGCCCCAACGACAAATACCCGAAATCCGATCCGCCAAAGGCTTCTGGAACGACGATCCCGCCCCAGCCCATCTGGCCGATCTCACCCCATGCGTCGCTGTTATAGCCTTCTGCAGGGGCGGCGTTGCGCATCTTGCGAAACGCGGTGACTGGCGATTCATTATCGGCCCATTCGCGCGCCATGTCGCGGAGCATCGTCTGTTCTTCGTTCAGCACGGCCATGTTCTTCGTTCCTCATCGAAAAAGGCGGGCGGGGGTCCGTCGCTGCCGGCCCCCGCCTCTTCCCTCTCTCCAACCTCTATTGATACCACTTCTTATTGATGATCGAGCATCCCGAGGATGCGCTTGGCGATCACGTTGTTCTGAATCTCGGTCGACCCGCCGTAGATCGACACCGCCTTGCCCCACAGCCAGACGCGGGTCTGGTTGATCTCTTCGGGGGAAAAGCCCTCGCCTTCCCAGCCGAGGCCGTTCATCCCCATGATCTCGACGCCCAACTCGGCGCGATCCTGGGTGATGCGCGCGCCGACATTCTTCATGATCGACGTGGCCGCGGACGGTCCCTGGTTCGACTTCGCCTCGATTGCCGCGCGGCGCAGGGTCAACGCGAACGCCCGACTGTCCATCTCATGGCGGATGATCCGCGTGCGCAGGTCCGCGTCTTTGATCCGGCCCTTGTCGTCGGTGCCCCGATATTTCTTGGCGAGCGCGGTTACGCCATTGCCCGCGTTCATGCGCGCAGCGCTGCCACCACCACCCGACAGGCTGTTGCGTTCATGCTGGAGCAGGCGCGTGCCGATCGCCCAGCCTTGCCCCTCCTGCCCGACCAGATTCTCTTTGGGCACTTTCAGGTCGGTGAAAAACGTCTCGCAAAACGGCGAAAAGCCTGAGATCAGGTTGATCGGCCTGACCTCGACACCGTCTGCGTGCATGTCGTCGATCAACAGGAAACTGATCCCCGCATGCTTCTGCGATTTGTCGGTGCGGACAAGTGCGAAGCATTTGTCGGCCCATTGGCCACCACTGGTCCACGTCTTCTGCCCGTTGACGACATAATGATCGCCCTTATCTTCAGCGAAGGTCTGGATGTTGGCGAGGTCAGACCCCGCATTGGGCTCCGAATAACCCTGGCACCACCGCACGTTCCCCATCGCAATGTCGGGAATATACTTTTGCTTCTGCGCATCGGTGCCGAACTCGAGCAGCGTCGGGCCGAACATCATCACCCCCATCCCGCCGATCGGATTGAATGCGCCCGCCCTGCCCAGTTCCTCGTTCAGCACCCTGGCCTCGCCCGCGCTGAGACCGCCACCGCCATATTGCTGCGGCCACGTGGGAACGCCCCAACCCTTCTCGCCCATCGCGGTTCGCCACGCCGTTTCGTCGGCGCTCTCCTCGGTCGGGCCCTCGATTGTCGCCATCGCGTTGCCCGCATGCTTCAACGCTGGCGGAAAATTCGCGGCGATCCAGTCCCGCGTTTTCTGGCGGAACGCGTCGAGTGGATCGGTCGGGGCATCGAGTTCGGCGGCGGTCGCCATGGGGGTTCTCCTGCAATCTCGAATCTGAATTTCCGGTATGGCTGCCGATCTTGCCACGATTTCGCTGCGCTGCAAAGAGCCGCTGGTGATCAGGTTGGCCTGGGTCGGTTGGAGGGTGACGGGAACTGCCCGCTAGTGTTCGCGCCCCGGTCGCCGCGACATGCCGATGTCGAGGTGCGACCCCGCGTCGAGCACCAGCACCTCGCCCGTGATCACCCGGCTCACGGGATCGAGCAGCATCTCGATCGGCGCGGCGATGTCGTCGGGTTCGGTCGCGAAGCCCATCGGCACCCGGTTCGCGATCCGCTGGTTGAGCTTGGCGAAGCCGTCCGCCCCCAGCCGCTTTTCGAACCAGCCGGTGCCGACATAGCCGGGCGCGACTGCGTTTACGCGAATCGCGGGAGCAAGGACCCGGGCGAGGCTCTTGGTCATCGTTGCGAGTGCACCCTTCGACGCCGCGTACGCGACCGACGATCCGATCCCGTATTCCCCCGCGACGCTCGCGACATTGACCACCGCGCCGATCCCGCCCGCACGCATCTGATCCGCACAGGCGCGGATCATCTGGAACGGCGCGATGGTATTAAGCCGATAAATATCGACAAAGTCCTCGGCGTCGAGCGCATCGAGATCCTCGTGGTTGGCGAACTTGGTGCGTCCCGCATTGTTGACGAGGAAATCGATCCGCCCGAACGCATCGGTCGCCGCGGCCGCGAGCGCGCGACACGCGGCATCCTCGACGATGTCGGCCTGGACCGCGATCGCGCATTGGCCCACGTCGGCGGCCAGCGCCTCCGCCTCGGCTTTGCTCGAGGCGTAGTTGATCACACAACGCACCCCCCGCCCCGCCAGCCGCCGCACGACCGCCGCACCGATTCCGGTCCCGCCGCCGGTGACGATCGCGACCGCGCCGTCCATCCGATCCGCGCGCGATCCGCCGATTGTCATGCCTGCGCACTCGGACGCGCGGTGGCCCGATCATGCCAGGCTTTCAGATACGGCACGTCATCGGGCATGGCCACGCCGACGAAATCCGCAAAGTCGATCGTCGTCAGCAATACGATGTCGGCGATGGTGTAGCGTTCGCCATCCAGCCAGTCACGATGATCCAGTGCGGCGTCGAATTCGCGCATCGCGGCTACGACGCGCGGGCGCTGGCTTTCGCCGAACTCCTTATACTGATGCGGAACGACGCGCGCGGTGTAGGGGTGGGTGTGAACCCACACCATCGACAGCGGCGTCATCAGCCGCAATTCGATCCGTCGGGTCCACATGTCGATAGTCGCACTGTTCTGCGCACCTACCCCGAACATCGGCGGCTCCGGATGCAGCGCCTCGAAATACCGACAGATCGCGACGCTTTCAGTCAACACGCTCTGGTCGTCGAGCGCGAGCGCGGGGGTCTGACCGAGCGGATTCACCTCGAGAAACGCGTCGCCCTTGTGCTCGCCTTTGGGAATAGAGACATGCGCCATCGGCACGCGCACGCCCTTCTCCGCAAGAAAGATGCGGACTCGGCGCGGGTTAGGCGCGGGCGTCGCGCTATCGTAGAACAGCATTGGGCTCTCCGCTTTTCGTTTTTCGAATGTTGCGTATGGCATTCGCCGGGGCGTTCGCCTAGCGCTGTCGGCATGACGACCGCCACCGATATGCTCGCGAGCGATTTCGCGACATTGCCCGATCTGATCGCTGCCCATGCCCGCGAACGCGGCGACAAGACTGCCATCGCCAGCGACGATGGCAGCATCACCTATGCCGATCTCGACGCGGCGATGGACCGGGTTACGGCCGCGCTGCAGCGCGATGACGTCGTGCCCGGGACGGCGATCGCGATCGTCGCGGCACCGACGATCGATTATGCGGTCGTCGTTCTCGGCACGCTGCGCGCGGGGTGCGTCGCCGCGCCGATCGCGCCCTCGGCGACCCCGGTCTCGATCGCGGCAATGATCGCGGATTGCGGCGCGCCGATCCTGTTCGTCGATGCCGCCAATGCCGCCATGCTGGCGGGGCAGCCGATCGAGGCGCACATCGTCGAGTTCGACCGGACCTTTGCCGACTGGATCGCACCGGAGGGTATGACGCCGATGCAAGTGGCGCGCGCTCCCGCGGACGGCTTCAACATCATCTATTCCTCCGGCACCACGGGCACGCCCAAGGGGATCGTCCAGAGCCACGCGATGCGCTGGTCGCATATCGCGCGCAATGCCGCCGCGAACTTTGGCGAGGCGGTGACGATGATCGCGACCCCATTGTATTCGAACACCACGCTGGTCAGCTTCCTGCCGACGCTGGGGTGGGGCGGTACCGTGGTGCTGATGAAAAAATTCGACGCACACCGCTATTTGCGGCTCGCCGAGCGCCACCGCGCAACCCACACGATGCTGGTCCCCGTCCAGTATCAACGGATCATGGCGCTCCCCGATTTCGACGCCTTCGACCTTGCCAGCTTCCGGCTCAAGACAAGCACAAGCGCGCCGTTCGCCGCCGCGCTCAAGGCCGATGTTCTCGCGCGCTGGCCGGGCGTTCTGCTCGAATACTACGGGATGACCGAGGGCGGCGCGTCGACCGCGCTCAACGCCACCGAATTCCCCGACAAGCTCCATACCGTCGGCCAGCCGCTCCCCGGCCACGACCTGCGGCTGATCGACGACGACGGCAACGAGGTCCCACCCGGCGCGATGGGCGAGGTGGTTGGCCGGTCGCCCACGATGATGACCGGCTATCACGGCCGCGCTGATGCAACCCGCGATGCCGAATGGCACGACGCCGCGGGCAACCGCTACATCCGCCACGGCGATGTCGGTCAGTTCGACGACGACGGTTTCCTGATCCTGATGGACCGCAAGAAGGACCTCATCATTTCTGGCGGGTTCAACATCTATCCGACCGATCTCGAAGCGGTCCTCGCGCAGCATGAAGCGACCGGCGACTGCGCGGTCGTCGGGGTGCCGAGCGCGGCGTGGGGGGAGACGCCGGTCGGCTTCTATGTCGCGCGGCCCGGCTTCGAGCAGGCGGATGCAGGCGCGATCATGGCGTGGACCAACGAGCGGCTCGGTAAAACCCAGCGGCTGTCACAGCTCCACCGGATCGACGACATGCCGCGCAGCGCGATCGGGAAGATACTCAAGCGCGAACTGCGCGATACGCTGAGCGGAGCGATGGCATGACCAGTCTCAAATCCGCCCTCGACGCGCTCCAGCCGATCGAGGGCGGGTGGCGCGGAACGATCCCCGATAGCTGGCTTCAGGGGCGGACCGCCTATGGCGGATTGTCGGCCGCGCTCGCGCTCCATGCTGCGCAGCATTCGGACGAGGATCTGCCCCCGCTGCGATCGGCTCAAGTCGCATTCATCGGGCCGCTATCGGGCGATGTCGTGATCCGCGCGAAGCGGCTACGGCGCGGGCGCAATGCCGCCTGGGTGCAGGCCGACGTCGAGAGCGAGGCCGGGCTCGGGCTGCGTGCGACGTTCGTGTTCATGGGTGCGGTCGCCTCACGTGTCGATCACGCAGTCGGTGCTGCGCCCGATTTCTCCCCACCGACTCCTGAAACCCAAATCTACAACGGCTTTCCCGGAGTCTCCTTCACCCGCAATTTCGAGCTGCTCGACCGCCGCGACGGGCTTGGGCCGACCGAATGGCTGCGCTGGGTCCGGCTGTCGGAGCGCGATGGGCTGGACCCGATGATCGAGCTTATCGCGATCGCCGACTGCCTGCCGCCCGCCGCGCTAAAGCTAGTCGGTGGTCCCGCCCCGGTCAGTTCGATGACTTGGCAACTCAACCTGCTCGGGCCGCAGCCCGTGACGACCGACGGCTGGTGGCTGCTGCGCGCGACGACGGACTATGCGAAGGATGGCAGCTCGAGCCAGCCGATGGCGATCTGGAACACCGACGGCACGCCCATCGCCGATCAGATCCAGAGCGTCGCCATCTTCGCCTGACCAGTATTCCACTCCCGCAGCGGAGGAATGGGATCCGCGCGACAATTTGCGACACTTCTCTCCTGCCTCGGCACATGTCGGCGACAAGATGGCTGCATACGCACTATCAGTCGACAGGGAACGTCCCTGCCCCAGCGGAGTCATTCAGATGCGTAAGACAGTTTTCGCCCTCGCGCTCGCAACCAGCGCGCTCGCTGCCGCCGCGTGCAGCGCCGAGGTTACGCCACAAGCTGCCGCCCAGGCAAACGCGGCTGCCTCAGCGCAGATCCAGAATGACCCCGGCGCTCCGCCCCCGATGCGCGCGCATCGCGGCATGCACGGTGGCGCGATGATGATGCGCGCCGATGCGAACGAGGACGGTGTCATTACCCGCGCCGAGGCGATCGCCCAGGCGGACGCGCGGTTTGACCGGCTCGACACCAACCATGACGGCAAGGTGACATCCGACGAACAGGACGCGATGCGCTCGGCGATGCGCGAACGGATGGGCGCACGCAGAAAATCTCCGCCCCAAGGGGATCCCCAGGGGGCGATGGCGAGAAAGGGCCGCCACCATGATCGCGACGGTGCGATGACCAAGGCCGATGCGGAGGCCCGCGCGGTCAAGCGCTTCGATCGAATGGACGCCAATCATGACGGCAAGCTCGACAAGACCGAGCTCGCGAACGTCAAAGAACTGCGCCACCTCAAGCACGACAAGATGCAGGGCGGCGATATGCCCCCGCCGCCCCCCACCGGCACCGATTGACGCCTACCCCGGGCGGGGTAAAGGCCCCGCCCGGCACCAGCTGCTTTCTCCAGAGGCTCGCCATGCTACAGCCCGACCCGATGGGAGACCAACCGCACCTGCTGCTCGTCGACGACGAGCGTTCGATCCGCGAGCCGCTGGCGCAGTATCTCATCAAACAGGGGTTTCGGGTTACCCAGGCGATCGACGCTGAGAACGCCCGGACGCGGCTTGCCGCCTATGCGATCGACCTCGCGATCATCGACATCATGATGCCCGGCGAGGATGGCCTCAGCCTGTGCCGCCATATCGCCGCGACCAGCGATACGCCCGTGATTCTGCTGACCGCCAAGGCGGAAGAGACCGACCGGATTGTCGGCCTCGAAATGGGCGCGGACGATTATATCGTAAAGCCGTTTTCTCCGCGCGAACTGTCGACGCGGGTCAAGGTGGTGCTGCGTCGCCTGACCGCGGGAGGTGCACGCCAGCATGCCCCTGAAAGCGGTAGCTACGCCTTTGCGGGCTGGGTGCTCAAGACCGGCGAGCGTGCGCTCGTCGATCGCGAGGGGGTTTCGGTGCCGCTGTCGAGTGGCGAATACAATCTGCTGCTCGCGCTCGTCACGCGCCCACGCCAGGTGCTGACCCGCGATCAGCTGCTCGATTTGACTCAGGGGCGCGAGGCCGCGGCATTCGATCGCGCGATCGACAACCAGGTCAGCCGGCTGCGCAAAAAGATCGAACCCGATGTGCGCAATCCTGACATCATCAAGACCGTCTGGGGCGGCGGCTATACGCTTGCCACGGACGTAACGCGGTTGTGAGCTGGTGCTCGTGAGCCAGCAGTCGTGAGATTTTGGCCGCGCAGTCTGGCGGGCCAGATGGCGCTGCTGGTGGCGCTAGCACTCTTTATCGCGCAGGCGATCAACTTCGGTTTGCTCCTTCGTGAACGCCGCGCGTTCCGGCTCGAACAGGTTACCGGCCCCGCAATAACCCGGGTGATCGACGCCATCGACCGCACCGCGCAGGGCCGCGGGCCGGTGGCGGATCGCGGCCGGGTCCGTCGCCTTCCCCTCAATCCGGTTACGCGTGCCATGGACGCGCAACCATCGATTGTGACCGCAATGCGTGACGGTCTCGTCGACAGCGGCGTCACCGTCGGGCGCATCGCCGCCGGCGTCCGTGCGATGGATCCCCGTCATCCGCCGTTCCCGGGCCTGCGCGGTCGCCGTGCGGAACGCTTCGCACGGACGACCGACGAGCTCCTGATCGCGATCGAGCAGCCCAGACAAGGCTGGCTGGTACTGCGTTCTCCGTGGCCGCGCCGCGATCTCTCGCTGATCTGGCGGCTGATCGGTCAAACGCTGATTCTTTACGGCATCGTCCTGCTGCCGGTGTTGTGGATTGGGCGGCGCATTTCACGACCGCTCGCCGCACTGACCCTGGCCGCCGAACGTTTCGGTCCCGGCGATGGCGGCGAACCCGTCGCAGAAAGCGGCCCGCACGATGTCGTGCGGCTAATCGCGGCGTATAACGCGCTGCGGCTGCGCGTCGTCGCGATGCTCGACGAGAAGGACCGGATGCTCGGCGCGATCGGGCATGACCTGCGCACCCCGCTAGCAGCGCTGCGGGTGCGGATCGAATCGGTGGAGAACGAGACCGACCGGGCGCGGATGGCGGATACGATCGCGGAGATGAACCGGACGCTCGATGACATCTTGTCGCTAGCCCGGCTCGGGCGCCCGAGCGAACCCCTGATCGAGACCGATCTTGCCGCGCTGGTGGATGCGGTAGTCGAGGATTTTCGCGATCTCGACGCCGATGTCACCTTCATCGACAGCGAACGCCTGCCAATCCGGCTGCGTCCGTCGTTGATGCGGCGCGCGGTCCGGAACCTGATCGAGAATGCGGTCAAATACGGCAAGTCCGCGGCGGTAGGGGTGGTCTCGTTCCCCGATCGCGTCGAAATCAGCGTTACCGATCAGGGTCCAGGCATCCCGCCAGCCAAGATGGCAGCGGTGTTCGATGCATTCACGAGGCTGGAAACCTCGCGTAATCGAGAGACGGGCGGGATCGGCCTCGGGCTGGCCTTGGCTCGCGCGATCGTCCGGGAGGCTGGGGGCGACGTTCTGCTCGCCAACGCTCCTGGGGGCGGGTTGATCGCGACCATCCTGCTCCCGCGGGTGCGCTCGCCGACCTAGTCATCCTATTGCCTGAGCTGCAGCGCAGCTTCTTCAGCCGCGGCGATCAGCCGTCGTCCGGTTTCGCGCGCGGCTTCGCTGGTCTTCGCCACCGCGACGCCATGGGGTCCATCAAGCATGACCGTGCCGATTCGGCGACCGCCAAGCATGACATCGTCAAGCATGGCATCGTCTCGCGGCAATCAATCGGATGGGGTACGTCAGTCCCCCGGTGCGCTAGGCGGATCGCCGGAGAGATAATCGGGTTCGAATTCGGCGAGCCGCGCCAGCCGGACAGGATCGGTAATCGCTACGTCACCGTTGCGAAACGACATCATGCCATCCTCGCGCAACCGCCGCAGCGTACGATTGACATGCACCCCGGTGAGCCCGGTCGCCTCGGCTAGGTCGGCCTGGGTCAGCGGCAGCGTGAACCGATGATCGTCGGACAGCCCGACCATCGCAAGCCGCGTGTCGAGTTCGCAGAAGAAATGCGCTACCCGGCCCATCGCTCCCAGTCGCCCGAGCCGAAATATCCATTCGCGATGCATCGCGGCGTCGAGCAGGGTGGAATACCACAACATTCTGGTCAGATGCGGGTTGTCGGCGCAGATCCGCGCCAACGTCTCGTGCTCGTAGACTCCAATCTCGACCGGCCCCAGCGAGGCGACATCATGATCGAGGCGCTTCAGCGGGAACGCGTGAAGATCGACGAAATCGCCCGGCACATGGAGTGCAACCAACTGACGGTGACCGTTTCGATCGTCCATGTATCGGCAGATATAGCCCGAGATCAGATACGTGCTGACGTCGATATGGTCGCCGCGCCGAACGATCACGGTTCGGGGTTCGATCATGCGCCTTTTGCTCATCGCGGTATCGAGCGTGACACACTCGGCGCGCGACAGGCGGTTGCGCCCACGCCCGGCGAGAAACCGTTCGGTGATCAAATCGGTTTCAGGACCGGACGGCGCGCCCGGATCAAGCGACTCCGACGCAGCGACATTCTGGATCATACCAAGGAAACCCGTTCTTCACAGATTGGTTCCGCCCGCGAAACGATAGCGGGATGCACGACGCCGCTGCTCCCAACCATTGCCCTGATGCTGGCCACCTGACGACATGCGTGACCCCGACTGGATTCGAACCAGTGGCCCCCAGATTAGGAATCTGATGCTCTATCCGGCTGAGCTACGGGGCCGACGCCGGATCTTCCTACTGCTCGGGACGGCATCGGTCCAGATCATCGATGCTGCATTCGGCGACTGGTCGACGCGCCGTCAGTGGGCTGTATCGGGCGGAACGATCGGCAGCGGCAGGGGTGCGATCGGCACGCCGTCTTCCGCCAGCGATCGGGCATCGGCAACCGTCGCCCGACCGTGGATCGCGGTGGAGGGCTCGTCACCGTCGTGCATCGCACGCGCGTGGTTGGCGAACGCGTCGCCGACCCATTGCGACCCCTCCAGCGCCTTGGCCTGCGCCGCGGCGAGCTGCTTGAGCGCAGCTTTGATCACGGCGGGCGCCGCACGATCGGCCATCATGTTTCCCTTAACGCCGACCGCGGGCGCCATCACCGCCTTGCCGATCGTGGAGTCGCCACAGATCGGGCACGCGATCCGGCCTTCGCCGCGCTGTGCTTCATAAGCCGCCCCGGAGGTGAACCAGGCTTCGAACACGTGCGCCGCGCCGCACCGCAGATCGAAGACGATCACGACCGCGTCACCGCGGGTATCTCGCGACGGTGCGCGACCACCGGGATGCGCGCGCGAACATCCGCGGTGCGCGCGGGATCGAGGTCGGCAAAGCCGAGGCCGGGCTCGACCCCCATGTCGAGTAGGACATCGCCCCAGGGGTCGACCACCAGCGAATGGCCAAAAGTTGTGCGACCATCGTCGTGGACGCCGGACTGTGCAGCCGCCACCACATAGCTAGCCGATTCGATCGCACGCGCACGCACCATGACGTGCCAGTGCGCTGCTCCGGTCGGCTGCGTGAACGCTGCCGGGATCGCGAGCACGCTCGCCCCCGCTGTGCTCAGCGCGGCATATAAGGCGGCGAAGCGCAGATCGTAGCAAATCGACAGCCCAAGCGCCCCCACCGGGGTGTCGACCACCTGCGTGGCGGCACCTGCCGTATAGGCGACTGATTCGCGCCAGCTTTCCCCGCCGGGCAAGTCGACGTCGAACAGATGAAGCTTGTCGTAGCGCGCGCGGATCGCGCCGGTATCGTCGATCACGAAACCCCGATTGACCCAGCGACCATCCTCGCCGTGCAAGGCGAGCGAGCCAAGGTGGACCCAGATTCGATGCGCAGCAGCCGCGTCGCACACCGCGGCAAGGACGCGATCCTCCGTCTCATCGACGATCGATCCCGCCGCCCGTCGCCGATCGCGGTCGAGCAAGCCCGACATTTCGGGGGTGAAGATCATAGAGGCGCCCGCATGAGCAGCCACCGCGATCGCGTCGGTCATGGCTCGCGCGTTGACCGCAGGATCAATCCCGCTGGTCATCTGCAGAACGCCGATCTTCATGCGTCGAGCAGCGGCTGGAGCCCCCCGCGTGCATCGAGCGCGGCAAGATCGTCCGATCCGCCGATATGCTGCCCGTCGACGAACACCTGCGGCACGGTTGTTCGCCCCCCAGACCGTGCGAGCATCTCGCCCCGCTTGGGGCCGCCCATCGTGATGTCGTATTCATCGACAGCAACGCCCTTGCCCTCGAGCAATCGCATTGCGCGCGCGCAATAGGGACAGAATGCCTTGGTGTAGATTTCGATCTTCGCCATGGGTTTGACGTGAGCATTCCCCGGCGCGAAGTCAATCTAGCCGGGAATGATCACCGATCACGCGCGCCCAGCACGCTACCGTGACGCTTGCTGCGCCAGCGTGAAGCAGGACGCGGGCGCACGCATCGGCGGTAGCACCGCTGGTGTAGACATCGTCAACCAGTACGATCGCACGGCCTTCGATCGACCGGCGTTCGACGATGCGGAATGCGCCCGCCACCGCCCGGCGACGGCGCTTGCCGTCCAACCCGCGCAGCACCGCGGTATGACGGACGCGAACGAGCGCGCCGACCTCGACCGGCACACCGGTGTGCCGCGACAGCGCGCGCGCGATCAGCACGGCCTGGTTGAAACCGCGCGACCACAGCCGCCATCGATGGAGCGGGACCGGCACGAGCAGATCGACACCGTCGGGCATCGCGCGCGCGATCAGCGTCGCCATCGTGCCTGCGACGCCGATCCGCCCGCCATATTTCAACTTAAGCGCGAGCCGCCGCGCCACCGGACCGTAGGCGACCGCCGCGCGGATTCCCTGTAGCCGCGGCGGATCGGCGAGGCAGTGTGCGCACCACGCGCCCTCCCCCCGATCATAGTCGAAGGGCAGGTTGCATCGGGCGCACCACGGCGGCGCGATGAACCGCAATCCCTGCCAGCAACTCGCGCAGAACCGGTGATCGCGATCAACCGGGCGCGCGCAGCCCGGGCAGCGCGGCGGCAGCGCGAACGAGAGCAGCGAAGCGAGCGAGTCGGACAATCGGCGCACCCGATGCTTGTCGACCGGCAGCGGGCGGCGCACAAGCGGGGCAATGATCGCATCGCCCGACATCTTCGACCGCGCCGCGCGCCGTCGCCGCCGAGACCGTGCCGCGCCCGGGTATGCCGACCACGAATTCCTTCGCGCCGCGATGATCGAGGGGCTCCTCGACCGGCTGGCCAGCGTCAAGCGCGACTTCGCCGAGATCCTCGACCTCGGCTGCTTCGATGCCGCCTTCGCACCAGCGAACGCCCGCATCGCGCGGCTGGATGCAGGCTTCGCCTTCGCGGCGGCAGCGCGTGGCGTCCAGGCCGACGAAGACCGCTTGCCCTTCGGCGACGCGAGCTTCGACCTCGTGGTGAGCGCGGGGGTGCTCGATCAGGTCAACGACCTGCCCGGGGCGCTATCGCTCATTCGCCGGGTGTTGCGTCCCGACGGCCTGTTCCTAGGCGCGTTCGTCGGGGCGGGGAGCCTGCCCGCGCTGCGGTCCGCATTGCGGAGCGCGGAGGCGGACCGGCCCGCGGCGCGGTTGCACCCACAGATCGACGTGCGGTCGGCGGGTGACCTGCTGGTCCGCGCCGGGTTCGCGCTTCCCGTCGCCGATATCGAAACGCTCGATATCCGCTATCGATCGCTGGGCTCGGGGATCGCCGATCTCCGCGGGATGGCGGCGACCAATCTGCTGCCAGGCCGCGTCCCAATGACCCGCGCGACACTGACACGGGCGGCGGCGGCCTATGCGGCAATGGCCGGTGCCGACGGGCGGACCACCGAGCAAGTAACGATCGTCTATCTGACCGGGTGGGCCCCCGATGCGTCGCAGCCCCAGCCCGCGCGCCGCGGCAGCGCAACCGCATCGCTCGCAGCCGCGCTCGCACATCCCGCGCGCTAAGTGATGATCCCGCCGTCGGCATCGCGCGCCAGTAACCGACCCATCGCCTCGAACAACGCTTCCATCGCGACCGGCTTGAACAATACGTCGTCGGCACCTGCGTCAATGCAGCGTTCGCGCAAATCGGGCGCAGTATCGGCGGTGACGACGATGATCGGCAGTGTCGCCTTGGCGTCGCCGCGTGCGCGGATGTGCTCGATTGCGGTGATCCCGTCCATGCCGGGCATCCGTAGATCGACGAGCAGCAGGTCGACATCGGCGGAATCGAGCATGACCAAACCCACCTCCGCGCTGTCTGCCTCGATCATGGTCGCACCCGCAACGTCCAGCATGTCCTTAACCACACGCCGGTTCATCCGGTCATCCTCGATGAACAGAACGTTCATCGAACAGTTCGCCCGGCAAGGCGTGAATCGGGCAGTATTCCTGGTCGCATCGACAGGCGTCTACGCTTCATGCCGCCTCTGACACAAGCGCCGTACCGGGGTTTGGCCCTGCCAAATTCGTAAGTCGTTGCACCAACGTGATTCCGGCGATCGGCTTCAAGATGACCGCGCAGGATTCGATCGTTTCCAGCTCCGACAACGCGGCCTTGTCGGCTGCGGGCCACAGCAGCGCGACTGTCGCATCGGTCGCTGCGACGAGCGCTGTAAGGCCGGCGACGAGCGCCGCGGGTTCCATCCCTCCACCGTCGACGAGTAGCTTCGCAATACTGGTACGGCCTGCCAACTCGATCCCCTCGTCAATCGAACCTACCGCCACGATGCACCGATGATGCGAGGCGAACATCGTCTTCAGCATTGACCGCGCAATCGGATTACAATCGACGATCAGGAGATCGATCAGGTCCGCATCAGGCCCACAGGCGATCGGCGGCGCGACGGCGGCGTCGGGTAGTGGCAGATCGACGACGAAGCAGGCACCGTGGCCCGCCACGCTGCGCACCGACACGTCGCCTCCCATTGCGCGCGCGAGGTTGCGACTGATCGTCAGCCCCAGGCCGGTCCCACCGAACCGACGGGTCGTGCTCGTGTCCGCCTGACGAAACGATTCGAAGATCGCGTCGATCTTGTCGGGCGCGATCCCGATCCCGCTGTCGGCAACCTCGAACCGGCAGCGGCCATCGGTTGTCCGGCTCACCGTAAGCGCGATCTGACCGTCCGCGGTGAATTTGATCGCGTTCGACAACAGATTGAACAGAATCTGACGAACCCGGGGACCATCGCCGCACACCATGTGAGGACAAGCCTCGAGATCCTGAGCGAAGGCGAGCCCCTTGGAGCGCGCCTGGGTTCCCCACAGGTCGCTCGCCGCCAGGATGGTGGCCTTCAGGTCGAACGGATGTTGCTCGATCGTCAGGTTGCCAGTCTCCATCTTGGCGACATCCAGAATGTCGTCGACCAGCGCCTTCATCGCGACTCCCGCCTCCTGCACCACCGACAGCCGATCGCGCGTGGCGGGGTCGAGTGAGCGGTCGACCAGCATCACCTGGGTCATGCCGAGGATCCCGTTGAGGGGCGTGCGAATTTCGTGGCTGGTGGTCGCGAGGAATTCGGTCTTGGCGGCAAGCGCCTT
>JALYTW010000203.1 GCA_030854075.1 Pseudomonadota bacterium
GAGGCGCTGCGCGCAGAGCGCGACCGCAGCCGCGGTGTGCTCGAGGGCATGGCTGAGGGCTTCGTGCTTCTCGACCGTGCGTTCCGGCTCCTCGACATCAACCCCGAAGGCTTACGGATCGACGGCCGTGCTCGGGAGGAGGTGCTCGGTCGGTCGCACTGGGAGGTTTGGCCGGGTACCGAGGACACTGAACAGGGCCGGCTTTACAAGCGCGTGATGGCGGACGGCGGGACCGGGCAGATCGAGTGCTACTACCGTTGGGACGACGGCCACGAAGTATGGCTTGACGTCCGCGCCTATCCGCACCCCGAAGGCGTCGCGATCTTCTACCGCGACATCGGCGATCGTAAGCGCGCGGAACTCAAGATCCAGGACAGCGAGACGTTCACCCGCCTGCTGCTAGATTCGACGTCGGAAGCCTTCTACTCGGTCGATCGCGAAGGCGTAACGACGCTTTGCAACGCTGCCTTCCTCAAGATGCTTGGCTTTGAAAGCCGCGAGGCAGTGATCGGGCGCAAGCTCCACGACGTGATCCATCACTCGCACCCCGACGGATCAAATTACCCGTCGCGCAACTGCCCGATCTACAAGGCCGCGTCGCAGGGAACCCGGGCCTTCGTCAGCGACGAACTCTTCTTCCGGCTCGACGGGACTGCCTTCCCGGTGGAATACCGCGCCGAGCCGATTGTGCGCGAGGGCGAGCTCCAGGGCGCGATCTGCACCTTCTATGACATCACCGAGCGAAAGGCCGCCGAACGCGCGCTCGCCGAGCAGGCTCGGAGTTTGGAGACGCTCAACCGCACCGGCGCGGCGCTGGCGGGCGAGCTCGATCTTGAACGACTGGTGCAGCGGGTGACCGACGCTGGCGTCGAACTGACCGGTGCCCAGTTCGGGGCCTTTTTCTACAACGTGCTGAACGACGCCGGTGAGAGCTACATGCTCTTCACGCTCTCGGGCGTGCCACGCGCGGCGTTCGAGGGTTTCGGGATGCCGCGGGCGACCGCGATCTTCCAGCCGACCTTCAAGGGCGAGGGCGTCATCCGCTCAGAAGACATCTTGGCAGACCCGCGTTACGGCAAAAACCAGCCTCACTGGGGGATGCCCAAGGGCCATTTGCCGGTTCGAAGCTACTTGGCCGTCTCGGTCACCTCGCGCTCGGGCGAGGTGATCGGCGGACTGTTCTTCGGTCACGAGAAGGCGGGCGTCTTCACGGACCGGCATGAAGAGTTGGTGACCGGCATCGCCGGCCAGGCCGCGGTGGCGATCGACAACGCACGGCTGTTACAGACGACGCAGCGGCTGAACGAGACGCTCGAAGCCCGTGTCGTCGAGCGCACCGCCGAACTCGAGCAGGCGCAAGAGGCGCTTCGCCAGGCCCAGAAGATGGAGGCGGTCGGCCAGCTCACCGGCGGCATCGCTCACGATTTTAACAACATGCTGGCCGTCGTGATAGGCTCGCTCGACTTGCTGAGCCGGCGGGTCGGGGTCGCCGACCCGCGTACCAAACGCTATGTTGATGCCGCGACCGACGGCGCCCAGCGGGCGGCGCTCCTGACCCAGCGCCTCCTCGCCTTCTCGCGCCGACAGCCGCTTCGGCCCGAGCCGATCGACGTCAACAAGCTGGTCACCGGCATGTCGGAGCTGATCCGCAGATCGCTCGGCAGCGACGTCCGGCTCGAGACTGTGCTCGTCGCGGGGGGCTGGCGTGTCCACGCCGATCCTAATCAGCTCGAGAACGTGCTGCTCAACTTGGCCGTCAACGCGCGCGACGCGATGCCGGATGGCGGCCGCCTCACCGTCGAAACGCAGAACGCGCACATCGACGCCCGCTACGCCGCGGCGAACCTCGGCGTGCCGGCCGGTCAATACGTGCTGATCGCGGTGACCGACACTGGCTCGGGCATGCCGGCCGAAGTGATCGCCAAGGCCTTCGACCCGTTCTTCACTACCAAGGAGGTCGGCAAGGGAACTGGGCTCGGCTTGAGCCAAGTCTACGGGTTCGTGAAACAGTCGGGCGGGCATGTGAAGATCTACTCCGAGGCCGGCCAGGGCACGACGGTGAAGGTCTATCTGCCTCGCCTGATCGGCGCCGAGCACGACGTTGCCGATTCAGAGGTGTCCTCCGACATACCCCTGGGAGAAAGCCAGGAGGTGATCCTTGTGGTCGAGGACGAGCCAGCGGTCCGCCAGTTCAGCGTCGACGCGCTGACCGAGCTTGGCTACAGGGTGATCGAGGCGGACGGCGCCGCGGCGGCTCTTCGGCTGCTGGACGCGCACTCAGAAATTACATTGCTGTTCACCGACGTCGTCATGCCCGACATCAACGGCCGCAAGCTCGCCGACGAAGCACTGCAGCGACGCCCGGACCTGAAGGTGCTGTTCACGACCGGCTACACGCGCAACGCCGTCGTCCACAACGGCGTGCTCGACGCCGGCGTCGAGCTAATAGGCAAGCCGTTCACCGTAGAGGAACTCGCAGCCAAGGTGCGCGACGTCCTCGATAGGCCTGGATGGCCCAGTCACCTCAAAGGCTGAAAAACAGAAGCCGACGGGCATGATCAGGTTGCGGCAAGCACCAACGCGCCACGCGCCCGGTGAGGACGTTGGGACACCGAGTTGGGGATCAGGCTCGCGATGGAGGCGGCACCTGGTCCATTGCTGGCTCGATTCGATCCCGAGCAGCTAGAACTCGCGCTGCTGAACCTCGTGCGCAACGCCGCCGACGCGATGGCAGGCGCCGATCCGATCGTCATCCGCACGGCCGCGAACCGGGTCACCGACCGGGCTGGACGCGCCACGGTGGAGGTCGCGGTCTCGGACACGGGCACCGGCATGTCACCCGAGGTGGCGCAGCAATCGACGAACGCCTTCTTCAGCACCAAAGGACGGGACGGAGGCACCGGGCTAGGTCTGTGGAGGGTGCAACGCTTCGCGGCCGAGGCCGGCGGCAAGGTCGAGATCGAGACGGCACAGGGCCAGGGCACCACCGTCCGGCTTATCCTGCCGCGCTGGTCGCAGAGTAGCTGAGCTGGTCGCCGGTCTTGCGATTCGCGCTCACCTGCTACCCGGCTTCGATGCGCGACCGATCTGCGTAGGGCTTCGTTCGAGCTGGAGCTGATTGAAGGCGGTTATCCCGCGCCAGCTCCAGCC
>JALYTW010000013.1 GCA_030854075.1 Pseudomonadota bacterium
TAGGCGCGGATCGCGCGGCGTGGCGGCGCTATGACGCTTGTGCGCTGATCGAAGACGGCGCGCGGGTAGCTGAGTTGCTCGTCGACCAGGGCGATGCCGATCCGTTCCTGACCGAGCAGCTCAAACCTAACCTGCTCGCGGCGGCGTGCGAACGCGCGGGCATTCCGCTCGAACTCAGGATGCAGCCGGGTTACGACCACAGTTACGCGTTCGTCTCGACCTTTATAGCCGACCATGTCGGCTGGCACGCCGTGCGGCTGACCCGCTGATGCAACAAGGGCTTCCGGCGCGACCCGGAAGCCCTTTCATTCGGCAGTCGAGGCTGACAGCGCCGACCCTAATTGTCGCCCACGCTCAGAACTTGAATCCCACGGCAGCGCCGTACCGACGCGGGTCCAGTGTGAAGATATTGGTATAATTACCCGACGACTGGTCGGTTACGTACTGGCCCGTTACCGCATTGCTGTTCGATATGTTTTGGATGTAGCCGCGGACGTACCATCGATGGCCCGGGCTATCGAACTGCACCTGGGCGTTGAGCTGGGTGTAGCTAGGGATCCGGTTGGCCACGCCATTGAAGACGCTGCCATAGGATGTCCCGGTAAGGATCGCGTCGAACCGCGGAGTGAGCGAATAGTCGCTCCCCATACCAATTTCGTACTGCACACCCGCCGACGCCTTGAAATTCGGTGCGCCGGGTAAGGTGTTGCCGCGGATATTCACCGGGATTCCCGAGGTGTAGACAGTGAGACCCGCCGGATCGAACGCTTTGCCACCCGCCGCTGCAACGCCCTGCAATGCGGCGCAGATGCTGTACGCTCCCGTTGAGGCGATGTTGCCGTTGGCCGGGAACGGCGTGGTGCCGCGCAAGCCCGCGCCGGGCTTCAAGCCCGGGATGCCGCCCGCGTTGATTACAGTATTGGTGTAATTCACGAAAGCATTGGCTCCAGCTGCGTTGCCAACAGTGTTAGGCGCAACGGCACAATTGGCACCGTTGGTGATATCCTTGATGATCACCGCGTCTGACCGACCCCCGCCGAAATCGCGAGGATTGGACAATAATTTGTCGTTCGACACCGTTGCGTGAAGATAGCTGAAATTGGCGTTTACCGTCATGGCCCGGACCGGTCGCATGATCGCTTCAAGCTCGACGCCGTAGATGTTGGCGTTGACGTTGTCGTTGACGGACGTCCGCGCAACGATCCGTGATAGCTGCAGATCCTTATACTTATAGTAGAAGGCGGTGGCATTCAGTGTCAGACCACCGAACTGGTTCTTCGACCCGATTTCGTAAGCGTCGATCGATTCCGGACTGAACGAGGTCGCCACCGAAAAAATCGGTGACAGCGGTGGGTTGATGCCGCCGGATTTGTAGCCACGCGAATATGACAGATATAAAAGATTGTTATTCGTCAGCTGAAAGTCGAGCACCGCGCGGCCGGTGACGCGACCGAACGACACGGTATTCGTCTGCAAGCCTTCGCAGCCCGCGACCGACCCGACTGCTCCGGGGACCCCGGAGCCCGATACCGCACATGGCGTGCTGGGATCGGCATCGAAGCCCGCGCCGAGCGGGGTGCTGAACGCATCGGCCACCCCGAACGGCACGATAAAGCTGAGCAGCGTCGTGCGCGCGCTGACCGTTTTCTTGTCATGATTGTAGCGCAAGCCCAGCGTCAGCTTGAGCTGATTGCTAAACTTGAAATAGGTTTCGCCGAATACTCCATAGGAACTAAGCCGAAAATCAGTCGTGTTGTTGCGATAGGTCGGCGTGCCCAGATAGCCCGCTCCGCCTGCCGACAAAGCGCCGATCAGCCCGGAAAAATAATCAAGACCGAAGGAATCGACGTAATAGCTGTTTTCGGTGTTGTGTAGATGCGCGTAGATTCCGCCCAGCAGGAAGTTGAACGGGCCGTCGAACTTGGACGACAGGATCGCTTCACCGGAATAGCTGGTATCGAAATTGTCCGATCGGTCGAACGACAGGGGAACCGTCGAACAAACCGAGTGACCCCCATAGATGCCCGTGCCGCTGGGTTCAGGTGCCGAGGTACAGACTGGTCCAGCCGCCCCCTGCGGCGCGATGGCGGTGTAAAATTTGGTGAAAGCCGCCGCCGGCAGCGCCGCACCGAACGCACCCCCTGCCGCCGCTGCAACCGAATTCAGCGCCGGTTGAAATATAGCGCGGTTTTGCAACGCGTTGTTGTAATCCTGCGAAGAGTCGACCGCAACGTTCTGATAGGTGCCGCCGATATTGATGCTGAAGCTGTCGCCCAATTGCTGGTCAATCGACCCCTGAAATATCGACTCACGGGTGTAATATTGCGGGTTATAAGCCGAATAAACCTGTCTTGGGTCGAGCGGGTTCAATGCGCCGGTAAACGCATCGGGGCCGTAGAGGCTGCCCAGTGCAAAGAATGCTGGAATGCCTTGCGTCGCGAGAAATTCCTTCGACGTCAGTACCGAGGCAACCGTCGCGTTGCCGTTCGCTAAGCCATTTCCCTGAACGCCATTTAGACAGCCAAGGATGCCAGTTGGATCGGTGGTACACAGCTGCTTCTGAATACGCATTCGGTTGTCGCGTTCGTGAAAATATTGCGCCATCAGATCGATCGTCGTGCCTGACGTCGGTTGCCAGCGGATAGAACCGCGAAATCCATATTCGTCGCGATTGTCGATCTTCGAATTATCGTACAAGTTGCGCGTATAGCCGTCGCGCTTCAGGTAGAAACCCGCAGCGCGCACCGCGAGTGTGCTCCCGAGCGGGATGTTGATCATCCCCTTGACCTTGCGCGAATTATAATTCCCGTAATCGCCTTCACCGGCCACCTCGATCGCATCGAACGTGGGCTTGGCGGTCTCGAAATCGACGACCCCCGAGGTAGCATTGCGTCCGAATAGCGTTCCCTGCGGGCCGCGAAGAACCTGGATTTGCGACAAGTCGTAAAATTCGCCCTCGAAAAGGCGGGTCGCGAACAGCGGCTGGTCGTTCAGCGCGATCGCCGTTGCGCTGTCGCAGGTGACACCGGTGCACAGATCACCGACGCCGCGAATGGTAAAGCTTGCCCCCGTGAAATTTGTCTTGGTGAAGCTGACGTTGGGTAGCGTCAGCTGAAGATCACTGGTCGTCTTGATCTGCTGCTTTTCGAGCTCGGCGCTGCCGAACGCCGATACCGCGATCGGCACATCCTGCAACCGTTGCGACTGGCGTTGAGCGGTGATGATGATGTCGCTAGTCGCCGCGGAATTGGCTGAAGTGTCTGCCTGCGTCGCGGAAGGGCTGGTCGTTTGCGACGGCGTGTCGGTCGCTAGCGACTGCGCTGATGCGGGAAGCGCCGGAAACGCCACGAGCGCAGTGGCGACGAGCAACTCGAATTTCTTCATGGGGTCCATCCTCTACCTGATCGCGGCCGGCTATGTTGCCGATTCACGAACTTCCAATCTCCGGTACGGAGGGTAGCGAGCAATTTTCCACCGCGTCAACGCGTTTTCCTGTATCAATCCTGCTCGGGCGAGTGGTGTGGCAATGGGGCTACAGTTGCAATTCGGGACCGATCTCCCCTTATGACAGTCTGCCGTAACGTCAGAAGCGGCCGATCCTACGACCTGACTGGAGACATGGTTTGATTGAGGATACCCCCGACGATGGCGACCTGGTTGCGGCAGCCCCGGCGGACGCGATTCCCCGCGAGGTCGCGGACGCGATCCGAACGCTGATCCGATGGGCTGGCGACGATCCGACTCGTGAAGGCCTGCTCGATACGCCGCGTCGCGTCGCCAGCGCGTGGAAGGAATATTGCGCGGGGTACGAGGATCATCCCGCGCGGCATCTCGAGCGCGTGTTCGACGAAGTCGGCGGTTATGACGAGATCGTGCTTTTGAAGGATATTCCCTTCCAATCGCACTGCGAACACCACATGGCGCCGATCATCGGCAAAGCGCATATCGCGTATCTTCCCCGCGACCATGTCGTCGGCATTTCCAAGCTCGCGCGTGTCCTTCATGGCTTCGCGCGGCGGTTGCAGGTGCAGGAGCGGCTAACTGCCGAGGTCGCCGATTGTATCTGGGATAATTTGAAACCGCAGGGCGTCGCGGTGGTGATCGAGGCGAGCCACGCGTGTATGACTGCCCGCGGCGTGCGTACCCCGGGGGTCGCGATGGTGACGAGCCGGATGATGGGCGTCTTTCGGGACGACGAGCGCAGTCGCAAGGAAGTGCTGGCGCTGATGGGCTGTTGAGCATGCCGATGGCTGTCCTCGTCACCGGCGGTGCCAAGCGGCTGGGCGCGATCATCGTCCGGCGACTCGCCAGTGAAGGGCACCACGTCGTGATTCACTACCGATCCTCCGGTGATGCCGCGCGCGATCTCGCCAACGAGACAGGGGCGGCGGGCGTCGTGCAGGGCGACCTTGCCGATACGCGCGGCCTCGGCGATCTGTTCGCGCGCGCGTGCGCGGTTGCAGGCGGCTCGATCGGCGCGCTGGTCAACAGCGCGTCGGCCTTCGACTATGACACCCCGCCGGAGCTCAATCCCGATTTACTCGATCGACTGCACGCGATCGGCCATGCTGCTCCCGCGCTGCTCGCCTCCGCATTGGCGCGGCAAGACGACCTCAGCGGTGGCGCGGTGGTAAATATTCTCGATCAGAAGATCGCCAACCTGAACCCCGATTTTTATTCTTACACCACCGGCAAGATCGCGCTGGCTGGGGCGAGCGCGATGCTTGCCCAGGCGCTCGGTCCGCGCATCAGGGTGAACGCGGTCGCGCCGGGTCTGTCGTTACCGAGCGGCGACCAGAGCGACGAGGAGTTCGGTGCGGTGGCGTCGAAGAATTTATTGAAACGCCCGGTCGACCCGAACGACATCGCCGATGCGGTCGCGTTCCTGATCGAGGCCCGCAGGATTGAGGGCCAGACGATCTTTGTCGATGCTGGGCAGCGGTTTTGCAAGCGGGATCGGGACGTGATGTTCGAGCGTGCACGTGGCTGACTATACGATCCTGCTCGATGCACTCACGGTGATGATCCGCCTAGGGATCCATGCGCACGAGGCCGAACCGCAGCGGGTATCGGTGTCAGTCGAGATGACGACGCGCTACCCGGTGCCGATCGATGAGGACGTGATCGAATCGGTGATCGATTATGACTTCGTCCGCTCAGGTATCCTGGCGCTCGCCGAAACACGTCGGTTCGCGCTGCAAGAAACGCTTTGCGAGACGATCGCGTCGCTGTGCTTTGGCGACGACCGCGTGATTTGGGTGCGAGTGCGCACGATGAAGCGTGATGTCTATCCTGACGCGGCGATCGGCTGCGAAATCGTGCGGCAGCGGTGCGTACGCGATGGCCGACCGGATACCCCGATCTAATCCTGACCTGTTCCGCGTTCGGGCGCGTCTCAGAACGGTAAGAAACGCGACCCATGGTTGGTACGCGCCATCTGCGCGCAAATTACAATGCGCTTGGACCGTGGTGGTAAAGTTAGACGGTATCGTCGGCGAGGAATCGAGCCGGCGGTGGGTGACCGCAGTTGGCTGTTGCCGACTAGCCGGTTCCGGCGAGGCCGGGCAGCAAGATGCCTGCAGTCCCTGTTCGTGGAAGGGAAACGCGCGGTTGGGAACGGCTTTTCCGTGAACGACCTCGACGCGATTATCCTGCTAACGTCGAAGCAGCGCGCGCGCCGAGATCGAACATTGGGGATTTATAACGCAACCGCATCGATGAGCCAATGTAAGGGGGGCTACCAATGCGGAAGTGCTTGACGCCCAGCTACTTTGTCAAGGGACTGAACATGAACAAGCTTTCCTTAACCGGCATGGTCATCGCAGCAGCCGCACTCGCACCTGTGATCGCGGGCGCCGCGACCATCAAGCCCGTGGCGTAGCTGTCGATGGCGCAGGCTCGGACGATTGCGCGCAAGCAGGCGCCCGGTAAGATCGCCTGTGCCGAGTACGAATGCGAGGACGGTGGATGGCGCTATTCGTTCGACAGTCGGCAAGGTAAGCGCATCCATGAAGTCGGAATCGACGCCAACACTGGACGTATCGTCGAAGACACTTACGAAGGGCTTCATGGCAAGGACTGACGCCTGGTTGCTCCTCGCTGCGGCGTTAAAATGCGCATTCTAATCGCCGAGGATGACGCCGATTTGGCCGAGTTCATCGAGCATTCGCTCGGTGAACTCGGTCATGTCGTTACGCGCGTCGGCTCGGGCACCGACGCGCTCCATCTCGGGTCGGTCGAAGTGTTCGACGTCGCTATCCTCGACCGAATGTTGCCCGAATTGGACGGCGTCGAAATCCTGAAGCGCTGGCGCGCCGCGCACGTCGCGATGCCCGTGCTGATGCTGACGGCGCTGGGCGGAATCGCGGACCGTGTCGGCGGGCTGAACGCGGGCGCTGACGATTATCTGGTAAAGCCATTCGCTTTTTCCGAACTAGCGGCTCGGCTCGGGGCGCTGGTCCGGCGCCCCACCATCCGCGAGCCCCAAACCCGTTTCACGGTCGGCGACGTAACGCTCGACCTGCTTGATCGGAGCGTCAACCGCGCTGGTCGGGACATCCCGCTGCAACCCAGAGAATTCGCATTGCTCGAGCAGTTGATGCGCCATGCCGGGCGCATCGTCACCCGGACGATGTTCCTGGAGACTATCTGGGGTTATCATTTCGATCCTAAGACGAACATCGTCGACAGCCATCTCAGCCGGATGCGCACCAAGCTGAATCTTGGCTTCGATTCGGATCCTATCGAAACCGTGCGGGGCGCTGGCTACAGGATACGTACCGATGCCTGACCGGCGCTCCAGCGCGGCATATCGGATCGCGTTCACCTACTCGGCGGCGTTCGCGTTGATGATCGCGGTGCTGGGAATCATTGTCTACCTCGCGGCCGATCGCAGCTTTCGACAGCAGCAGGATCGTGCGATCGCGGAGGAGTCGACGTCGCTGTTGCGCGACTACCGCAACGAGGGTCTTGGTGACCTGCGCGAGCGGATCGGTGCGCGCGAAGCCAGCCATCCGACGAATGCTTTCGGCTACGCGCTCTTCGATGGCGCGGGTCGGCTTATCGCGGGTAGGCTCGACACACGGCCGATGGGAGCGGGCTGGCACGACATCGTCTTCGTCGATCCCGAGGAGGGGCCGGATCCGGCGCGAGCCCTAAGCACTTTATTACCCGGTGGAATCACGTTGATGGTGGCGGCGGACACCGAAGCGCTGGAGCAGATCGATCACAGCATCCTGATGTTGTTTGGCGGGGCGTTTGTGCTGGTGCTCGCGCTGGGTTCGGCGGGCGCGTTGCTTCTCGGGGGCTATCTCCGGCGTCGACTGGAACGAATCAGCGGGACCGCGCGCGCGGTGATGGAGGGAAACTTCGGCCAGCGGATGCCGATCGGCAAACGTGGCGATGAGTTCGATGTTGTCTCCGCGTCGCTCAACGCGATGCTCGACCGGATCGCGCGGCTACTCGAGAATCTGCGGCAAGTATCGAGCGACCTGGCGCACGACCTCCGGACGCCCTTGGTACGGATGCGTGGCGGGCTGGAACGGGCGTTAGGGGACGATGCCTCGCCGTCCATGAGGCAGGCGGCGATCGAGAGTGCGCTTCGGCAAAGCGACGATCTACTCGACCTGTTTGCCGCGATACTCCGTATTTCGGAGGTCGAGAGCGGCGAACTCGCCCGATCGTTCGAAGCGGTCGATCTAGAAGCCATTGTCCAAGACGTATGCGAAAGCTGGGAGCCTGCGGTCGTCGATGGTGGACGGAATCTGGTCTGCCGCACCGAACACTCGATCTTCATTGCTGCCGACCGGGAATTGATTGCGCAGGCTGTCATCAACCTGATCGAGAATGCGCAGATCCATACGCCGATCGGAACGACGATCACGATCGATATGGCACATGACGATACCTCGGTCCGGCTGGCCGTTGCCGACGACGGTCCGGGCGTCGAACCCGCGGACCATGATCGCATCTTGCGACGGTTCGTGCGACTGGATGCCAGTCGCACCGCGCCGGGCAACGGATTGGGGCTGAACCTGGTGGCGGCGATCGCGACGATGCACGGAGGCCTTGTGACCTTTTCCGACAATGAGCCTGGGCTGTGGGTGACGATCAGTTTGCCGAGGTTGGTCGCGCGATGAAACGCCATCTTGCCTATTGCCTCGCGCTCTTGGCCTCGGGTTGCGCCACGTACCATCCCGTGCCGCTCAGTCTGGATGGCGGCGGGGTCGATCTTTCGCTTGCTTCGATTCAGGCCGTGCTGGCCCGCGACGCGCAGACCATCGACAGACCTTATCTGACGCCGACAGCGATTGATCTGTCCCGACCCCTCGATTTGAATGCGATCTCGGTAATCGCGGTGATCGCCAATCCCGACCTGAAAGCGATGCGCGTGCGTGCTGGTGTGTCGGAAGCACAGGTGTTTTCAGCACGCCTCATTCCTGATCCGACGTTCAGCATCGGCGCGAACAAGGTATTGAGCGGACCCGATCCCTTCCTCGATCTGGCGAGCGCGGTCGGACAAGACATCAATGCGCTTCGCACACGCGGCGCCCGGATTGCGGTGGCGCGTGCGCAGGCGCAGCAGGTTCGCCTCGATCTCGCTTGGGCGGAGTGGCAAACGGCCGGCCAAGCCCGCATCCAGGCGGTGCGGATCGCGGGGCTGGAGCGAACCTACGCGCTCGCTCGTGCAAGCTACGAAGCAACTGCCTCCTTGCTCGACCGGACGATGCGAGCAGCGGGGCGGGGCGATCTGAACCCGGATCAAGTGCAAGCAGCGCGGCTTTCCGCCTATAGCGCTCAGCAACAGCTTCGCACCAGTCAGCGCGACCTCACGACGGCGCGGTTCGAGTTGACCCGGCTGCTCGGCTTGCCGCCTGGCACCGAGCTTGCGTTGGCGGCGCTACCGCTGCCCGCCCCGCCGCCGTCCGCGGACGTGCTTTTCGCGCTTGCCCTGCGGGACCGGACCGACCTTCATGCGCTGCAGGCGGGTTATGCCTCGCAGGAGGCCAGCGTGCGGCTGGCGGTCCTCAACCAATTTCCGACGCTGACGTTCACCGCCCATGCGAACCGGGATTCCGCCGGCAACCAACTGCTCGGACCGTCAATCGACTTCACGCTGCCGTTGTGGAACCGGAACCGGGGTGGCATTGCGATCGAACGCGCGACGCGGGCGGCACTCAAGGCCGAGTATGACGGTCGCGTTTATCAGACCCGGGCGCAGATCGCAGCGGCGGTCGGAGGCATCGCGGTCGCTCGGTCGCAACGCGAAACAGTATTGAAAGGGCTCCCTGCGCTTCGCACGTTCGCCGCGGCGACCGCGCGCGCCGCGAAACGCGGTGATCTGGCGCCCGCCACCGCGCAGACCGCCGCCCAGTCGCTTCGCGACCAGGAGACTTTGCTTACCCAGACGACGCAGGACCTGGAGGAACAGACGATCGCGCTCGAACTGCTGACGGGGACACCCAGAGAGACATGGCCATGAACATCAAACTGATAGGGCCCGTCGCCGGTCTGATTCTCACTGCGTGTTCAGGAGGCAGCGACAATACCGATCAGCCCCCCCCGCCGACAGCTCTGGTGAAGCTCGGGCAGGCCACCCAGGGCGCGATCTCGGAAACGGTCACGCTCTATGGCGTCGCCGAGGCTGGCGCCGCGGGAAGCCTTGCGCTGTCCGCGCCAACCGAAGCGATCGTTGCCCGTATCGTAGCGCCGGTAGGCACGAAGGTAAGGCGCGGTCAGCTCGTGGTACAACTGTCGCCGGCTCCCAATACCCGCCTCAACCTTGCCAAGGCCTCCACCGATGCGCGTGCCGCGGATGCCGCCTACGCGCGGGCCAAGCGCTTGCGTGCCGACGGGCTGGTCGGTGACGCCGAAGTCGAGACGGCGCGCGCCGCGGCGCAGAGCGCGGATGCGACGTTGGCTAGCTTTCGCGGCCGCGCGGGCAATCTGGCGCTGACCGCGCCGGTCGCCGGCTATGTCGCGAGCATCGCGAACAACCCCGGCGACCTGGTTCAGGCGGGCGCATCGATCGCCATGATTACCAACGCCAGCGATCTGCGCGCGCGTTTCGGTGCCGACCCGACCGTGGCCAGAGCCTTGTCGCCGGGAATGCCGATCAGGATCTCAGCGACCAAGGGACGTGCGCCGTTGTCCGTTCCGATCCAGTCGATCGATCCCGTCGTTGACCCGACGACCCGGCTGGCGTCGGTGTTCGCACGGGTACCATCGTCGTCTGGCCTGGCACCCGGCGAGGTGTTGCAGGGTCAGGTTGCGACCCAGACCCAAGGCAGCGCCGTGACAATTCCCTATCAGGCGCTGCTCGACGACGGTGGGCAGCCATATGTCTTTGTGGTCACGGGCGGCGTCGCACATCGTCATGACGTGCAGCCCGGAACGACCAGTGGCGATCGCATCGGGATCGCAAAGGGCGTGAACCCGGGCGACCGGGTCGTGATCGACGGCGGGACCGCGCTCGATGACGGTATGAAAGTCCGCACCAAGTGAAGAGCGCCATCGCCCGTCATGCGCGCGCCCTCTGGCTGGCGGCGATCCTGCTGACCCTGGGTGGGGTATTTGCGGGCCTGAAGATGCCGGTCAGCCTGTTCCCGTTTATCAGCTATCCCACCGTGATCGTCTCGATCGACGCTGGCGAGCGCGATGCCGAGCAGATGGCGGCACAGATCACCCGCCCCATCGAGGTCGCGCTTCGCGGCGTGCCCGGCGCAAGCCGGATCCGCTCGACCACCAGTCGGGGGTCCGCCGAGGTCAAGCTAGAGTTCAACTGGGGCCATGACATGGTCTCGGCGACGCTGGCGACGCAAAGCGCGCTGGCGACCTTGCTTCCCGATCTGCCAATGGGAACGCGGTTCGACGTGCGCAGGTCGGATCCGACGATTTTCCCGGTGCTGGGTGTTGCGCTTACCTCCAAGAGCCTCGACCAGGAAGCACTGCGGCAGATCGGCATATTGACCGTCCGGCCCGCGCTGCTCGGCGTCGATGGCGTCGCCGGGGTGGAAATATTGGGCGGCTCCCCGCGAGAGTTCGCGGTCGATATCGATCCGGCGAGGGCGCAGTTGTTGGGCTTGAGCCTGCAGGACGTGGTGACCGCGCTCGGCAAGGCCAATGATGTTCGCGGCGTTGGCCGGCTCGAGGACCGGCACCGGCTCTATCTGGTTCTGGCGCAGAACCGGCTGGCGACGATGGCCGATATCGCCGCGACTCCGATTAAGGCTGGAGGGGCGTCCGGTGCCCCCGGGGCGTCGGGGGCGTCGTCCGCCGCGGGAGCCACGAGTCCGCCGACGGTAGGTTTGGCGACGTTGGGCCAGATCGCCGACATTCACGTCGCGACTGCGCCGAACTACACGCTCGTCAATGCCGACGGGCAGCGCGCGGTGCTGGTCAATGTCCGGCAGGCGCTGAACGGCGACACCACCAAAATCGTCGGAGCGGTGAAGGCGCGGCTCAAAACGCTGAACCTTCCCGTCACCGTCAAAGTGACGCCGTTCTACGATCAGTCCGAGCTGGTGACTGGTGCCGCCAACGCGGTGCGCGACGCGATTCTGCTAGGCGCCGTGCTGGCAGGGGTCGTGCTGTTCGCGTTCCTGAGATCGACTCGGTTGATGGTCATCACAGGGTTCATGCTCCCCGCGGTGCTGGCGGGCGCGTGCGTCGTCCTGCTCGCGTTCGGCATGAGTTTCAACATGATGACGCTGGGCGGGATGGCTGCGGCCGTCGGGCTGATCGTCGATGACGCGGTCGTGATGCTCGAACACATCATGCGACGAATGCAAGAGGGTACCGCAAAAGGCGCAAAGGGAATTCTCGCGGCGGCAGCCGAAATGGGTCGACCGCTGTTCGGATCCACCTCGGCGACGATCATCGTCTTCCTGCCGCTCGCCTTCATCACCGGGGTCACCGGCGGTTTCTTCAAGGCGCTGGCCTTGACGATGGTCGCCGCGCTCACGCTGTCGCTGCTCTATGCGCGGTTCGTCATTCCGCTCGTCTCCGCCCATTGGCTGCGCGAAAAGGATGCCGAGGCGGCCGAGAAGGCGGGCGGGTTCATGGGTCGTCTCGATCACGGCTATGCGCGCGTCGCCGATCGCGCGTTCCGCCGCCCCGCGCTGTTTGCCGCGCTGCTCGGGGTCGGCATGGCCGTACTCGGCTATGCCGCGTGGAGCCATGTCCCATCGGGGTTCATGCCGCACATGGACGAAGGTGGCTTTATTCTCGACTATAAGGCGCAACCGGGAGCCGCGCTGTCGGATACAGATCGGCTACTTCGGCAGGTGGAGACGATCGTCACCGCCACGCCCGAGGTCGCAAGTTATTCCCGGCGTACCGGTCTCCAGCTCGGCGGCGGACTGACCGAGGCAGCCGAAGGCGATTATTTCATCAACCTGAAGGGTGGGTCACGGCGCTCGATCGACGCGGTCATGGCCGAAATTCGGCAAAAGATCGAAGCCCAAGTTCCCGGCCTGACGATTGAAACCGCCCAGCTGATGGAGGACCTGATCGGCGATCTCACGTCCAATCCCCAGCCCATCGACGTTCTGCTCTATGGTGACAATCCTGCTACGCTGGCGACTGCGGCCAAACAGGTGGGCGCCGCGATCGGGAAGATTCAGGGCGTCGTCGAAGTGGTCGATGGCCTGCGCGTCGCAGGTGACGCGATCAGCATCAAGATCAACCCCGGTGCCGCGACTCAGCAGGGGCTCGATCCCGATACGATCGCGACGCAGTTGGAGGCACTGGTGGGCGGCACTATCGCCACACCCGTCAGGATCGGCGAGCAGCTGGTCGCTGTCCGCGTTCGCGCGCCCGCCGATCTCCGCTCGCGCGCGGCCGAACTCGGCAGGCTCGTGCTCACCGCGCCCGACGGGCACGCCGTGCGCGTCGACCAGATCGCGAATGTCTCGATCGTGGCCGGACAGAAACAGCTGACCCGCGAGAACCTTGCTCCCTATATCGGTGTCACCGCGCGGCTCGAGGGCCGCGATCTCGGCTCCGCGATCAAGGAGGTTCAATCCACCGTTGCCGGGCTGAATCTGCCCACGTCGATCCGCGTCGAATATGGCGGCTTGTACGCGCAACAGCAGAAGAGCTTCTCGGACCTTGCGGTGGTGTTCGCCGCCGCGCTCCTGCTGACGGCACTGTTGCTGACGTTCCTGTTCGAGCGGCTCATCTGGACCCTGTCGGCCATCGTGACCGTGTTGTTGTCCGCGGCCGCGGTGCTGATGGGGTTGTGGTTGACCGGTATCGAACTCGACATCTCGGCGCTGATGGGATTGACGATGGTGATCGGGATGGTGACCGAACTGATCATCTTCCTGTTCGCCGAGATCGAGACCGATGGCCCGGTCGACCTGGCGGCGCTGCGCGAGGCGGCGAGCAATCGGCTTCGTCCGATCCTGATGTCCGCACTGATCGCGATCCTGACGCTGTTGCCCTTGGCGCTGGGTCTCAGCCGCGGGTCGGGCCTGCAAAAGCCGCTGGCGACCGCGATCATCTTCGGTCTCACCGCATCGGTCCCGCTCGTTCTGCTGTTCCTACCCGCGATGATCGCGGCGCTGTCTCGGCGTCAGGAGAATCCGCCTGCAATTGAGCAGACGGCCTGAAGACATGGCTGATCCTATGAAGGTATTGGGTACCGGCAGGATTACGATCTTCAGCTTCTCATCGTCGGTGCCACGGTGACGATCATCCTGCTGCTGGTTCGAGTCACGGGCTGATCAATGACGGTTCGGTTGTCATCAACGCAACCGATACTGCCAAGCGCGCAGCGACCGTTCCGGTCGGAGCGCCCTCGTCAATCTCGACGCTGCTTGACCCCCTGCCGCCGCGCCTGGATCGCGACATCATATGCCTCGAAAACCAGGATAATTATATTCGGATTTACATGTCAACGGGCAGCAAGCTGATCCCGATGAGACTTTGATATCGCGCGGTTTCCGACATTCTCCCGCGATGATCGGCGACGGTCAGCCTTTACCTTGCCGCTGGCGCCGTAATCTACCGCGATCTGGTCGGGACCGTTATCGGGGATCGCGTGCCTAAGCGCCTTTGACGAGGGAGGTCATCAATCGGTCGGATCAGCGCTCGACCGCGTCGCGCTTTATCGGCGCAAGCTTTGCGAGGAAGCGATTCTGCGCGAAGTACGCCACGCGTTCCTTGCGCATCGCGGCCTGAAGATTCTCGATCAGCGCGCTGATATCAGCAGTCTGCAAGCCGAGATTTTTGTGCGCATCCTTCATCGTGCGACCGCTGTAACCGCAACCACCGTTCAGGATATGGCAGAACTGCTCCTTCAACAGCCGACGCAAGCGAACTTCGTCCTGGCCCTTCAGAATGTCGGCGATGCGTTGGTCGGTCTTGATCCGCGCCACGAGATCATCGGCGATGCGGCCGATCCCGGACTTGCCATGAAACGCTTTCAACATGCCGCTGCCTTTGAATGGCACCGCGCCTGCATTGGTATCGTTCTGCAGATAGGGATCGACGGGGTCTTCGCCCAGCGGGGCGGCCTGGAGGGCGAGCGCGAAAGCGAATAAAAGCATCGGGTGCCCTTATTTCAAAAACTTCCCTGGAGCGAGAGAAACGCGCCGCGTTGGCGCTTCACCGTCGCGATATCCCCCAAATCGATCAACGCGGCCGTCACAGCGATATGTCGATGCAATTGCCACGCGGCGAATACGTCATAGGCCCTTTGCTCGCGGGCGAATCCGAGATTGTCGGGCTTGGTGCGAAGCTCCGCGCCGATGAGGAAGCGGCGTGAAACTAAGATACCCGCGGAACCCTCGAACTCAGGCTGGTACTTATCGCTGTTGTCGCCCCCGAAACCGAGCAGGCCGAACTGGTTGGCTTTGGTGAGCCGCACCGTCGCACTGACGACGAGGCTCTTGGAGAGGACCAACTTGGTCGCCGACACATAAAAGTCTGTTCCGTGCGAATGCTTGCCGCCGACGGCCGCGATGATCGCGGCCTTTCCGGCGCGGCGATATTGGACCCCGACCGAGATTTGCGGGAGCAGCTTATCTTGGTCATACACAGCATCGCCGACGACGCGCAGCTTTGCGCCGAACACATCCTGGCCGAAGGTGAAATTGCGTCCGAGGCCGAGCGTGGCTCCTGCCTGACGCGTATCGAGCACCTGATGCGCATAAGATAGTTCGATGCGGTTGCGGATGCCGACCGCGCCGCCAATGGTCTTCAAATCGTAGTCGGGCAGCGCGACCAACGTGACGTGCGCAGTGCCGCCGATTCCTGCGTCGGTTTCATTTCCTGCGATCACCGACCACGTTGCAAGGCCGCCGCCGGCCGAACCGTCGACCGTCGACACGCCGCCGGTCAGCAGGAGCTTGCCGCCCCCGCGGAGCTCGCCGGCCGTCACGGGTGTGGCCAAAAGCATGCTGATCGTCGCCATGAGCAAATGGCAGAGAAAACGCGTCATTCAGGGCCTCAAGCGCGGCTGCGATGATGCACGCCACAGCCGAACGCTTAAGCGCTCATCGGTTTTTTTCAGGTAAATCGGACTTTCATCAATCAGCTACCATTGGCGGTTACGGCACCATGATGCGTATCTTCCCATCGGCAGTCGTAGTCATTTCGGCCCCTTTTTTTCTTGGCGGGACGGCGCTGGCCGCAACCGTTACGGTCGATCTGCGCGGCGCAGATGGCAAACCCCTGGTCGGTGCGGTTGTCATGATCGACACACCGCGCAAGCCTTCAGGACCAATCAAATTCGATTATCCTTATGCGATGGCGCAGCAGAACATAGCGTTCGCGCCGCATGTGCTGATCGTTCCGGTTGGGTCCACCGTCGCCTTTCCGAACCGCGACAGGGTGCGGCACCACGTCTATTCCTTTTCCAAGGCCAAGAAGCTCGATATCAAATTATATGGCAAGGACGAAACGCGTTCGATCGTGTTCGACAAAGTCGGCGTGGTGGCGCTCGGATGCAATATCCACGACTCGATGAGCGGGTTCGTGCTGGTGGTGGATACCCCCTACGCCGTTCAGACCGACGCCAATGGCCATGCCGCCATCACGGGGGTGCCGGTAGGCGCGGCATCAGTACGAATCTGGCATCCGACAATCCGAACCGCCGACAA
Organism: Pseudomonadota bacterium; assembly: GCA_030854075.1. Taxonomy (GTDB): domain Bacteria; phylum Pseudomonadota; class Alphaproteobacteria; order Sphingomonadales; family Sphingomonadaceae; genus Sphingomonas. The sequence continues at coordinate 16,107 of JALYTW010000013.1, forward strand.
TATGCTGTCGCAAACAGCGACCGTGAGCGCGGTCGGCTACAGCATAACCTATACGATCCGCGGGCGCTGAAGTGGCACGTGGCCTCCTGAGCCTCCGCCCGACCCTGCCGATCTGGAGGTTCCAACGGCTCAGCACGCGGCTGGCGGTTCTGTACGGCAGTTTGTTCGCCTTCTGCATTTTGGGCGTGGCCATCGTTGGGCAGCTCGTCATTTGGGGAAATGCGCGCGAAACCGTCCGCGCTGAATTGATCGCAAGCGGCAGTGTCTATGACAGCATTTGGGCGCTGCGGGCACGATCGTTGGGCGACACAGCGTCAGTGTTGGCGCGCGATTTCGGCTTTCGTTCGGCGATTGCAAGCGGCGATCAGCCAACGATCGAGTCTGCGCTTGTCAGTCTGTCCACCCGCGCGGGCGTGGTCGATATCTTTTTTGTCAATCGCGCAGGGAGCGTCACAGGTCGTAGCGATTCCGAACTGCGTCGGGCTGTCTCCATGGTTCCGAGCACTCTGGCGGGCAGTCGCAGCGATGCTGTAATTTCCACAAATAACGGCGTCTTTCGCCTGATCGTCTCGCCGGTAATGGCACCAACAGAGATCGGCTGGGTGATCTTTGCGATCCCGCTCGACGTAGAGGAGATGACCGCGTTGCAACGTCTCTCCGCGATCCCCTTAACCGCAACGATACTGCAACGCGGGACTACCGGCCATTGGCGTGGTGTTCCGGGCCTGCCCCGTGACGACAACGAACTCGATGCGTTTATCGAACGCGCCATTTCCGGCAATCAGGCCCCCGAGGGACTGGCGCTCCCCCTCGGCTATGCCACCGCGCTTGCGAAGCCGCTTGCCGGGCCAGATGGCAAGCCCGAGGCAATACTGCTGCTGAGCTATCCCTGGTCGGCTGCGATGGCGGGATTTCGTACGATGCAGATCGGCACGGCGCTCGCAGGCGCCATGGGTCTCATTTTGGTTCTATTCGGCAGCCGTCGGCTCGCCAATGGCATCGCCCGTCCGATCGCCGCACTCGATGCAGCAGCGCGTGCGCTGGAGGAGGGTAATCGCACCGAACTGAAAGTCCACAGCGAAGACGAAGTCGGGAGACTAGCGCACAGCTTCAACTTGATGTCGGCCGGTATCGTAGAGCGCGAGCATCGGATTACGCATCTCGCGTTCCACGATTCACTTACCGACCTGCCCAATCGCACCTATTTTCGCCAACAACTCGATGCCGGGCTGGCGCGTGCCAACAAGCGTGGCGAGGGTATGTCAATCCTGTATCTCGATCTCGATGGTTTCAAAGGAGTGAACGACACGCTCGGCCATCCAGTCGGCGACGCGATGCTCCGGCGTATCGGTGACACGCTGAGCGGACTTGCCGTCGATGGTACCGTCGCGCGGCTCGGCGGAGATGAATTCGCGGTTATTCTCGACGATGGAGGCGATCCTGATCGACCGCGCGCGCTGGCCCAGGAAATCATCGACCAGCTATGTCATCCGCTGATCATCGATGGGCATCAGATCGCCACCGGTGCCAGTATCGGCATCGCGGTCGGGCCCGGCGATGGTGCGGACGCCGACACCTTGCTCAAGAATGCCGACCTGGCCTTGTATCGCGCGAAGCAGGACGGGCGCGGCGTTTTCCGCTTCTTCGAACCGGCGCTGGACGCCGCTGCGCGCACACGTCGCCAGCTTGAGCTCGATTTGCGCGAGGCGCTGCACGGTGGGCAGTTCCGGCTAAATTTCCAGCCAATCTTCGATTTGACGAAGGATCGTATCGGTGGATTCGAAGCGCTATTGCGGTGGGCACATCCCACGCGTGGCAACATCCCTCCCGGCGACTTCATCTCGGTGGCGGAGGACACAGGCCTGATCATCGCGATCGGTGATTGGGTCATGCAGGAGGCCTGCCGGCAGGCGAACGCCTGGCCTGACCACGTCCGCGTCGCGGTCAATGTATCGCCGATACAATTCCGCAACTCAGGCTTCAAAAACGTGATCTTCCAAGCTCTGTCGCGCAGCGGTCTCTTGCCAAACCGACTTGAAGTCGAGATCACCGAATCGGTATTTCTTGAAGGCGAGACGAGCGTCGTCAACTTGCTTCATCAATTGCGCGCGATGGGGGTGCGAGTGGCACTAGACGATTTTGGAACGGGCTATTCCTCGCTGAGCTATCTGCGCAGCTTTCCGTTCGACAAGATCAAAATTGACAAGAGCTTCGTTGATTCGGTAGCGCGGGATAAGAGTTCCGCGGCGATCGTTCGGGCAATCGTCGACCTCGCAAGCGCGCTGAACATGGAGACGACCGCGGAGGGCGTTGAAGATTGTGAGCAACTCGCCCAGCTCCGCGGCCAGGGGTGCAGTAGCATCCAAGGCTATCTGTTCAGCCGTCCGGTCGAAGGAGCCGCTGTGATGGCGATGATTGCGAGGCCGATGTCGGCGGCGGCGTGACCTGCCCACATCATCGCATGGCCCGCAAGGCGAAAGCGCACCAAGCGACCGCTCGGCAAGCACGTCTCTGTCAGGCTGTCCGTCAACGAAAGTCTGACTGCGTCCACTTCCGACGCGGGGAGATGCCGCACGGCTCGGCCCGAACTGGCTGCCGCCGCACCGGTTGGCGTCGTAGCGAGCGACCACCCGCTGGGCACTGACGGTTCACGCGAACCCCTCGATCGGGCATCGTAAGCGTGGCGCGTAGGCCGCCTTGTCGCTGAGGGGATTGCTGCGATCATCGTCGCTTTGGGCGGGGCGGCGTGTTGGATCAGGAAGTCGTAGCGGATGAGATTGGTCATACGAGCAGTCGTATGAGCGGTCGCATCGAGGTGATCGCCCGGGTATCGGGGCGACGGTTCTGGAGCGTGGAGCAGAAGCTGGCGATGCTGCGCGACGCATTCGGACCGGGTGGATCGGTGCGCTCGGCGATGGAGCGTCACGATGTGACCAGCGGGCTGCTCTATACCTGGCGCCGCAACGCGATGGCGGGTTTGTTGCTCGATCGGCCGCCGAAGACGCTGCCGCATCCGGCGGGCGAGACGGGCGCTTCGTTCGCCGAGGTGCGCATCGTCGATTCGGTTGTGGCGCCAGCACCGGCATCATTGCGACCGCCGGCCCTGGAGACGGCGGGCAGGATCGCGATCGAGTTGCCGAGCGGGATCAGGCTAAGCGTCGATGCGTCGGTCGATGCCGAAGCGCTCGGGCGCGTGCTGTCGGTGCTCGGGCGGTGATCGCGCTGCCGCCGGCGACGCGGGTGTGGCTCGCCTGCGGAGTGACCGATATGCGCAAGGGGATGTGCGGGCTGGCGGTGATGGCGCAGGAAGTCATGAAGCAGAACCCGCACTCCGGCGCGGTGTTTGCGTTTCGGGGGCGGCGCGGCGATCTCGTCAAGCTGCTCTGGTATGATGGCCAGGGGCTATGCCTGTTTTCCAAGCGGATCGATCGCGGCAAGTTCGTTTGGCCGATGACGCAGGTCGGTGTCGCGCATCTTTCCGCGTCGCAGCTTTCGATGCTCCTCGAAGGGGTCGATTGGCGGCGTCCCGAACGGACCTGGCGGCCCGCACTCGCAGGTTGATAATCGTCGGGATTGAGCCGTTTTCACTCGCATTTCCGACGCCGTTCCGGTAATAATCCAGCATGTCGGAGGAGGTCGTTTCCACTCCCGGTCGGGACGCGCAGATCGCCAGCCTGCAGGCCCAGATCGATGCCCGCGACCGCGTCATCGCGATGCTCCGCGCCCAGCTTGCGCGGCTGCGCCGGATGACCTTCGGCACCTCGTCGGAGAAGCTGGCGCGCGAGATCGAGCAGCTCGAACTGGCGCTCGAAGAGTATGAAGCGGAAGCGGCCAGTGCCGACGCCCGCGCGCCCGATATCGTCGCCAAGCCGGAACGCCCAGCACCGGTTCGCTCACTGCCGCCGCATCTCCCACGCGACGAGGTCATCTACGAACCCATCACCGGCACCTGCGCATGCCCATCATGCGGCGGCGCGCTGCGCCGGCTCGGCGCCGATGCCGACGAGATGCTCGACGTCGTGCCGGTCAGCTGGCGCGTGGTGCGCAACATCCGCCCCAAGTATAGCTGCCGCGCCTGCGAGGCGATCGTCCAGGCGCCCGCGCCGCCCAAGCCGATCGCGCGCGGCAAGGCGACGTTCGGCACGCTCGCGCACGTCGTCGTCGCCAAGTTCGATCATCACCTGCCGCTCTACCGCCAGGCCGAGATGATGGCGGCGCAAGGCGTCGAGATCGACCGGTCGACGCTCGCCGGCTGGACAGGCCAGGCCGCGCATCTGCTCGACCCGATCATCACGCGCATCCGCGAGCAAGGGTTGAAGGCGGTCAAGATCCATGCCGACGACACGCCGGTGAAGGTGCTCGCGCCCGGCAGCGGCAAGACCGCGACCGGCAGACTGTGGGCCTATGTCGTCGACGACCGCGCGTCGGGCGCCGCCACGCCGCCGCTCGTCTGGTATCGCTTCACCGCCAACCGCGCCGGCGTGCATCCCAAGCGCGAGCTCGCCGGCTTTGCCGGATTCCTCCAGGCCGACGCCTATGCCGGGTTCAACGGCATCTATGCCGGTAATCGCGTGTCGGAGGTCGCCTGCTGGGCACATTTCCGGCGCGAGCTGTTCGAACGACACAAGCAGCAGCCGACCGCGCTCACCACCGACCTGCTCGATCGGATCGGACAGCTCTACGCGATCGAGGCCGAGATCCGCGGTCAGCCTGCCGATGTCCGACGAAGCACCCGCCAGGCGCGGTCGCGACCGCTGGTGACGGCGCTTCGCGTCGCGCTCGATGACGCGCTCAGGAAGCTGGCGCCCAAATCGCCGACCACCAAGGCCATCCGCTATGGCACCAAGCGATGGGAGGCGTTCACCCGCTTCCTCGACGATGGCCGCCTCGAGATCGACAACAATATCGCCGAACGCGCGATCCGCCCCATCGCGATCGGCCGGAAGAACTGGCTGTTCGCAGGCTCCGAGGCCGGCGGCGAGCGCGCCGCCGCGATCTACTCGGTCATCGAGACGGCAAAGATGAACGGTCTCGAACCGCAAACCTATATCGCCGATGTCATCGCCAGGATCGCGGATGATTGGCCAGCCGCCCGCTGGGATGAGCTGCTCCCGTGGAACTGGCAGCCGACAATCGATCAGCCCATCGCCCAAGCCGCCTGAACCGCGGCCTGCAGGCCACGCTTAC
>JALYTW010000019.1 GCA_030854075.1 Pseudomonadota bacterium
GCTCGCGACTCAGGCGGGCGGCGTGGCGGCTGATCCGGCGGCGTACCGGATACATCGAACGAGGATAGAAGAAGAAAGACCCTCACCCAACCCTCTCCCGCGAAAGCGGGAGAGGGCTAGGAATGGGCAAGCGCTTGCCACCAACTGCGAGGTCGGAACATCGATCGGATGATCCGATTTGGCGGTTTGCTCGTGTTTGCTGCAGGCCGCGAAGAGCCGGGGGCGAGCCCCCGGTGAAGCGGGGGGTAAGGATTTCACCGCTTTAGCGGGGACGATTGGCGTGTCAGCGCTTGTTCGCCAACGCCTTCTTCAACCTGGCGTGGGCGGCGGCCTTGATCTGGCAGACCCGTGCCGAACCGACGCCGAGCACCAGTCCGATCTCCTCGAGGTTCAATTCCTCGGCATAATAGAGCTGGACGACCTGGGCCTCGCGTTCGGGCAATGCCGCAATCGCGGTGACCAGCGTTTCGCGCAGGTTGCTGTCGGCGAGCTGTTCGAATGCGTCGGGCGCATCGTCGGCGAACCAGGGCAGGTCGTCCGCATACAGATCGTCGATCGAATCGAAACGGATCGCTTCTGCATTCGCATAGTCCGCGCGCAGTTTCTCGAGCGACACGCCAAGCTGGTCGGCGATCAGCGCTTCGCCGGGCGGGGTGCCGGTCGTCGCGGTCAGCGTCGCGACCGCGTCGTTATAGGCCCGCCGCCGCCGCATCGCGCCGCGCGTCGTCGTCGCCTGGCGGCGGAGTTCGTCGATCATCGCGCCGCGCAGCCGGGTCGCGAGATAGGCGGTGAAGGCGGGGCCGCGGTCGTGCGGCGCGCCGACGGTTTCGACCAGCGCAACTAGCCCGATCTGGATCAGATCCTCGACATCGACGATCGTGCTCATGCTGCCATGGACGTGCCACGCGATCCGGCGGACCAGCGGCAGGTGCTGGCGGACCAGCGCCTCGGTATCCGCCGCGGTCGATCGCCTGGGTGCATAGATCAGCGGTGTCGACAGCGCGCCGGGGGCGACCGGCTGGGCGTCGGCGAACGCGGCCGTCATCGGTTCGGCGCTCATGCCGCCAGCGCCTGGTGCGCGGGCTGGGGCGCGCCGATGACCGCGACGACCTCGACCGACTTTTCTTCGGGAACCTCGAAAAACGAGAGGACCGGGGTATCGGGCAGGCAGGTGCGGACGAGCTTGCGGATCGCGATCCGGATCGCGGGCTGGACGACGAGCGCGAAGGGCTTCGCTTCGTCGATCAGCGGTTGCGCGGCCTGTTGCAGCGCCTCGATGATGCGGCGGCCGAGATCGGGCTCGATCACGTGGCGGCGCGAGGTATCGCTGCGCATCGCCTGGCCGAGCAGCCCTTCGAGTTGGCCCTCCAGCGTCATGACGCGCAAGGGTTCGCGCACCCCGCACAGTTTCTGGATGATGAGCGCACCGAGATCGGGACGGATCATCTCGATGATCTCCTCTGCATCCTGCGATTTCTGCGCCGCGACCGAGATCGCCTGCGCGATGAGCCGGAATTCCTTGAGGGAGATGTTTTCCGCGAGCAGGCCCTTGAGCACCTGGGTCAGCGTGGTCAGCGCGAGCGGCTGCGGGGTCAGCGCCGCGACGAGGTTCGACGCGCGCTCCTTGAGTCCGTCGAGCAGCGACTGGACCTCGTCGGGGCCGAGCAGGTCGGCGGCGCTCTGGCCGAGCAGATGGTTGAGGTGCGTCGCCATCACCGTGCCCGCGTCGACGACGAGATAGCCCGCGCCGGTCGCGGCGTCGGCATCGCCGGGATTGATCCAGGTCGCATCGAGCCCGAAGGTCGGGTCTTTGGCGGGCTTGCCCTCGAGCGCGCCGTACGCCTGCCCGGTATCGAGCGCGAGCATGTCGTCGGGCGAGACCTGATCCTCACCGACCACGACCCCGTTGACCAGGATGCGATAGGTAAAGGGCGCCAGATTGATGTCGTCGCGGACCCGGCATTGCGGCACGACGAAGCCAAGCTCCTTGCTGAGCTGGCGGCGAACCCCGGTGATGCGACCCATCAACGGCGCGCCCTTGCGCTCGTCGACCAGCGGCACGAGACCGTAGCCGATATCGAAATTGACCTGCATGCCGTCGGTCACTTCCTCCCAGCCGATCCGGGCGGGATCGACGGGCTCGGCGGGGGCAGCGGCTGCGACGAAGGCGGGGCGGCCCTCGATCTGGCGCAGCTTCCACGCGGCAAAACCCGCGATTGCTGCCGCACTGAGGATCAGGAGGTGCGGCATCCCCGGAAAGATGCCGAGCAGCGTCAGAATGCCCGCGACCGGGATCCAGGTCTTCGACGCGCCGAACTGGCCGCCGATCTGCCCGGCGAGATCCTTGTCCGAATTGACCCGGGTGACGATCGCGGCGGCGGCGATCGAGAGCATGAGGCTGGGCAGCTGTGCGACCAGCGCATCGCCGATCGCGAGCAGGATGTAGTTGTGCGCGGCGTCGGCGATCGACAACCCGTGGCTGACCGGCCCGAGGATCAGCCCGCCGATGATGTTGGCGGCGAGGATCAGCATCGCGGCGACCGCGTCGCCCTTTACGAATTTCGACGAACCATCCATCGAGCCGTAGAAATCGGCCTCCGTCGACACCTCGACCCGGCGCGCCTTGGCTTCATCCGGCGTGATCAGCCCGGCGTTGAGATCGGCGTCGATCGCCATCTGCTTGCCGGGCAATGCATCGAGGGTGAAGCGCGCGCTGACTTCGGAGACGCGGCCTGCGCCCTTGGTCACGACGATCAGGTTGATGATCATCAGGATCGCGAAGACGAAGATGCCGACTACATAGTCGCCGCCGATCAGGAACGTCCCGAACGCCTCGATGACGCGCCCCGCGGCGGCTTCGCCCTCGTGGCCGTGGACCAGCACGATGCGGGTCGATGCAACGTTGAGGCCGAGGCGGAACAGCGTCGCGAACAGGAGCACGGTCGGGAACGCGGAAAAATCGAGCGGCTTCTGGGCGTTGAGCGCGACCATCAGGACCGCGAGGCTGATCGCGATGTTGGCGACGAAGAAGATGTCGAGCAGCGCCGCCGGGATGGGGACCACCATCACGACGACGAGCAGCAGGATCGCGAGCGGCAGCGCCGAGGCGCGCGCGGTGGCCAGGCGAAACATGCGGCTAGTTGCCGAGGTTCGCGAGCATCAGATACGCGAGCCGCGCGGTATCGGGGGTCGGCCGCATCAGGTTGGCCGCCGCGGTCGGATTGGCTTGTGCCGCAAACTTGCCGAGCGCGCTCGTTGCCCAGGTCAGCGCGTCCGCCGCGCTCTGGTTGTTGCCGGTGATGACGGTCGAACCGCCAAGGTTGAGCGCCTGCGCGGCATAATTGACGGTGCTGGCGACCCCGGTATCGCCCGCGCCCGCGCCGAGCTTGTCGGCGAACCGGTCATAGACGTCCGACACCGATCGCGGCGCCCCCGATGCCGTGTAGAACACGTTGCGGTTGGCCCCCGCGGCAGCGGGGAACAGCGCGGCGGCGTTGGCATAGGGATTCGACGCCATCGTCGTCAGGAATTTCTTGGCGCCGCCCAGCCCGAGGAAATGGGCCATGTAAAGATCGGTGCCGGTCGCACCCCGGCCCAGCGTGCCTTCGAGCACGTCCTTGTTGTCCGACGCATGTTCGGCCGCCATCAGCGAGGCGGCGCCCGGATCGTTGCGCAGCGCCAGGATCGCACCGCGGGTCGCGCTGTCGCCGACGACGTAGCGCCCGCTCGCGGTCTGCTGGATTTTGTCGGCAGCCCAGGCCATGCCGTTGTCGGCACCGTGTTTCTTGACGACCGAGAGCCAGCTTTGTTCGACGAACTGATAGAGGCCCGAGGCGGACGAGGTGCCCGCTTTCGCATTGGCGTTGAGGCCGCTTTCGACCTTTGCCTGGCTGAACAGATAATCGAAATCGATTCCCGTCTTGCTGCTCGCAGCAGCGATGGCGGACTGGATCCGGCCGGCGGAGATTGGATTGACGGTCATGCCGTGATGCGAAGCCCCTGTTAACTATGGGACGATCAGCAAGAGGCGTGCCAGAATGCCCGGACGGTGCCGGGTATGGCGTCAGGCGTAGGCGCCGGCGAGTCCGGGACGGTACCCGCCCGCCGCGTTGCCGGTCAGGGTTTGCAGGCGGCGGCGAACATTTGCCGCCATCAGGTTCACATAGATGCGGCACGTTTCGTTGAGGCGGTTGGCCTCCTCGGCGAGCTCACGAATCTCGTTACCCGCGGGGCCGGTGCCGAGATCGGCGACCTCGGCGATCGCGGCGAGCTTGTCCTGCGTCGCGCGCTCCAGCCCGCCGACATCGTTCGATTTCAGCGCGGCGATCTCCGCATGGAGCGCGTCGATCACGCGGATCAGGGCATCGCGGCGGTTCACGTCAGTCGGCTCCCGTGGCGGTCAGCTGCAGCCGCAGCGCGATCAGATTGTCCGCGATCGTCCCTGGCAGGACGGGGTAGGTGCCATCGGCGATCGCCTGTCTGATCCGGACGACACGGTCCAGATCGACCGGCGGTGCCGCGGCGAGTTGCTGCGCGAGGCTGCCCAGGTGCGCGGCCGGTTGGGCGACCGGCGCGGCATCGGCCTGCACGGTCGACCGCGCAGCCGCCGTCGGAGACGCGGCGACGACGCGTGTGACGCCCCGGTCCGTAGTCCCCAGCCTTGAGCCGATCGAATCCACCATGTCCGCACCCTCTTGGTTTCGCTGACATGGCGTAGAACGACCCCTCGACCCGGAACTTTAGAAAAAATTTATGCATCAGCGCAGCCGGTCAATCCGCCCAGCCGGGCAGTGTTGCGCGCCCCGACCCGACCGCAACCGCCTGAACCGGGGTGCGCGTCCCGTCGACCCGGACCATGAAGCGTTCGCCGGGCGCGGCGTCGCCGATCGCGACGCCCTCGCGGCTGATCGAAAAACCCGCATCGCCCGCCTCGATCGTGACGGGATCACCGCGCTTGATAACGGGTTCGAGCTTGACCGGTGGCGCATAGGCAACCCGTGTCGCCGCGGGCGCCGCCCCGGCCACGACAGCGACGGTGCCGATGACCGGTACGAAGAGCCGCCAGTTCGGCCCCGAGCACGCGACGACGACCGCATCGTGACGGTCGGTTCGCCACGAAAGCGCGACCGTCGGACATTGCGCGAGCCGGAGCCGCGGGTCGATCGCGGTGCGTGCGCCGCCATCGTCGCCGATTCCGTGCCCGGTGAAGGCAGCGACCGCGCGATCGAGCGCGGGCGTGTCCTGATGACTGGCGGTGGCGGGAACGGCGGCGGCGAGCAGGAGCGATAGCATCATGACGGTTTCCTGGTCTTGTCGGCGAGGGTGTTCTCGCCGGTAAAGGCAAGCGTGACCATGGCGGCGCGGCGGCCGGATTTGGCGGCGGTGAGGATGACGATTCGCGCGGATGTAGCTACCGCGATGACCGCGGCGACCGCGCGCGCGCGGTCGGCGGCCAGGATAGTGGCACTGTGGGTGAGTGGATCGACATCGACGGCGCTGCCATCGACCGACCCGGTGATGGTCAACGTCACGCGCGGGTCGCGCGCGGCGTCGCGCGCCCAGTCGACGAGCGTGGCGGTTGGTCCCGTGATGGTCGCGGAGCCGACTGCGAAGTCGAGGATGCCGGTGGCGGCGACGGGCATCGGCGCGGGTCCCTCGTTATTGTTGTCGAAGCCTGCGCGCAACCCGCGCGCCAGCGCCGCGCGATCGAGCTGCTGGGTCGCCTGAAGTAGCACCAAGAAGCCGACCAGCAGCAGCGCCAGGTCGGCGAGCGTCACCAGCCAGAGCGGGCGGGTCAGGATCGGATCGGGATAATCGTTCACGCCGCGGTCCTCAAGGCGAGCGGGCGTTCGCGGTCGGCGAACGCGACCAGCGCCGGTTCGAGTCGGGCGCGCTCGAATGCTTCGGCGCGACCCGCAACGCGCAACCGGTTGGCAATCGGCAGGAAAACGAGGTTGGCGAGCACCGCGCCATACAGCGTCGCGAGCAATGCGATCGCCATCGCGCCGCCGATCGATGCGGGATCGGTCATCGTCGCGAACATGCGCGCCAGGCCGACCAACGTGCCGACCATCCCCATCGCAGGCGCGAGCTCGGCAGCACCGGCCCACATATCGGCAGCGGCGACATGGCGTTCGACGCGCGCGCGGCGGAGGTGCTGGAGGAGCACGGCGACATCTCCGCCGCTTGCGCCATCGACGATGCGCGCGATCGCGGCACCGACATCGGGGTCGGTGATGACCGAGCGATCGAGCGCCATCGTCCCATGCCCGCGCGCGATACGGGCTTGCGCGGCGATCTGGTCGAGCAGTGGATCGGCGGCGAAGCGGCGGCGGCTCAGGACCCCGAGGGCGGATAGTCCGCGGCCAAGATCGCGAAACGGGGTGCGCAGGACGACGCCGAGCGCGGTGCCGCCCGCGACGATGGCGAACGCGAGCGGATCGGCGAGTTGAGCGACGAGCGTCATGCACGGTAATAAGCAAGAGACGGGCCAATCGAGCGATCGGGTGCAGCCGCCGCTTGCTGATCGAGAGACATGGCCGGGATGCCGCGTGCTTGACGATCCCACACCGGGCCGCAGACGCGGCGCAGGCTCTTTTTTCGTCGCCGTCAAAAAGTGGCGTTGCCGCCCCGGCAAACCCGGACGGCAAAGCGGCAATCGCTTGCCGTTTGCTCCGCGCCGCGTGCTGTCGCTCGCCGAAATGACATGGCCGCCCTCGGCAACCTGAAAACTGGCACGGCCATTGCTTGGTGTTGGCCAGCGCATGGGGCGCAAGGAGTACGGCGATGGCCGGAGACAGTCTGTTCGGGGTGCATGGCGCGGCGCTGGAAGTGCGCTCGCAGCGGATGGGTGTGCTCGCATCGAATATCGCCAACGCCTCGACCCCCGGCTTCAAGGCCAAGGACATCGACTTCAAGGCGGCGCTCGCCAGCATGACGAGCGGCGTGGCGGACGGCGGCGCGATCGACGCCGCCACCAAATATCGCGTGCCGACTCAGACCTCGATGGACGGCAACACCGTCGAGCTGTCGGCCGAGCAGACGGCCTTCGCCGAGAACGCGGTCCAGTATCAGACCACACTCGCGTTCCTGAACGGCCGGATCGGCCAGCTCACCCGCGCGCTAAAGGGAGAATAAGCCATGGCCGACAATCCCATGACGATTTTCCAGGTCGCGGGCCGCGCGATGAGCGCGCAGCTCATCCGGATGAACACCACCGCGTCGAACCTCGCCAATGCGGGCGGCGTCGCGGGATCGGCGGAGGCCGCCTACAAGACGATGAAGCCGGTGTTCCGCACCAGCTTCGACGCCGCGAGCGGACTGTCGACGGTCGACGTCGAAAAGATCGTCACCGCGGGCGAAGCGCCGACCAAGCGCTACGATCCGACCAATCCACTCGCGGACAAGGACGGCAACATCTTCGAGGCCGCGGTCGATGAGACCCGCGAGCTGGTCGACATGATGGAATCGTCGCGGACCTATCAGAACAACGTCGAGGTGATGAACACCGCAAAATCGCTCATCGTCGACACCCTCAAGCTAGGACGCTGATCATGGCCTCCACCTTCGATTCAACGCTGTCGAGCCTGGGCATTCCCCGCGCCGCGACGACCGCGGTTACCGATACGTCGAAGCTCGGCGAGCGCTCGCTGGGGCAGGCCGATTTCCTCGCGCTGATGACCGCGCAGCTCAAGAACCAGGATCCGTTCTCCCCCGTCGACAACACCCAAATGGTCGCCCAGATGGCGCAATTCTCGTCGGTGGCGGGCATTTCCGAGATGAACTCGACGCTGAAGGGTCTCGCGGCCAAGCTTGGGGGCAGCTCGAGTGCGGACGCGCTCGCCTATGTCGGCAAGACCGTGCTGACCGAAGGCAACGTGGCTTATGGTCGCGCCGCCGGCGGGATCGCGGGGGCGGTCGAACTCGATGGCGATGCCAGCGACGTCATGGTCAGGATCAGCGACGCCTCCGGGCAGCCACTCAAGACCATCGACCTCGGCCAGCGATCGGCAGGGACCGTCAATTACGACTGGGACGGCACCGACGCAGCTGGCGCGGCTGCGGGTCCCGGCCCGTTCACCGTCTCGGTCGCAGCGGTATCAGGCGCTGTCGGCGTCGTCGCGCGCAGCCTCGTCTGGGCCCCCGTCGAATCGGTGTCGATGCCGAGCGGCGGCGCCCCCAAGCTTCAAGTTACCGGGATCGGCCCGGTCGACCCCTCCGCCGTCCGCCAGGCCGGTTGATCCCCACCCCAAGGAGTAACACGCCATGTCCTTCTACACCTCGCTCAGCGGTCTGCAGGCTTCGCAGACCGACATGTCGGTCATCAGCCACAACCTCGCCAACGTCGGCACCAACGGCTTCAAGAAGAGCCGCAGTGAATTCGGCGACGTCATCGCCTCCAGCCTCGCATCCGATCCGCTGAAATCGGTTGGGTCGGGGGTCGTGGTAAAGGCCAATCGCCAGCAGTTCGGCGAAGGCAGTCTCAAGACCACGGCATCGGGGCTCGACCTCGCGATCTCGGGCGACGGTTTCTTCGCGGTGCAGACCGCGGGGATCAACAGCCAGGTCGATTATACCCGCAACGGATCGTTCCTGATCGATTCGAGCCGGTTTGTGGTCGATGCGCAAGGGTCGAAGCTGCTCGTCAACGCGGTCGATTCGGAAGGCAATGTCATCGCGTCCGGGCCGAGCAACCTGACGCCGCTCCAGCTCCCCGAAAACAGCGGCGGCGCGGTTGCCACCACCGCTGTCTCGCTTGCGGTCAACCTGTCCTCGAAACAGACAGTTCCGTCCGCGACGTTCGATCGCAACGATCCGACCAGCTTCAACTATTCGACCGCGACGACAGTCTATGACGCCGGTGGTAAAGCCTCGACGCTCGCCAATTATTATGTCCGGACCAAGGCTGGGACCGCCGCCGATCCGACCAGCGAATGGGCGGTTCATTCCTACATCGGCAGCGATCAGCTTACGGTTGGCGGCGATACGACGCCACGGACGTTGACGTTCGATGCGACCGGCAAGCTGACCGCGCCGACCGCGCCGGTGAGCTACGACCCCGTCTCGATGCCGGGGTCGCCCGCACCGCTGGCGCTGAGCGAAAATTTCGCCAACACGACCCAGCTCACCTCGGCGTTTCAGGTCACCGACCGTCGCCAGGACGGCAGCGCCGCGGGGCGATTGTCGGGGGTCAGCGTCAACGAGACCGGGGTCGTCACCGCCAGCTTCTCGAACGGCGATTCAGTCGCGATCGGCAAGATCGCGCTTGCCAATTTCAATAACCCCGGCGGGCTGCGCCAGTTGGGCAACAGCTACTGGACCGCGACCGGCGTGTCGGGCGAGCCCAAACTCGGCGCGGCGGGGGAGAGCGGATACGGGTCGCTGATGACCGGCACGCTCGAAGGATCGAACGTCGACATCACCGAGGAACTCGTCGCGCTGATCTCTGCGCAGCGCAATTTCCAGGCGAATGCCAAGGCGCTCGATACCGCCAACCAGATCTCGCAGACGATCTTCAACATCCGTTCGTGAACTGAGGAGAGCGGAGGCATCGCATGGACAAGCTGGTCTACACCGCGGCGACGGGCCTGCGCGCGCACATGGCGGCGCAGGCGGCGATCGCGAACAACATGGCGAATGCGTCGACCACGGGTTTCCGCGCTGACCGCGTCGTGTTCGACCGGATCGAGCTGAAGGGCGGCGGTTCGCAGCTCGAGGCGCGCAGCCCCACCAGCGAAGAGGTGACCGATGCCGATCGCCGCGCTGGCGCGATCCAGCAAACCGGGCGCCCGCTCGACATCGCGGTAGCGGGGAACGACGACTGGATCGCGGTCCAGGCGGGGGACGGCAGCGAAGCCTATACCCGCCGCGGCGATCTGGAGGTTGCCCCATCGGGTGTGCTCCAGACCGGCGATGGGTTCATCGTCCAGGGCTCGTCGGGGCCAATTACGGTGCCGCCGTATGACTCGTTGTCGATTGCGGCGGACGGCACGATCTCGATCGTCCCCAAGGGCGGCGATCCCAAGAACCCGCAGGCGCTCGACAAGATCAAGCTGGTCAGCACCAAGGGTACCGACACCGTCAAGGGGCTCGACAACCTGTTGCGCGTGCGCGGCGGGGGGGCGCTGCCCGACAATCTCGATGCGAAGCTGCAGACCGGCGCGATCGAGGGATCGAACGTCAACATGACCCAGGCGCTGGTCGACATGATCGAGAACCAGCGCAGCTACGAAGTGCAGGCCAACCTGCTGAAATCCGCCAAGGACATGGACGAAAGCGGCGCATCCGTGATGCGCATGCCTAGCTAAAAAGGAACGAGCCGATGCCAACCGCAGCCATGCATATCGCGCGTACCGGGCTCGATGCCCAGGATATGCGCATGCGCGTCATTTCGAACAACCTGGCCAACGTCAACACGACCGGGTTCAAGCGCGACCGCGCGGCGTTCGAGACGCTGGCGTATCAGGTCGTGACCGCGCCCGGCGCGGCGTCGTCGAGCGAAAGCAAGTATGCAACCGGGCTCAATCTCGGCACCGGGGTCAAGATCCAGGGTACCGCACGGATCGATACGCAGGGGTCGACCCAGCAGACCGGCAACAGCCTCGACATGATGCTCGACGGCGACGGGTATTTTCAGGTCCAGCTCCCCGGTGGCCAGCTCGGCTATACCCGGGCGGGGAATTTCAACCGCAGTCCCGAGGGGTTGCTGGTGACGAGCGAGGGCTATCAGGTTCAACCGGGGATCACGATTCCGCAAGGCGCGACCAGCATCTCGATCGGTACCGACGGCACCGTTTCGGCGACGATCCCAGGGCAAGCCGAGGCGCAGCAGATCGGCCAGATCCAGGTCGCCGCCTTTCCCAACGGCGCGGGGCTGCAGTCGACCGGCGACAATTACCTGACCGAAACCGCCGCCAGCGGGGCCGCCAACCTGGGAGTCGCGGGCGAGGACGGCCGCGGCCGCGTCCGCCAGGGCGCGCTCGAATCCTCCAACGTCAACGTCGTCGAGGAACTCGTCGACATGATTGAAACCCAGCGTGCCTATGAGGTCAATTCGAAGATGATTTCGGCGACCGACGACATGCTCAAATATGTGAACCAGAACATCTGATGGCCAGCCGTACACCGTTCCGCCCCGGGTTCTATTGGATCGAGCTCGCGCTGGCCGCCGCGACCGCGGCGCTCGTGCTGGGGGGGCTCGCGTCCTCGCCCGCCGATGCGCGCAAGAAGGAGAAGCCCGAAGAGGTGTTTCAGGTCGCCTATCCGCCCGCGGTCGCCGCGCCGCCGGTGGTCGCGACCGGATCGATCTTCCAGGCCAACGACGGCTATGCCGCGCTGTACGAGGGCTGGCGCGCGCGCAGCGTCGGCGATCCGCTGACGATCGTGCTGGTCGAACGGACCGCGGCGTCGAAATCGTCGACCTCGAAGCTCGACAGCGGTGGTGGGTTCGGCCTGACCCCGCCGACGACCGGGCCACTCAACCTGTTCAACAAATCCGACGCATCGATCAGCGGGTCGCGCAATTTCGGCGGGACCGGTACCGCCGACCAGGCCAACTCGCTGTCCGGCGAGATCAGCGTGACAGTCGCCGCCGTCTATCCCAACGGCACGATGCTGGTTCAGGGGCAGAAGCGCGTGACGTTGAACCGCGGCGACGAATTCGTCCGAATCAAGGGACTGGTCCGTTCCGCCGACATCAGCGCCGACAACCGCGTGCTGTCGACCCGCGTCGCCGATGCGCAGATTTCCTACACCGGCAAAGGCGATGTTGCCCGCGCCAGTCGTCAGGGATGGCTGAGCCGGTTCTTCCAAATCATCAGCCCGTTCTGATGCGTGTCTTTCCCGTTCGCCCTGAGCTTGTCGAAGCCTGTCCTGAGCTTCGCCGAAGGGGGCATTTCACCTCGCGGACCTGGGCTTCGACAAGCTCAGCCCGAACCGAAGTTGGATCGTCGACCATGGTTCGCATAATCCTTACCCTCCTCTCAGCGTGCCTCGTTGCCAGTTTGGGGTCTAGCCCCGCCGCTGCCGACCGGATCAAGGATCTGGGCGGGTTTCAGGGCATCCGCTCGAACCAGCTCACCGGCTATGGCGTCGTGGTTGGCCTGCCCGGCACCGGCGACGATAACCTCGAATATACCGTCCAGTCGTTGAAGGCGGTCGCGTCGCGGTTCGGGCTTCAGCTGCCGCCGCAGGCCAATCCGGGGATGAAGAACGCCGCGGTGGTGATGATCACCGCCGAACTGCCGCCCTTCGCCAAGCCGGGCCAGCGGGTCGACATCACGGTCGCCTCGATGGGCAAAGCCAAGAGCTTGCGAGGGGGCAGCCTGATCCTGTCACCGCTGATCGGTGCCGATGGCCAGATCTATGCGATGGCGCAGGGCAACCTGGCGGTCGGCGGACTCGGCGCGGAAGGTGCCGACGGGTCCAAGATCGTCATCAATATTCCCTCGGTGGGCAGGATTCCCGATGGGGCGACGGTCGAGCGCGCGGTGTTGACCGGGTTCGCCGATGCCCCCAATCTCACCTTCAACCTCCAGCGCGCCGATTTCACGACCGCGCAGAACGTCGCGCTCGCGATCAACCGCCGGTTGGGAATGGGCAGCGCACACGCGATCGATGCAGTGTCGGTCGCGGTCCGCGCGCCGGTCGGTGCCGATATCCGCGCCACGTTGATGAGCGAAATCGAGAACCTCGATGTCGTCACCGCAGAGCCGCCCGCAAAAGTAATCGTCAACGCGCGCACCGGAACGGTCGTTATCAACTCCGCGGTCCGGGTTGGGCCTGCCGCGGTGACCCACGGCAAGCTGACCGTCCGGATCGACGAGAACCAGCGGGTCAGCCAGCCGGCGCCGCTGAGCCAGGGTGTGACCGCGGTCGAGCAACGCTCCAACGTGGGGGTGCAGGAGGAAGTGAAGCCGATGTTCCTGCTCGATCCCGGTCCCAAATTGGCAGATATCGTCAAGGCGGTGAACGCGATCGGCGCGAGCCCGGCAGATCTCGTGGCGATCCTTGAGGCGCTGAAGGAAGCGGGCGCGCTCAAAGCCGAATTGATCGTCTTGTGACCGATCCGGTTCCCGGCATCACCGGCACGACCGGCATCAGCTCGGGGCTTGGCCGCGGCCAGACCAAGGACAATCTCGACAAGGCGGGCAAACAGTTCGAATCCATCTTCACCGGCATGATGCTCAAAAGCATGCGCCACGCGAAGCTGACCGATCCGCTGTTCGATTCGAAGGCGATCGACACCTTTACCGAGATGCAGGACGCGCAAGTCGCCAAAGCGATGGCCGAGCATGCGCCGCTCGGCATCGGCAAGGCGATGACCGATTTTCTCAGCCAGCAGCAGGGAGGGTCGCAATCCGATCTTAACCAATCGGCGGCAGACCCGCCTAAATGAGCGACCTGCTCTCCATCGGCGCTTCTGGCGTCCGCGCGTATCAGACCGCGCTCGACACTGTCGGCGAGAATATCGCCAATAGCGGGACCGCGGGCTATTCCCGGCGGGTCGTTGGCTTGCGCGAAGTGTCGGTAGGGAGTGGCGCGTCCGCGGGCGGCTATGCCGCAGGACTCGGGGTCATCGCCTCCGGCGTATTGCGTACCTCGGACAGTTTCGCCGCCGCGTCGTTACGCGCCGCCGGCACCGACCTCGCGCGAACCACGACGACCGCGGCATGGCTCGACCGCGTCGGCAAGGCGCTCGATGGCAACAACATCAGCGCGCGGATCACCGAATTCTTCAACTCTTCGAACGCGCTCGCTGCCGAACCGGCCTCGAACGCGCTGCGCGCGACCTTCCTCGCGGCGGCGGGCAACGTCGCCGACGCGGTATCGGCAACGGGGATCGCGTTCGACCAGGTCGACGCGGATATCGATGCGCAGGCGACCCAGACCGCAGCGACGTTGACCTCGCTCGGCGGGTCGCTGGTGCGGATCAACGACGGGCTTGGGCGCGCCCCTGCCAACACCGCGGCCGCGGCGCAACTGCTCGACCAGCGTGACGCGATTCTCGACCAGATGAGCGCGATCAGTGACCTGAAGACGACGACCGATTCGCTCGGACGCACCACTGTCGCACTGGGACCCGGCAGCGGCGTGCCATTCGTCGATATCGCTCACTCGGAGACGCTCCTCTATTCCCGCGCCGGCAGCGACGTCAAATTCGAGGTATTGACGCCGACGGGTCGGACCCCACTCGATCCGATGGGCGGAGCGCTCGCCGGGTATGTCGAAGGCGCGCAGCGATCCAGCATTGCCCGAGCCGGCGTCGAAGCGCTCGCCAATGATTTTTCGACGACGATCAACGAGATCCACATGGCGGGGGAAGGGCTCGACGGCGTCGGCAACCGCAAGCTGTTCACCGTCGGCGGGCGGGCGACCGATCTCACGGTCAGCGATAGCGTGACGTCCGCGATGGTCGCGGCATCATCGCCCGGCTCCGGCCAGCGCAACGGGTCCAATCTCGCCCAGTTTGCCACCGCACGCGCTGCGAACGGCTATGAATCGAAGATGACGGGGCTCATCACGGCCAACGCCGCGCAATTGAAACAGCGCAATACCATCGCCGAGGCTCAGACCGCGATCCGGGCGGGAGCCGAAACTGCGCTGTCGACAGCGATCGGGGTCAATCTCGATTCGGAAGCGATCGACCTGATGCGATTTCAGCAGGCTTATCAGGCGTCCAGCCGCGCGATCCAGGTCGCGCGCGACACGCTCCAATCCATTCTCGACATACGGTAGACGCGATGCAAATCTCAACGACGCTCTTCTACGACATGGCATCCAAGCGGATGACGACGCTGACCGGCCGCGCCAACGTGCTGCAGACTCAGATTGCGACCGGCAAGCGCGTCCAGTCCGCGTCGGAGGACGCCGCACTGGCGCAGCAAGTTGCCGAATTCGACCGCAAGGACTCCGATTCGGCGGTCTATCAGACAAATTTGGCTCTGGCGGGCTCGCTGCTTGGCCAGGCAGATGGCGTGCTGACCAACATGAACGGCCAGCTCCAGCGCGCCAAGGAACTCGCGCTGCAGTCCGCCAACGGCACCCAAACACCTGAATCGCGCAAGTTGATCGCGGTGGAGATGTCGTCGATCGTCGATTCGCTGGTAGGGCTCGCCAACACGCGCAATCTGCGCGGCCAGCCGCTGTTCGGCACCGAGGGCGGCACCAAGGCGGTGACAGACAATGGCGACGGCACTTTTGCCTTTGCGCCCACCAAAGTATCCGACGTGCCGATTGGCGATGGCCAGATGGTCAAGGCCACCGAGAGCGCAGATCGCATCTTCAACTTTGGCGGCAGCACCGATACGCTGACGATGCTGTCGGCGCTCGCCAAGACTCTGGGCGACGGCGATGCGCCCAGCGCTGGCGCGCTCGACGACCTGACCAAGGCGGCCGACCAGGTCACGTTCGTCCAGGCTTCGGTGGGCGCGCGCGGGGCGCGGATCGAACTCCAGCAGAGCCAGCTGACAACTGCGTCGGTCGACCGCGCCGCGTTGCGTTCCAGCGTCGAAGATGTCGACATCACCAGTTCGATCGCCGAGCTGCAGAAGATCATGACCGTGCTGTCGGCGACCCAGGCCAGTTTCTCGAAATTGTCCAGCCTGTCGCTGTTCAATTACCTGCGCTGAGGCAACAATAGCAAAACTTTCGCCGGGTTGGTAACCGATTAGCTACGAAGTCTGGTTAATCCTCATTTCTCAACCCTCGGGCGCGTCGCGCCCAGCGGTCGGGAGATTGTCTACGTGTTGCCCATCATCGGCCTCGTCGTTCTGCTCGTCATGGTGTTTGGCGGCTTCGCCTTTACCGGGGGCGCGCTCGGTCCCGTCATGGAGGCGATCCCCCACGAGATGCTGATTATCGGCGGTGCCGCCGCCGGCGCGCTGATCATCGGCAATTCGGGCAAGGAATTGAAGGCGCTGGGCGGGGGCCTGGGCAAAATCTTCAAGGGCCCGAAATACACCAAGCAGGATTATCTCGACGTTATCTTCCTGGTCAGCAAGCTGATGAAGATGCTCCGGATGGACGGGCCGATCGCGCTCGAGCCGCATGTCGAGGATCCGCAATCGTCCGCGGTGTTTGCCGACTATCCCAAGCTGCTGAAAGACCACACGCTCGTCAACCTGATCGCTGACACGCTGCGTCTCGTCGTGGTGTCGTCGGGGACGCTCGATGTTCATGCGGTCGAGGACGTCATGGACAATGCGATCAAGACCCATCACCACGAGGTGGAGGGGCCGCACACCACGCTGGCCAGCCTAGCCGACGCGCTACCCGCACTCGGCATCGTCGCCGCAGTGCTTGGCGTCGTGAAGACAATGGGCTCGATCGACAAACCTCCCGCGATTCTGGGTGGGATGATCGGATCGGCGCTGGTCGGCACATTCATGGGGGTGCTGCTCGCCTATGGCATGGTCGCGCCGCTCGCGTCGCGGCTGAAGCAGATCATCGATGCCGATGCCGCGATCTATCATGTCGTCAAACAGATCATCATCGCCTCGCTCCACGGCCATCCTCAGCCGCTCGTCATCGAGGCGGCGCGGTCAGGGATCGCACACAAGAACCAGCCCGGTTTTGCCGAAGTGTTCGACGGCCTCAGGGGCAAGTAAATGGCCGCGCGCGCTCCCCATGGGTCGAACCAGCCCGCCAAGATCATCTATAAGAAAATCTATATCGAAGCGCATGGCGGCCATCATGGTGGCGCCTGGAAGGTTGCCTATGCCGACTTCGTGACCGCGATGATGGCGTTCTTCCTGTTGCTGTGGCTGCTCGGAGCAACCACCGAGAAGCAGCGCAAGGGCATCGCGGACTATTTCGCGCCGACGCTGTTGGATACGCATGCGATCGGGATGGGCGGATCAGGGCTGCTCGGCGGAGAGACCATAATGAGCGACCAGAAACTGGGACCACAGGCGGCCAACGCGGCCCGCGCGACGCCCGGTGTCATCCCACCGCCCGCGGTCGGTGGCCCCAAGGACGGGCTGGGCAATACCCAGGGTCGCGAAGCGATGGCGGCAGAGGATCGCAAGAATTTCGACGCGATGCGTCGCCAGTTGTCGCGTGAAATCAGCGGGTCTGCACGGTTGGCCAAATTGGCGGCGCATGTCCGCTTCGTCCAGACCCGCGACGGGTTGCGGATCGACCTGGTGGACGATGCCAATTACTCGATGTTCGCGCTCGGCACGACGGTGCTCGAATCCGAGGCATCGGACTTGATCGGGCTGATCGCCGATTCGATCAAGGGAATGGCGAATCCGATCATGATTCGCGGCCATACCGACAGTCTGGCCTTCGGCGACCCGCGCGCGATGAACAACTGGATGCTGTCGTCGGGACGGGCCGAAGCGACGCGGCGACGTTTGGCGCAGGGCGCGATCGGTGAAACGCGGTTCGAACGGATCGAGGGCGTCGCGGATCGCGAACCGATGATCGTCAAGGCTCCAACCGACCCACGCAACCGCCGGGTCGCAATCACCTTGCTCTACCGGCGCGGTAACTTCGGCCAGTAGGAACCCGCCCTCCCATGATGGGAAGGCGGGCAGCAGGCGAGTTTATTCGCCCGACGACGTCTTGCGCGGGCCGGTGGCCTTGCGCGCACCGGGCTTGCGACCGAGACCGATCTTCTTGGCCATCGCGCGGCGGCTTTCCGAATAGGTTTCGGCGACCATCGGATAGTCGGGCTTGAGCCCGTAGCGCTCACGATATTGCTCAGGCGTCATGCCATGAGTAGAGAGGTGGCGACGCAGCGTCTTGTACGGCTTGCCATCGACCATCGAGATGATGTGATCCTTCGATGCCAGCGATTTGCGTGCCGACACCGCGGGAACATATTCCTGCGCCGCCGTACCCTCGCCCGACACGCTGCCAGAGCCGAGCAGCGAATTCACCGTCTCGTGCATCTTGCCAAGAAAACCGGGCACCTCCTCGGCTGAGGTGCGGGTGTTGGGATTGGACAACCAAGCAATCGTCAGCTCGGTCGCTAGTTCGACCGCGCTCAAGTCAGTGTTCTCATCAGTCATGTTTCGCTCCTTTGACTGATTTTTGACCTAATCGCGCTGGCGGGCGCGTCAAGCCCGTGGCATAAGTTTTAACCGCATCTGCGACGGAAACGGCAGCACAGCAGCACAAGCGATTACGCGTTGTCGACCCATTAACTGGCAAAGGCGGGTCACGATGTTGCTGACGTCATTGGCTA
>JALYTW010000034.1 GCA_030854075.1 Pseudomonadota bacterium
GCGGTGCGCAGTGCCTCTGCGCCGACGATCGCGGCGACGCGGGTCTCGCCCGCGCCGATCCGGCTTGCGGCCTCGTTCAGCAGGCGAACCGGGCTGTCGCCCATCGGCATCGCGGTCTGCGCACGGCGCGCCGGCGACATGCCGAGCGCCGCGGCCAGCGGGTCGACGAGCGGGTTGAGATCGCGGAACGAGATCTGGTCGACGACATCGAGCGAATCGACCTCGGCGAGCCAGCCGCCCCCCGCATCGGCGTCCGCGGCATGGAGCGCATCGACCATCAGCCCGAGCGAATCGCGCGCCGCGAACGGGTCGGGCTCGCGATCCTCGACCTGCCCGACGCCGACAATGACCGGGACGCGGGACGGATCTATCTCGCGGGTGCCGGTCATGCGCGGATGCCGACCGCGCCCGCGGCGACGAACGCGGCGATCTCGTCATCGGCATAGCCGAGCTCGGCGAGAATTGCGGCGCTGTGTTCGCCCGCCTGGGGCGCGCGGGTCATCGGTTCGGGCGGCGTGTCGCTGAGCTGGATCGGTGCGCGCATGACCGGGGCGGTGGCGCGGGTGCCGGGATAGCGAATGTCCTCGACGAAGCCGGTCGCGCGGAGCTGGGGGTGCGCCATGACCTCGGACGGATGGAGCACCGGCCCGGCGGGAATCGCGGCGGCGCCGAGCGTCTCGATCGCCGCGTCGGTGGTGCGGGTGGCGCACCAGGCGGCCATGATCGCGCTCAACGCCTCGCCATGATCGCCGCGCGCCATGTCGTCGACATAGCGGGAATCGTCGATCAGATCGGGGCGCTCGACCAGCGTCGCCCAGCGCGCGAAGATCGTGTTGCTGACGACCTGCACCATGATCCACCCGTCGCGAGTGCGGAAGACGTCGGTGGGGCCGGAGCCATAGCTGCGGTTGCCCATCGGGGTGCGTTCGATGCCGGTCAGCGCATGGTCGATCGCCAGGCCATTGGCGAACGCGGCGGCGGTGCCGAGCAGCGAGCCCGCGACCTCCTGCCCCACCCCCGTCCGGTCGCGCGTCCTGAGCGCGAGCATTACCCCGAACGCACAGTGAAGCGCGGTGCCGAAATCGACATAGTTGACCTGCGCGCGGATCGGCTGGTCGGGGGTGCCGCTGAGCCGCACCGCGCCCGCCATCGCCTGACCCACCCCGTCGAACCCGACCCGCCCGCCGAGCGGCCCCGCTTCGCCGAACGCGGTGGCGGTGGCGAGGATGATGTCGGGCTTGATCGCGCGCAGCGTCTCGAGGTCGAGCCCGGCGCGGCGCAGGCCCGCGGCGGGCATGTTGGCGACGACAACATCGGCAGTCTCGACGAGGCGGCGGACGATTGCTTTGCCGCCTTCGCTGCTCAACGACACCGCTAGGCTGCGCTTATTGCGGTTCATCTGGAGGAACCCCGCGCCCGATCCATCGTCGGCGACCGGGACCGGCGCGCGATCCTCGTTCCCGCCGATCCGTTCGACGCGGATCACGTCGGCGCCGTAATCGCCGAGCAGCGCGGCGCAATACGGCCCCGCGATGTAGCGCCCGAAATCGAGCACGCGGATACCGGCCAGGGGTTGCATATCATCCTCTCCAATACCGCATCGATCGCGGTCTGAGAGCGTGGATAGCCGCGCGCGAGGTCCGCTGTGAAGGCTCCAGGAGTCTGGCGGCCGTGGCACACGCTGGCATCAACGATGAGATCGCGTGCTTTGCCACCGTCAGGACGCGAAAGCGAACCGTGCTGTCGCGTCCGTCTGGTCGAAAATTGCCGTGTACGGCCGCTTGCGCTCCGCCGCGGAGAGATGTTGCTTGGCACGCTGGGTCTCACAACGGGGTCGAGGCCCTTCGCCCAGGCGGGATGGCTGTGAGCTACGACACTGGACGCGCAAACCCCGCGTCCATCCCAGTCAGCACTCATTGAATCGGACAGGCTGCCGAAAATCGTACCACGCAGCGTCGTGAAGCCGCCGAGTTTGCCCCGCGGGCGTGGCGGAGTTCGATCTGTCATTCCGCTGGTTTCATTGGGCTTGGCGTCGTCGACGCGGTAAATCGTGCGGCCGAGACTTCAGTCGTCGGTTTCGATCTTCGACGCTTTCGTTGGGGAACGCCCGCCAGCGACATCGTCATAATCCATGTTGGAGCTGAAGAAACCCATCGCCATCAAGCCGGCACCCAGCATGATGGACAGGAAGACGGCCACGCTGGTGACGATCGCCGAGACGACGCTCAGCGCGTCATTCCACTGGAGGTAGAATAGCGCCGCGATCACGGTGACGATCGCGGCGATGAACGTGTAACCGATCAGCCGTTTGAAATCGCTCTCCGCATGCGCGCGGAGGTCGGCATAGGTTTTGCGGTTCATCAGACGTCTCCAGGTTCAAGAGCCGGACGGGCCCGGTAGAATTCGACTTGCATCCGCATCGACGGCTGGGGCGTGACCCAATGCGGTTGTTCGGGCAGGAGCAGCCCGGGACTACCCGGCGCTACGACCTGCGGGGGCTGCCCATCACCGAAATCGAGGTGGAGCGACCCCTCCAGCACGCGCACGATGCCCCACACGCCGGCCTTGGTGCTGTGCTGCTTGCGAAGTCCCGCGGGGAGCGTGTCGGCATCGAAGATCGGGGTGGTGCGATGGGGGGTCATACCGGGTCATCCACGCTGGTTCAGGATCGGCGCATGCGGAGGATACGGCACCTGCGCGCAGACGAATTTCGTGAACCCGTACGCGAACCGGTCCGAAAAGCCTCCAGGACGATGATGGGTCGACGTGTCCGTTGTGCGGTCGCGCACCAGCGTCGCGGCGTCGATCTGCAAGAGCTGGTCGCTCATTGTCAGGCCCCCATTGAAGTCGGTTGGGCGGCGGAAGGTGCCGGGTTTTTCGGCAGACGAAACCAGAGCGCGAGTTTCAGACTCTCCGCGATCCGGCCCGCCTTGTGCTGCAGCGCAGCGGCAACGTCGCCAGGCAGTTGTTCCTCAGTCACGTCCTTCCACAACGCGAGCCAGCGATCGAACATCTCGGGGGTCAGCACGCCGACGTGCTTGAGATGCGCGATCATCGGGTTGCCTTTGTAGCGCCCGCTGGTGAGCATCACCGACGACCAGAACGCGACCAGCTTTTCCAGATGCACGCTCCAGTCCTCGATCGCATCGTCGAACACGGGGCCGATGAGCGGGTCGGTGCGGACCCGTGCATAAAATGCCGGGACGATGGCTTCGAGCTGGGCTTCATCGATGGCGGGCGAAACGGACATTGGTGCGACTCTCCAATCGATATATCTAAAATGTATCTATCGCTTCGACGTAAAAGATGCAAATGAAATGCATCTTACTTAAAGGTCAATCTTTGGGGAGTGCCCGGTGCGCCTAACCCGTTATTCCGATTACGCCATGCGGGTGCTCATGCACCTGGGTGCCGAGCCGGACCGCAAAGCCTCGATCGCCGAAATTGCGGCGGCGTACGCGATCTCACGCAACCATCTGATGAAGGTCGTGCATGACCTCGGCAAGGCGGGCTATGTCGCCAGCGTCCGCGGGCGTTCCGGCGGCATCCGGCTCGCACGGGCACCAGCGGACATCAGCCTGGGCGCGGTGCTTCGTCACACCGAGGAGGGGTTCGATCTGGTCGATTGCGCGCATTGCCTGATCGCGCCCGCCTGCGGTCTGACCGCCGTCGTCGCAGAAGCATTGGCGGCTTTTCTGGCGGTCTTCGATCGCTATTCGCTCGAGGATATTCTCGGACGCAAACCGGAATTGCGCGTGCTGCTGGGCATTGATGCCGCGTATCGTTCCGCCGCCATTGAAGTGAACTGACGGTGCCGCTGGGGGCGACCACTCCGGCGATCGCCGTGGTGGATCGGCATTGGCCAAGCGCCCCGGTGCAGGAACGATATATCTACGAGCGCTTGGATTTGGTCAGCGCGTCACCCTTGTGCGCCGCGATATGATCGGTCTTGTCGCTCTTGATCTCATACTGCGGATCATCCGCGGACGCGCGGTGGGTGTGACCCTTGTAGTCAAAATCATGGTCGTGGATTTTCTGAATCGTGCCGCCGACGTGTCCCGCTTCAGAATTCCACGTCACGTGATCGCCGATCTTGAACTTTTTCGTCATGGGCATATTCTCCACACCGTCGAGACCATGTCATGAAACATTCCGCCTATGATCTCGGTTCCCGCTGCGCCGCGACCGGCGCGCGAGCCGCCGCATGACAACCCCCGAGGTAGTTTTCATCCTGATCGCCACGGTGTGGGCTGGCACGATCGTCGGCGTCTCGTTCATCGCGACGCCCGCCAAGTTCCGCGCCGCGTCGCTCACCATTCCGATCGCGCTCGATGTCGGGCGGACGACGTTTCGCGTCAGTCTGGCGGTGGAGTTGTTGTTCGGCATCGGGCTGATCATGGCAGCGTCAATGGCGTTTGGCCTGAGCCGAGAGACGGTAGCCGCAGCCGTCATTTTCGCGCTGTGCGCGGCTCAACGTGCGATACTCCTACCAATGCTGAGCGACGCTGGTTATCGCCGGGGAGCCGCGACGTCGCTCCTGGCATCACGCCGCGTGGATCGCGCTCGACGCACTTCGCCTGTTGCTCTTGTTGGCGCTGAGCATCGC
Organism: Pseudomonadota bacterium; assembly: GCA_030854075.1. GTDB lineage: Bacteria > Pseudomonadota > Alphaproteobacteria > Sphingomonadales > Sphingomonadaceae > Sphingomonas. The sequence continues at coordinate 4,607 of JALYTW010000034.1, forward strand.
TACGCTGGAACGGTGACGCACGCCGCCACGCTCGCCCGGGCGCGCGTTGGCATCTCGAAGAAGGGCTATGGTGCGCCCGGCCCTCCCCCCGTCGCGCGATAACGCTCTTCCCGGACGCTGCTCGCGCGGGGCCGAAGCAGGTTCCGCCGCGCGATGATGCCCAGCAGTCGGCCATCGTCGGGGCAGACGACACAGACACGGCCAATATCATCGGCAATCATCAAATTCGCGACATCGCTGGCAGGTAACGTTGGCAGCACCACCGGCAACGAGCCATCCGAGATTTGATCGCCAAGCGTGACGTCGGCCGCAATATCCGCATGCTGCCACCGCAATGCGTCGGCGCGCGACGCGATCGCGATCGGCCGACCGTGGTCATCGACCACCGGATAGCTGCGATGCTTCGCGTCATTCTCGAAAAAAGCGATCGCGTCGGCGATCAGCATGGCTTCTGGAAGCGTATCCGGGGCTTCGGTCATGATCTGGCCGGCCTGCGCGAGGGCGAGCGGATCGATCGTGTATTCCTGGAGAATGTGCCGCCCGCGCCGCGAAATCTTCTCCGTCAGGATCGAGCGCTTCAGGATCAGGACGGCCACGGCGTAGGCCGCGCCAGACGCCGCAATGGTTTCCGGCAACGCCTCGAAATGCCCGGTCAACTCCACCGCGAACAGGGCGGCGGTCAGCGGCGCGCGCATCGACGCGCTCATCACCCCCGCCATCCCGATCAGCGCCCAGCCGCCAGCGCCGCCGGGCAGCCACAGACCGATGATCCCGCCGAGCGCTCCCCCCAGAATGAGTAACGGCGCCAGAATGCCGCCCGACGTGCCCGATCCCAATGCGACCAGCCATACGATCGCCTTGATGACGAGCAGGAGCAGCATTGCCTTGAGCGCGAGGGTGCCATCGAGCAGGTCCTGGATGTTGTTATACCCCGCGCCCAGCACGCGCGGGTCGATCAGGCCACCGATGCCGACGATGACCGCGCCGAGCGCTGGCCACCACATCCAGTGGATTGGCAGCCGGTGAAATCCGTCTTCGATCCGGTAGAGCGATTTCGAGAGCAGCACGGCCACCAAGCCAGCGACCAGGCCGAGCGCGAGCGCCAACACCAACTGTCGCGCATCGGTCGGCATCGCGCCGGGAAACGCAAACAGCGCGCCGCTGCCGATCAGCAACGGACGCCACGCCAGCGCGGTGAGCGAGGCGACGACGACCGGCACAAAGCTGCGCGGCTTCCATTCGAACAGCATCACCTCGACCGCGAGCAGGATCGCGGCGACCGGCGTGCCGAAAATTCCGGTCATCCCCGCCGCCGCGCCCGCGACGAGCAACGTCTTGCGCTCCGCGGCGCTGAGCCGGAAGCGTTGCGCGAACAGCGAACCGATCGCGCCACCGGTCATGATGATCGGCCCCTCCGCCCCGAACGGCCCGCCGCTGCCGATCGAGATCGCAGAGGAAATCGGCTTGAGGATCGCGACCTTCAACGACAACCGGCTTTCGCCATACAGGATCGTCTCGATCGCCTCGGGAATGCCGTGGCCGCGGATCTTGTCGGTGCCGAATCGCGCCATCAGCCCGATGATCAGGCTGCCGATCACCGGAATGACGATCACCAGCGGACCGGTTGCAGCATCGACGATGAGCGCCGGTGCCGCCGATACGCGACCAAACCAGGCAAGATTGATGACGATGGCAATCAAATGCAGCAACAGCCAAGCCGACACGGCACCGCCGGTACCGACGACCAGCGCCATCGCCGCGAGCATCACCATCCGGCGGTCGGCACTGTGATCCGCCAATCGCGGCTGATGCGCGATAATCGATTTTGTCCGCGGGGTCGGCTGTGCGTCCGAAGTTGTCGGGTTCAATTCATTTCTCTTGCGTCGACGGTTCGTCCACCTATGTCGCGACACGATGTATGGCAAGCAAGCTATTGCAGCCAGGAACGAGCAAATGGCCGATCACGACATTACGGATCAGGATTACGCGACGCTGGCGGCGTTTCGCTATGAACTCCGCCGTTTCCTCCGCTTCAGCGACCACGCGGCAAAGCGATCCGGGCTGACAGCACAGCAACATCAGGCGTTGTTAGCGATCAGGGCGGCACCCGACATGACATTGTTGATCGGTGAACTCGCTGCGCAGTTGCTGATCAAGCCTCATAGCGCGACCGAACTGGTCGACCGGCTGGAGCGGCTGGCGCTGATCGGGCGCAGCACCAGCGCGGAAGATCGCCGTCAGGTCCGGGTTTCTCTGACGGGGGAAGCCAAGGCTCTATTGATCTCGCTCGCCGCCACCCACCGAGCCGAGTTGAAGCGACTGAGACCGCTGTTGTCAGCGCTGATGGCCCAATTATGACAGTAAAAACTGGGCCGATCGACGCGCCCCACGGGCACTCCTTGAGTGCAGGGCGCAATCATAAATGTAATCCCGCGCCTGTCGATTTTCGTTTATGGTCGCACGCGGGCAAGACCGTGGATGCGATCTGTGGATGTTCGATCTGGCGCAGTCGTAGGGAGTTTATTCGTGGCTGACGAAGTTCACGACGCAACTGCTGACACACCCCACGGCGCTGCCAACGGCTCGGCATGCAGGAGCGTCGCCCCCAGTGAACCGGCGCTCTGGTGTCGCTATGAGGAATTGGCAAATCGTGAAAACCGATTGCGCGCCACCTCTTCCGGATCGACCGACCTTACGGAAGGTGTCGGCGCCCCGGGCGACGTTGGGCGGCGCAAACATCGATAGGCGTGCACGGGTTGGTGAGGTGAACGCCGCCGGCCGGGTCCCGTCATCATCGGACAATCGAGCTTGACTTCGACGCTCGGGGCCACCAACTTTGGTAAATGTACGCTCCAGCGACATATCGGCGGTTCCGCCACCACGCCGGGCAACTCGCCGCGCGCCCGTAGCCCGGGCTTCGGTCAGCGTATTGCTACCTGAGTTCGGGCTTTATTCGATCTAACTTTTCAGGACGCGTTTCTCGTGCGTCTGAACTCGAATATGCGGACGCTTCGGTAATGGAACGACAGACTTTCTCGCCGATCGACCGGCCAGCCCTCCATATCACTCCCGGTGAGTGCGACGCGCTCTCGGAATTGGCCATGAGCGCGGAACATCGTCATCCCCAATCGGCAGCGCTGTTGCTAGCTGAACTCGAACGCGCGGAACTGTGCGAGCCGGGGGAGCTACCCGATCAGACGGTCACGATGAATGCCAGGATCGATTTCGTCGATGAGTGTTCCGGTACGCGCCGTACCGTCCAGCTCGTTTATCCGCATGAAGCCGACATCGACGCAGGACGCGTGTCGATCCTGACCCCGGTCGGCGCCGGGCTGATTGGCATGACGGCAGGCCGTTCGATCCTGTGGCCGGACCGCAATGGCAACAACAGGACGCTGCGCATCGTCAGCGTTACTCTGCCCGAGAATGATTAGGCCATGATCGAGGAAGTAGCCCGCCATCGCTGTATCGGAGATGACGGCACCCCACTGTTCGTGGTCGAACGCCGCCACGTCTTTACGACCCAAGGCGAAAGCGGAACCCGACGCTATCCCGGCGCTGCCTCGACGATGCTGCTCGACGGCGAACCGGTGCGGTATATCGACACACGGACGTTCGCGGTGATCGCGACCGGCGAACTGTTGAGGCATGATACGGACCGATGCCACTGCACCCCGGCGGCCAGCATCGCCACCTCCGATCGGGCGACAGCCATCGGGGATACGTAAACCAGAAGCATAACCTTCCTTTGGCGACGATCGTTTGATCACACGGTTTGATGTTGCGACCCTTTCATTGGCATGGAAGATAAGGTCGCATGACAGTCTCGTCACGGGGGCGCCACGACCACATACTCTGTCCACGCCGCAATACAGCGATCGCAAGGTTCGCTCGCGACGCTTAGCCAGAAGCGGGGGATCAATCCAAAGATGTGGTGAAAACGACCGAGGCGATCCACGATCGATCATCTGAAGACCGGGCCGAAAACCCTCACTGCATTACGCTGACCGCGGCCGAGGAGGAGGCGTCAATCCGATCCGCCATATGCCGGGACTAAACATCCAGACATCGCTCCGCTAGCACCGGGTTATTTCCTATAATCGAGCGCCGGCGCTCGATCGCCTAGAAGCGGCCTATATTTGAAATCTACGCCTCGCGCTGCTGCTAACTCGACTTTGGCGGCGGCGACCGTCGCCGGGTTGCGGAGTAGCTCAGCGGCGGTCAGCGCGATCGTCTTGGCCGCGATCAGTCCGCCCTTGGCACCGATACTCATCCCCGACGCCGCGACCGCCTGCCAGCTATGCGCCGGCGTACCGGGTACCCAGGTCGCCGCGCTCAGCCCGATGGTCGGCGTCACCCAGCTGATATCCGCGACATCGGTCGATCCCCAACTGTCTTCGCTCGACATCGGCTGCACGGCCGCGGCGCTGTCCAACGGCTCCTGGGTCGGCAGCGTCTTCTGGATCGTGGTTGCCCACTGCCGCTCGTCGGGGGTCCACGCCGGGCCGCCAACCGATTGCAGGTTGCGCTGCATGACTGCGGCAAGCGTGCGGCTCGCCAGCATCGAATAAACCCCGCCGATCGTTTCGAATTCCTGGGTCGTACCGGTCGCCATCGCCGCGCCCTGTGCCGCCAGCTTCACCCGCTCCATCACCGACTGGACGATCAGCGGATCGGTGTTGCGGACGTAATAATAGCTCTCGGCCGCATCGGGCACGACATTGGGTGCGTCGCCGCCCTTGGTGATGACATAGTGGATTCGCGTCGTCATCGGCACGTGTTCGCGCAGGAAATTGACTGCGACGTCCATGACCTCGACCCCGTCGAGCGCGGAGCGCCCCTTTTCGGGTGCCATCGATGCGTGTGCGCTCAGTCCCTTGAAACGGAATTTTCCCGAGATGTTCGCCGGGCTCTTGCCAGTGCTGACCAGGTTCTGATCGCCCGGATGCCAATGCAGCGTCGCATCGACATCGTCGAACAGACCTGCGCGCACCATATAGACCTTGCCCGACCCGCCTTCTTCGGCCGGCGTCCCATAGACGCGGACCTCACCGGCGACCGTGTTGGCGACCATCCAGTCCTTGATTGCGAGCGCGGCGGCGACCGACGCGGCACCGAAGATATTGTGCCCGCAGCCATGCCCTGCCTTCTGGCCCTCGATCGCGTGGCGTTCGGGGGTCGCGGTCTGCGCGAGCCCGGGGAGCGCATCGAATTCGGCGAGGATCGCGATCACCGGTCCGTCGCTGACCTTGAAGCGCGCGACGAACGCGGTCGGCATGCCCGCGACGCCGGGGGTAACTGTAAAGCCACCCTTGGCGAGTTGCTGCTGCAGGAGCTTGGACGACTGAAACTCCTGATAGCCAACCTCGGCCAGCGACCAGATCGTGTGCGCAGTCGATGCCAGCACCGGCGCACGGGTGTCGAGATCGGCGAGGATCGCGGTGCGTTCGGCGGCGGCGAGCCCGGGTTGGTTTCCCCCGGTTTGCGCGATGGCAGCAGTCGGCGCAGCACATGCGGCGAGCAGCAACAGGTATTTCATCAGGCTAGTCTCCACTGGGCGGGACGATCGTGAGGGATGGGTCAGCGCACCCCGACCGCGGCGGCGTCCGGACGCCGAGTGTCCGCCGCCCCCATAAACCGGTCGCCATCGATCATGATCGACTGGATGCTGCCCATCGTGTTGGACGGCCGGACCTTGTGTCCCTTGGCTTCGAGCAGCGGCACAATATCGGGCGAAAACCCCTCTTCCAGCTCAAGCGGTGAATCGCCGCCGCCCTGGTTGATGCGCGGGCGTTCGGCGGCCTCGGCGATGTTGAGATGGTGATCGATCACGTTCGACAGCAGCTGGATCATCGTGCCGATGATATAGCCCCCGCCCGGCGTCCCGGTGACGAGCCACGGTCGGTCGTCGCGGAACGCGATGATCGGCGTAATCGTCGACCCGACGCGCTTGTTCGGCCCGGGCTGGGTCGCCTTGTCGGCACGCCCCCAGGCGAGATTGCCGAGCGAATTGTTGAGCAGTATCCCGGTTCCCGGCGCGACGACGTGTGCGCCATAGGATGCCGACAACGTATAGGTGTTGCTGACCGCATTGCCCGCAGCATCGGCGATCGAGAAGTGTGTCGTGTCCTTGCTTTCATAGGGATAAGGATTGCCTTCGGGCACATCGCGCGCGGCCAGCGATCGATCGGTATGGATCAACCGCGCACGCTCGGCGGCATAGGCCTTGCTCGCCAGTCCGTTGGTCGGGTTGGTCCAGTCGGGCGCGCCGCCGATCAGCCGACGATCCGACGACACGATCTTGAGCGTTTCGGCCAGCAGGTGGAGATTGGCGACGCTGCCCCAGCGATTAGCCGCGACCGGGAAGGTCTCGAGGATGTTCATCCCCTCAGCGACGTTCACGCCCGACGCGGTCGGCGGCATGTAGTCGATCTTGACGCCACGATAGGTCGACACGACTGGCGCCGATACGATCGCGCGGTAGTCGGCCAAGTCGGTCGCATCGATGATCCCGCCGCCGGCCTTCATCCCTGCGGCGATACGCTGGGCGACGGGGCCGAGGTAGAAGCCGTCGCGTCCCTTTGCGGCGATGGTCTTCAACGTCGCTGCCAAATCCGGCTGGCGCCACAATTCACCGGGCGCATAGGCCGATCCGTCGGGCTTGAAGAACACCGCGAGCGCAGCGGGGTCATCCGCCATTGCCGCCCTTTGTTCGCCATTGGCTTTGGCCTCGTCCTCGGACAGAACGACGCCCTTGCCCGCCAGCGCGATCGCGGGCGCGAGCAGCGTGCCCCACGGCAGCGAGCCGAACCGGCGATGCGCTTCCCACAACCCGGCGACCGTTCCGGGGATCGCGACCCCCTTCATCGAATAGCCCTTCTCGCGGTCGAACTTGCCCTTGCCGTCGAGCAACAGCGTCGGCGTCGTGTGGCGCGAGGCCTGGCCATAATAGTCGATCGCGATATCTTGCGCGGGTTTGCCGTCATGCGCGGCCATGTGGACGAGCATATAGCCGCCGCCGCCGACGTTGCCGGCGCGCGACAGCGTCACCGCGAGCGCGAAGCCGGTTGCGACCGCCGCGTCGACCGCATTGCCGCCCTTGCGCAGTATTTCCGCCCCGACCCTTGCGGCGATGGCATTCTGGCTGACCACCATCCCGCCCCGCGCGAACACGGGTTTGTGGATCGTGTCATACGCGACGATATCGCCGCCCGACCCGCGCGCCGCTGGCGCTTCCTCCTCCTGCGCGCGGACTACCGAGGGGATCGGCGCCAGCGCCATCCCCGCCACGATCAGTAACAGCGGCGCCCGCATCAGAAAGACACCCGGAAGTTGGTGTACCAATAGCGGCCATAGGGGTTGTAGAGCGTCGCGTTGAAGCCGTCGGACGTCAGCGGCGGAGCCTCATTCGTGAGGTTGCGGACCCCGAACCGCATCCGATACCGGCCCTGGCTGTCGTCGCCGAAGCCAAACTGGCCGTAGAGATTAAAGGTCATCAGGCCATCGACCTGCAGATAGTTGCCCGACGCATCGCTCAGCCCGGTATCGTACACATCCCCGGTATAGGCGGTGTAGCCGCCGATCTGGAACATCCGATAATCCCAGGTCAGGCTGCCGGTCACCTTCCACCGCGCCTTGCCGTTGCGCCGCACGAGATCGCCGCCGCCGGTGATCACCGTGCCCGCGTTAATTGTGCCCGCCGCCCGCGCGTCGAGCAGGACCTGGATCGCGGGCGACGGTGTCAAGAAGAACTTCTCGAGATAGGCGGCGTTGGCGTTGACCGTGAAACGCCCGACGCCGAAATCGGGCAGCCGCCAGTTGAAGCCGAGATCGACCCCGCTGACTTCCTGTGGAAGCAGATTGACGTACTGGTCTTTGACGAACAGCACCCGCCCTACCGGGGTCAGTCCGCTGCCCGCGAACTGCGCGACGTCTTCGGCGGTCGGGGTATCGCGGATAACGTTGGGGTCGCTGCTGCCCTGCGTGCGCAGCACATAATCGTTGATCAGCGCGTTGCCCTCGCCGAACAGGCCGACGATCCCCTTCTGCTTGATGTCCCAGTAATCGGCGGTGAAAGTGACCCGCCCGACCGCATTGAGGAACCCGGGCTGGAGCACCACGCCCGCCGACCAGGTGTCGGATGTTTCCGGCTTGAGGTCGGGATTGCCAGAACGTTGCGCGGTAGTGGCGAACGCCTGGCTGCAATTGTTGAAGTTGGTAATCGCGCTCGTGCGCAGCTGCGCCTCGCAGCGGACGTAATCTGTCCGGGTATTCGACCGCGTCACCACGGTGGCGTTGATCTGCTCCAGGTTCGGTGCCTTGAACCCTTGCGCATATGAACCGCGCACGCGCAGCCCGCGCACGATGTCCCACGCGCCCGCGATCTTGGGCTTGGCGACCGACCCGACGTCCGAATAATGTTCGAACCGGCCCGCCAGCTGCAACTCGAGATTGTTGATCAAGGGAATGTTCATGTCCGGGCTGACGAGCGGGATGGCGAGCTCGGCATAAGCCGCAGAAACCGTCCGGTGCCCGCTCGTATCGGGCGACGGGCTGCTACCGACCAGGTCGGACCCATTGATGAAGCCGTTCGTCGGATCGGTGAACTGGATCGTCCCGTCGACCCGCGGGTCGCGATCGTCGAGTTGTGTCTCCCGGCGTATCTCGGCCCCGATCGCCAGCCCGACATCGCCCCCCGGCAGCGCGATCAGTCGGGTGGTCGAGCCTTTGATATCCGCGAGCGCCAGGGTCGACTTGCTGAAGCGTGTGGTCTTGATCCTGATCGCGGAAATCGCAGCCGCACTGCTCGGCGTCGAATCGCGACCGGACAGGATGGCTGGATTGCCGCCGTTGAACGGGTTGTAGGCATCGGGGGTCGACAGCGCGAGCTGGCGCTGGAGCAGCGTCTGGCTGAGCCCGTCGGAGGTGTCGCGGACTGTGGCGGCCGAATAGAGCAGCGCCGATTCCCAGCGCAGCCCCGCCGCCTCGAAGCGTACCCCGCCGAGCGCGCGATACTGGTCGTTCTTGACGTGGACGAGGGTCGGCCCGACGTCGGAAAAGTTATAGCTGCTGAGCGTTACCGCGAGGCCGCCGACCGGTGCGTTGATGCCCGCCAGCCGGTTCGGGTTGGCGACGCCGTTGATCGTCGTCGCGCCGAACGGATTGTAGTAATTGCTCGCCGGGATTACGAGCGGCCCGGAACTCAGCGTGCCGGTCGACGACTGGATGCTGTCGGTGGTCGCGGTGTAATAGCCCGCCTCGCCAAATACTTCGATGCCGTCGGTCACGTCGTAATGGCCGTTGGCGAACAGATTGATCCGCTCGACCTCGGGGATGACGCTTGTGTTGTAGGCGAGCGGCGCGTCGAAGCGCTGATCACGGATCCCCGCCGTCGCACTCGTACCGCTCGCGACACATAGCGTTCCCGTCACATTGCCCGCCCCTCCGGCGGGGCAGCCCGCCAGCGCGGTCGTCTGGACGTGGAACTGACCCGACGTGTTGGTGAGCGCGGTCGTACCGCGGCGGACAACGACGTTGCCTAGCGTCTGGAACGATCCGAACGGTGTGATCGTGCTGCGCCCGTCGAGCGACGTCGATCCGGCATAGATCGTGTCGGCAAACAGCGGGCGCTTGTCCGCGGAAGCGGTGTACGGCTCGTCGCGCGCACCCTGCGCGCTGCGGTGATTGTAGCTGCCGAACACCGTAATGTTGCCGCGCCCGCCTAGGTTGGAACCGACCAGCAGGTTGAGGTTCGATTCCAGCAGGTTGGTGGTTTCGGAGAATCCGATCTGCGTTTCGGCTTCGACCCCCGAAAAATCCTTCTTGAGCACGGTGTTGACCACGCCTGCGACCGCATCTGAGCCATAGATCGCGGCGGCGCCGTCCCGCAGCACCTCCAGCCGCTCGAGCCCGAAGACGGGTATGGCGTTGGTGTTGTACGTCAGCGTGGGGGTCAGATTGTCGTCGGCGCGGCTGGTCGGATGGTTGACGACGCGGCGGCCGTTGAGCAGCACCAACGTATTGCCGACGCCCAGGTTGCGCAGGTTGACCGATCCGACGTCGCCGCGTGCGGAGTTGGATGAATTGGGCAGATAGCTCGAATTAAACGTGACATCGCCGTTCTGCGGGATCGATCTGAACAGTTCATCGCCGGATACCGCGGCGGTCGCGACAACCTGCTGCTGGTCGATCACCGTCACAGGCAGAGCCGCGGTGAGCTTGCTGCCCTGGATCTGGCTGCCCACGACGACAATGTCGGGGGCCGCGGCGCCCTCGCCAGCGACGGCGTCCTCGACCGCGGTGGTCTCCACCGAATTCTGCATCGCGGTGGATGCCCCACCCTGGTCGGGGATCGACGGTGGCGGATTCTGCGTCTGCAGCGAGACATCGCGCACCGACGCGGTGGCGGTCGCAAGCTTGGGCAGGACGCGCACGCTGCGCGGCCCGGTGAACCGATAGGTGAAGGCGCTCCGGTTGAGCAACCGGTCCAGCGCCTCACGCGCGGTCAGGTTGCCGCTGACCGGCGGGCTGTTCGCCGCGGCGATCGCGGGATCGGTGAAGATCAATTGCATCCCGGTTTGGCGGGCCGCCTCGACCAGCGACGCACCGAGCCGTCCCGCGGGAAGATTCACCGCGTGCCGCCCATCTTGCGCCGCTGCAGGTGCCGCAATGACCAGCGCGCTGACCGACGACAGGAGAAGATGATGTTTCATGGTGCGCCCCTTGCTCGGCGCGCCCCCCGGCGCGCTCTATCAGTTGACGCGGGCTGCTCGCCAACGCGAACTAAAATTCGTCATAAAAATGAAATTGGGGTCGTTTCTGTCGGAGTGTTCGCGTTACGCGCCAGATTGCGTCATATCTAGAACGGTCGGGAGTGTCTGGGGTTGGCGGTGGAATCGAAACGGTCGGGACACCAGAGGGAGGTCGCGCATACCGAACTCGGCGCGGCTGAATTCGGCGCCTATCGCGCCGCGCTGCGCGCGTTCGTGTCGCGCCGGATCGTCAATCCGCAGGAAGTCGACGATCTGGTCCAGGAAGCGTGCGCCCGGCTGGTCGACACCGCTCGCAACCGGACGCTCGATCAACCCCAGGCCTATCTGTTCCGGATCGCGGCCAATCTGATCACCGATTCCTATCGACGCCCACTCCCAGTCGTCGAACTCGCCCCGGATCACGACGCGCCGGTCGCGCCGACCCAGGAGGACAGCCACCGCGTCCGCGATCTCCAGCACGCGCTCGATGACGCGCTGGCCGAGCTCAGTCCCCGCTGCCGCCGTATCTTCATCATGCGTCGGTTCGAGGACCGCTCGACCGGCGACATCGCGGCAGAGGTCGGCATCAGCACGCGGATGGTACAAAAATATATGGTCGTGGTGATGACCCATTTGTACGATCGGCTCGGCCACCTCATGGATCATCGCCGATGAACCCGCTGCGCCATTCGATCGCCTCGCGGGCGCCCGCCGTCTTTGCGGCGTGGCTGTCCGGTCGCGGCGACGATCTGCATCCCGCCGATCGCGCGGAGGCCGACGCGTTCTGGAGCTGGCTCAGCGACTTTGAACGCCCAGAAGAGCAACCCGCGCCGGACCATGAGCCATCCCGCTGGACGGCGTCGCGCTGGATGGCGATCGCCGCCGCGGTCGCGCTGGTCGCGATCGGGATCGGCAGCTGGTTTGCGATCGCCCGGCCCTCCGCGTCGTTCGAGCGGTCAATCATCGCGGCGAACGGCGAACGCCGGGTCGTGCGGCTGGCCGATGGCTCGATCGTCACGCTGGCGGCGGGCAGCCGGGTCGACATTCGCTACGCACGTACCGAACGCCGGCTGTGGCTGCGCCGCGGCGAAGCCTTGTTCGAGGTTGCGCATAATCGCGCCCGCCCCTTCGTCGTCCAGACCGTTCATGGCGAGGTCAAGGCGGTCGGCACCGCATTCGACGTCGCGGTCGGCACACATGATGCCAAGGTCACCGTCGTCGAAGGCGTTATCCGGATTGCGCTGCCGGTCCAGCCCGGCCGTCTGGCGGAACCGATCATCAAATTCGCGCGCAAGGGCGAGCGGCTGGAATTCGGCGTCATCGACGACCAAAAGGGAATGGGCAGCATGGGCTTCATCAGCCAGTCGGCCGATGCCGATCTGGCCAACACGCTAGCTTGGACCAAGGGCCAGTTGATCTTCCGCGGCGAACCACTCCACGAGGTGATCGCGACGATCAACCGCTACGCCACATCTTCAAAGCGGGTGAACCTGACCAATCGTGCGGCGGCGAACACCCCGGTCTATGGCGTGATCGATCAGGGGGATACATCCGCAATTAAAGCGCTGATCGAGGATCCGGACGCGGTAGCGATTGGCAATGCTAGCTTTCCTCGACAGCCCCCTTCATTGCCCGCATCACCATCCCTCAAAGGGCATCGTTGACGAGCAACTACCGGTGATAACGGCACCAAGCGTAGGCATCTGCACCTGCTATGCCTGCTGTCGCCGCCCCCGCGATAACTACTGCCGCGCTCGCGATGCCGAGGAAGGTCGCTCCGACACCGCCAAGCGTTCCTGCCAAGTAACCCGTTCCACCGGCACCGACCGAAGTGAGGATTGCCGCGCCGCTACTATGCGCTACCGCGGCGACGCTACTCCGATTTCTACAGATCAGCGTTGCAACGTGGGCTCGTCCCGACGCTGCTCGCGATGTATCGACTGATCCTCAACGGGGCCAGTGAGACGCTGAACGAAACCAGCTGAACCTGAATCCACGCGGGCGTTCTCAAACGCGGAAATTTCGCCCGATCGTGCCGATCGCCCGCCAAGCCGTCCCGTCACTCAACGCTGCGACGGGTATTTCATAACGGTCAAATCGGTCGGGCAGGCATTCGAAACGATGCAGGCCGCACTTCGGTTGTCCGGCGACAGAGAGTTGGGCTGAAGCTCATCCGTCGGTCCGTGGCCCAGTTGGGAAGGGATCGGCTGGGTCGTCACAACTGGATCGAGGGCAAAATGATGCTGGGCCATCATCGCGCCAATCCGTCCGATCTTTATGGGATCGACGAACCCGGCAACCTGCCCTGCGCGCTCGCCGTCACAGAAGACATTATCGACGAAATCATCGCTCTTGCGCCGCTGGCGTTCGCAATTCCCAACACCGCCGACAAAGGAAAATGACAATGTCCAGCGACCCAGCAGTCTTTCCGATCGTTTCGTTCGCACAGGCCGGGCACTCGCTCGATCGCTCGCTCGCCCGGCTGAGCCCGGCAAATGACCGAAAAGCTGGTGCACCCGGCATGAAAGCGATGGGCACTCAAATCATTGGGAAGTTTTGGTTTCGCGCGCTGTCTGATGGTAGCTACGCGCTTTAATCCCGGCCATTCGCCGGACCGCCGAGAGATTTCATAAGCCACCGTTTTTCCCAGGCGGCGTCGACGGACACGACTGGTCGAGAACAGCCTGGCCGCTTTTGGGCGGGGAGGAGCGTGGGGCATCGCACAGCACACCGTGTGGCCGATCGGACCGGTGTGATAGCCGGTCGGATCGCTCCCGAAGATCTCCCATCCGAACGACCCCGCGAGCCGCCGGTCAGACGCGGTGGTCGTCATGCGACGCGCTCGCCGCGGTCAGAATTTGACC
>JALYTW010000072.1 GCA_030854075.1 Pseudomonadota bacterium
GGCATTTCTGGCGCGATCCAGCATCTCGCCGGCATGAAGGATTCCAAGACGATCATCGCGATCAACAAGGACGAGGACGCGCCGATCTTCCAGGTCGCGGACCTCGGGCTGGTCGGCGATTTGTTCAAGATCCTGCCGGAGCTGACCGAGAAGCTGTAGGCGTCGGCGACGGCCACGAAAAAGGGGCGGCGAGATGATCGCGCCGCCCTTTTTTTGTTCTTCAGTCCTCCCCCTGGGGGGGGGAGGATTAGGCGTTACGCGTCCACCAGTTCGAGCGCGGGATAGTCGATGTAACCCTCGGGGCCTTGGCTGTACCAGGTCTTGGCATTGTCCGCGTTGAGCGGCGCGTCCTGACGGAAGCGTTCGGGGAGGTCGGGGTTGGCAAGGAAGGTGCGGCCATAGGCGATCGCGTCGGCGATCCCTGAATCGATCACGGTTTGCGCGTCGTCCTTGAGGTAATCGGAGTTGAGCACCAGCGGGCCGTCGAACACCTGGCGAATCGCAGGTGACAGGCGGGGGACGGCGGTCTTGCCGAAGGTGCCGCCGGGGCCGGGTTCGCGCAGTTCGAGGAAGGCGATGCCGATGTCCGACAGCGCCTTGGCGGCGGGGACGAACACCTTCAGGGGCGCGCTGTCGTCGACGCCCTGCGATTCGCCGTTGGGCGACAGGCGGACCGCGGTGCGATCCGCGCCGATCACCGAGGCGACGCGCTCGGTGACTTCGCGGAGCAGGCGGATGCGATTTTCGGGGCTGCCGCCATATTGGTCGTCGCGATGGTTGGCCCCGTCACGCAGGAACTGGTCGATCAGATAGCCATTCGCGGCGTGGATCTGGACGCCGTCGAACCCGGCGGCCTTCGCATTCTTCGTCGCGCGCTCGTAATCGTCGAGCAGGCGCGGCATTTCGTCGAGGCTAAGCGGGCGCGCGGTCTCGAAATCCTGCTTGCCGTCGAAGGTATGCGCCTGGCCGTTGGTCCGGGTCGCCGACGACGACACCGGCTGGCCACCGATCACCGAGGAATGGACCTGGCGGCCCATGTGCCAGAGCTGGGCGACGATGTGGCCGCCCGCGGCGTGGACCGAATCGGTGATGGGTTTCCACGCGGCGGTCTGTTCGTCGGTCCACAGTCCCGGCGCATAGGGCCAGCCGAGCCCTTCGCGGCTCATGCCGGTCGCTTCGGAGATGATCAGCCCCGCGCTGGCGCGTTGGGTATAGTATTCGACCATCAGGTCGGTCGGCACCGCGTCCCTAGTCGCGCGACCGCGGGTGAGCGGGGCCATCAGGATACGGTTTGACGCGCGGATCGCGCCGAGATCGATCGGATCGAACAGGCTGGGCAAGTGACACTCCTCTAGTGGTTTCCCGACAGGTAGGGCGTTAGGGGGCGACATGCACCCGCCCGCGCCGACTAGAAATGCTATCCTGCCGCCAAGCGCGCGCGCCGCCGTCCCGCCGTCCACCCCCCCGTCGCCGCCGCGATCCGCGTTCGTCGCGGTGCTGCTCGCCAATATCGCGCTCGCGTTCGGGCCGTGGCTGGTGCGAATGGCGGATACCGGTCCCGTCGCAGCGGGATTCTGGCGGATCACGCTGGCGATCCCGTTTCTAGTCGTGTTGAGCCTGGCAAGCGGCGCCCGGCCGGGGCGGGGTAATTTCCAGCTGAGCGGGCGTCCGCTGAGCGGGGCGATGTGGCTGCTGCTGGCCGCAGGCGGCGTCGCATTCGCCGCCGATCTGGGCAGTTGGCACCTGGGCATCCTGCGCACGACGCTCGCCAACGCGACGCTGTTCGGGAATTCGGCGACGCTGATCTTTCCGATCTACGGGTTTTTGATCGCGCGCGCCTGGCCCACGCGGGTTCAGGCGCTCGCGCTCTTCCTCGCCTTTTGCGGCGCGGCGCTGCTGATGGGGCGATCGTACCAGCTCGATCCACGACATCTGGCGGGCGACCTGCTCTGCATCTTGGCAGGGATTCTCTACACGGTCTACTTCATCGCGATGGCGCGCGCGCGAACGACGATGGCGCCGCTGCCCGCGCTGACGCTGTCGACGATCGCGAGTTCGCTGCCGCTACTGGGGTTTGCGCTGCTGCTGGGCGAACGGATCTGGCCGACGCACTGGGGCGCGCTGATCGGGCTGGCGCTGGCGAGCCAGGTGTTCGGCCAGGGGCTGATGATCTACGCGCTCGGCAAATTGTCGCCGCTGGTGGTTGGGATCGCGTTGCTAATGCAGCCGATCGTTGCGGGAACGGTGGGGTGGATCGTCTATGACGAGCGGCTGGGGTTGCCCGATATGGTCGGGGTCGTGCTCGTCGGTATCGCGCTGGTCCTCGTCCGCCGCGGCGAGCGACCGGTTGCGCCCGCGCCGATCGAAGCGCAGAACGGATAGGCTATGGAAGACCTGACCCTCGACGAAATCCGCATTCGCCTGGCGGGCGACATCG
>JALYTW010000092.1 GCA_030854075.1 Pseudomonadota bacterium
CAGCGGCACCCTTCGCCATGGAGCCGCCTCGCTTTGATAAGCGGATCATCTGGACAGGTGGCCGAGTGGTTAAAGGCAGCAGACTGTAAATCTGCCCGTGCAAGCGTACGCTGGTTTGATCTCCCCCCGTCTCGGCGGACACGCTGCGTTAGCCGGCCTTGATCGTCGCCCCTGGTCGATCAGCGACCCCAGCTGCGCCGATCTTTCCGTGACGCTTCATAGAAGCTTCCTGATAGCTTCGTGCATGTGGGTGGTGTCGACGGCGGCATAGCGCTGGACCATGCGCAGCGACCTCCAGCCGCCCATGCGCATGATGGTGATGAGGTCGATGCCTGCCATGACGCAGTGGCTCGCCCAATGGTGCCGCCAGTCGTGGACCGTGAACGCAGTGACCCCAGCCCGCTCGCACGCGGTTGTATGCGCGCGCTTGAGCGGGTTGCCGCCCTGAACCGCCAGATCGCGCGTATCGGTATAGGAGCGACCGAGCCGGTTGAGAAACACATGACCGTCGTCGGGCCGTCCGCGCTTTTCCCACAACGGCGTCAACAGCGCCTCGACCCGCGGATGGATCGCGACCGTGCGGGGGTTCCCGGTCTTGGTACGGGCGAAGAAGATCGTACCGTGCGCCAGATCAACGCCCCCTGCCCCCCATTGCAACTGCAGCGCCTCCTGCGTGCGCGGTCCCTGGAATGCGAACATCGTCGCGATCGGCTGTACGTGCGGCACGTAACACCCGATCAGCCGGTCACGCTCGGCATGGCTCAGGAAGCGGATGCGCTGGTTGTCGAACGGAATCGCCTTGATCCTGATCGCCGGCAGATCATGCCGCTCCTGCCAGACGTTGATGCACGCCTGGAGCAGTGAACGATAACGGTCCTGACCCGCCGGGGCATAGCCTGCCAGATACGCATCCTGGAATGCCCGCCACGCCGCACGCGGATCGGACAGCGGCATTCCCCCGATCCGCTCGTTCATAACCCTCACGCGCAGGATATCGCTCGAATTGGGCCGCTTGGGTTTTGACAAATAGGTCTCGAACGCGTCCGCGATCGCTGCACGGGTCAGAACAACCCGCCGGCCAAACATCAGCTCCTCGCGTAACGCACGCTCGCGCTCTGCCATTAGATGCCGCGCCGCATCCTCGTCACTCGTGCCCATGCTGACCTCTGAAATGTCCATCTGACGGTCACCGAGAGTAACCGTGCCGCGAACGTACCAAATGCCCTGGGGACCGCGCTTTCGCAGGGTGAGCATGTCACAGCCCCCCCGAGGATTCGATGAGGAGCGACACCGCGATAAGCCGGCAGCTTGCCCAGCTGGTGCCCAAATAAGGTGGCAAAAACAGGTGATTTTGGGTCAAATCAGGCGCAAACTGGCCTTCACGGACCAGGACGCCGGACAAAGAAAAACCCCGCCAACTCATTGAATTGACGGGGTTTTTTCTGGTGGGCGTGGCAAGGATTGAACTTGCGACCCCTGCGATGTCAACACAGTGCTCTACCACTGAGCTACACGCCCACGAGGAGGGTGCCACTAGCCGGGGTATTCCGGCGGCGCAAGGCGGTTCGTTCAATTAAGTCCGCTGGCGCTGCCGATCTCGAACATCCGGTCGATCTCGAGCACCAGATCGCGCAGATGGAACGGCTTCGACAGCACCCGGGCACCCGGCATCTCGCGCCCCGCCTTCATCGTTACCGCCGCGAAGCCGGTGATGAACATCACCCGCAGCCCCTCGACCATTTCGCCCGCGCGCCGGGCGAGTTCGATGCCGTCCATCTCCGGCATTACGATATCGGTCAGCAGCAGGTCGAAGCTCTCGCTCTCCAGCAATGGGATGGCCGCGGTCCCGCGATCGACCGCGGTCACCGCATAGCCCGATCGTTCGAGCGCGCGGGTCAGATATTCGCGCATCACCTGGTCGTCCTCGGCCAGCAGAATCCGGATCATTGCCTCACCCCTTGTTGATCCAGCATAAGCCGGAACCCATGAAGATTTCCAGCGCGTTTGCGCGCGCGCCGCGATAGGGCGTGTCATTGATGGACGCTTCGTTCGATCTGTATGCCGATCCGGCCCCCGCCACCCCGGTCGTGCTGTCGGTGCCGCATGCCGGGCGCGATTATCCGCTGGCGTTGCGCGCCACACTTCAGGTTCCGATGATGGCGTTGCGCCCGCTCGAGGACCGTCACGTCGATGCGGTCGTACTAGCGGCACGGGGACGCGAGACGTTGCTCGTCCAGCGCCGCGCGCGCGCCTGGATCGATCTCAACCGCGGCGAGGACGAACGCGATCCCCGCATCGACGAAGGTGCCGACCCGAAAAGTCAGCCGATGGGGTCGGCCAAGGTCAGGAGCGGACTGGGCCTCGTGCCCCGCCGCGCGCTCGGCGCTACCTCGCTCTGGGCGCGGCGGTTCGCGGATGCCGACATCACCGCGCGGATCGTCCGCGATCACCGGCCCTATCATGCCGCGCTCGCGGCCGCGCTCGCCCGCGCCCAAGCAGCATTTGGCACCGCGGTGTTGCTGGACATTCACTCGATGCCCCCGCTCACGAGTGGCGCGGGGGTCGTACTGGGCGACCGGTTCGGGCACGCCGCCGATGCCCGGCTTGTCGCGCGCGCCGATGCGGTGGCGCGGGGAGCCGGATTCGTGACTGCGCTCAACGTGCCCTATGCCGGTGGCCATATCCTTGCGACGCACGGCCGCCCCGCTGCAGGGGTCCACGCAATCCAGGTGGAGATCGACCGTGCGCTCTATCTCGATCCCGCGCTGGATCGACCGGGGTCCGGGGTCACCGCGGTGGCGGCGATGCTCCGCGAGATGATCGCGGCGTTGGCGGATGAAGCGCTGGCTCGGCGCTATTCCTGCGCTGCCGAATAACACGCTGCCAAATAAAAAACCACCCCGCGCTTACCGCGCGAGGTGGCCAAGGTTCAGGGAGGAGACACGCCTGAAAGGCGCGTCGTACGACCGTGCGAAAGGGGGGAACACAGGGCCGTACCAAGCATAAATAGGTGAACGCGGCGTTGGTTCAACGGCCGCGCAAATATTTTTGCGACCTCCGATCCCCGCATCAATCCCGGTCGTTCGACAAGGCCGGGATCATCCGCCCGAGCACGCCATCGCGGAGCAGGAAATGATGCCGCAGCGCAGCCCCGATGTGGAGGAGGACGAGCGCCAGCATCAGCCAGCCAAGGATGCCGTGCCCCTCGTGTGCGACTCCGCCCAGCGCCTTGGACACAGGCAATTTGGGTGCCTCGACCAGCCAGTAGAACCCGATCGGGCGTTTACCTGCCGACGCCATCATCCAGCCGGTCAGCGGCATCAGCAGGATCATCGCATACAACCCGATGTGGGTGGAGCGGGCAGTGACTTGCTGCCAGCGCGAGATATCGGTCGGGGCAGCGGGAATGGGATGGCTCAGCCGCCACGCTACGCGCGCGAGCGACAGGATCAGGACGGTCAACCCGAACGACATATGGAGTGGGATCGCCCAGCCCACGCCGTGGAGCAGATTGTCGTTCAGCAATCCGATCGTCAGGTTCGCGATCACCAGCACCGCGATCGCCCAATGCAACCAGATCGCGACGGTAGAATAACGGACCCCGATGGGATCGGAAACGGCCATAGAGGTTCCTGATCGTTGATGCTCTGTCTGCGCTTCACGATCCGCAGGGTGAAGCGCTCATTCAAGAGACCGCAGTATCGGCGGTCAGTTCAGCGCCACCGCCTTCGGGGTCTGGCCCAGCTGGACCTGGCGCGCGAAGATATCGCGCATCAGCGCCAGCGAGAACAGGTGCGCGTACAGCAGCGGCAGCATCCCCGACTGCGACATTTTGCGCAGCTGGTCCCCGCGCAACTCGGCGACCTTCTGTTCGTCAATCATCTGGAACCCGCGATAGATGAACGGCTGCTCGTTTTCCTCGACCTGGATGCTCACTTCGCCATCCATCAGCAGCTTCAACTCGCGCAGTTCGTTCATGAAGTTCTGGGTGCGCGCGCCGGCCTGCTCGAACTGTTCGGCAAAGGCCAGGATGCCCTTGGTGAACTCGGTCGGCGCGCCATCGGCGAACAGCGCCTCGCCCTCGTCGAACGCGCCCAGCGTCTCCGACGTCGGGTCGAAGCACAGCGAGAGCTCTTCGGCATCGGGACGCAGCCGCGCCAGCATATACGGATAGCGGCGCACATAGGCGGGCACGTAGAAATTGGCTTCGGTCAGCTTCCCGTCGTCGCCCATGAACACGTTGACGCCCTCGTTCAGCCCCATCAGCGCGAGCGGGATCGCATCGTCGCCGACCGAGAAGACGATCGGCATGTGGCGTTGTACCAGCGGGAATTCCTCGACCGTGATCGGGATCGCATGCTGCCCGATCAGGAATGGCGCAGTATCCTGAGGCTTGACCTTCCAGTCCGCGTGGGTTTCGCTGGAAAGCGGTTCCAGCCCGTTGTAGAAAAGCGGAAGGGGTGCCGCGCTGGCCATTGCATCGTCTCCGTGGTCGGTCGGTGAGGAGCGGCATTGGTGCCGCCGATTGGCGCGAGCCTCTATGGGTTCGCGCGCGTGGAGGCAAGCCGAACCAGCTTGCCGGGATTGAGGAGGCCGTGGGGATCCATCGCCGCCTTCACGCCCCGCAGCGCCTGCATCCGTGCGGGCGACGCGAGGCGTTCGAGTTCGTCGATCTTCATCTGCCCGATCCCGTGCTCGGCGGCGATCGACCCCCCCGCCGCAACCACCAGATCATCGACGAACCGCGTCACGTCCGGCACATCGTCACGATACCAGCGCGCGGGATCCACCCCCGCTGCCGCACGGACGTGGAAATGGATGTTGCCGTCCCCCAAATGTCCGAACCCCGACGCCTGCGTTCCGGGAAACCGCGCTTCGCACGCCGCCGCGGTCTCGACCATGAACCACGGCATGGTGTCGACCGGCACCGAGATGTCGTGCTGAGAGGCGGGCCCCATCGCGCGCTCGGCATCTGAAATCGAATCGCGGATCCGCCAAAAATCGGCGATCTGCGCCTCGGAGACCGCGATCGTCGCGTCCCCGATCAATCCATCGTCGAGCGCACTGGCGAGCACGTCCTCGAGTAGAGCCGCCCCGCGCGCGTCGGTGGTTTCGATCAGCAGGTGCCAGCGATGCTCCCCGGTCAACGGACTGCGCGTCCCCGGCACGTGCGCCAATACCGCCGCGAGCGATTCGCGTGGTAGGATCTCGAAGCTCTCGATCGCCTCGGTTGCACGCTGACACCGACGTAGCAGCCGCAGCGCCGACTCCGGCCCGTCGGTCCCCGCCCAGGCGGCCGCGCGCACCGTCGGCAGCGGGACCAGCCGCAGCGTCGCCGCGGTCACGATCGCGAGCGTGCCTTCTGCCCCGATCAGCAATTGCGTCAGGTCATAGCCGCGATTGTCTTTCTTGAGCGGCGCGAGCCCGTCATGGATGCTGCCGTCCGCGAATACCGCCTCAACCCCCGCGACCAGCCCGCGCATCGAGCCGAACCGCAGCACTTGCGTGCCGCCGGCATTGGTCGACACCAGCCCGCCGATCGTCGCGCTGCCCCGCGCGCCCAGCGTCAGGGGAAACCGTCGCCCCGCCGTGATCGCCGCGTCGTGCAGCGTCGCCAGGATCACCCCCGCCTCCGCCACCGCGAACCCCGCCTTGGCGTCGAGTGAGCGTATCCGGTCCATCCGCCGCAGCGACAGGATCAGCGCCGAACCGTCGGCAGGCGGAGTCGCGCCCCCGACCATCGAACTATTGCCGCCCTGCGCCACCAGCGGCACGCGGTGGCGCGTGGCGGCGGTCATGATCGCGGCGACGTCCGCGGTAGAGGAAGGCTGGAGCAACGCCGGCGCGCGCCCGTGGTACCGGTCGCGCCAGTCGGTCTCCCACGGCGCGATGGCGGCGGCGTCGGTCAGGATCGCCTTCGCATCGATCGTGCCTGCCAGATCGGCGAGCATGGCGGACTGGGCGGGGTTCATGCGCGATGAATTAGGCGAAGTTCATCGGCTGTTCAACGATGCCCGCTAGGACCTGATCCTTCACGATGACCCATTCATTCGCATCATTGGCCTTGTTCCCGCCGTCGGTCCTGCTCGCCATCGCCGCGCCGATCGCGGGGGACGTCGGCGCACGCCTGCCTCGATCCGGAATCTTGCTCCCTGCAACAGCCCAGCCCGCAGTTGCTCAGCCCGAAGTTGCTCAGCCGGAGATTGCTCAGCCGGAGATCGCCCAGCTGACGATCCGCGAGCGCATCATCATCCGGGTGCCGAAGCTTCGCCAGTCGATGTCGCCGGGACGAATGCCTATCCCGGTGCCGCCCGGATGGAAGGAGAAAAAGGGCCCCAAATGCATCGCCGCCGCCGACTTGGCGGGCGCGATGATCAGCCAGCCCGGTTCGGTCGATCTCGTGCTCGACGGCGGAGACCGGGTCCGCGCCGTGCTCGACGACGATTGCGGGCCGCTCGATTATTATGGCGGCTATTATCTACGGCCGGCCAGCGACGGCCAAATCTGCGCGGATCGCGACGTCATCCGGGTTCGTTCGGGACGCAGCTGCATGATCGCAAAGTTCCGTCGCCTCGTCCCCACTCGCTGAATTTCTTGACAATCACGGTCTAATCCGCGAGCGCCGCAGGCGGCCCGGCGCGTATCGTCCGCGTCACTTTTCCGGACACTTGCATGACCTTTGCCGATCTCGGCCTTTCCGACGAACTGCTCGCAGCGGTGAATGATTCCGGCTATACCGAGCCGACCCCGATCCAGGCGAGCGCGATCCCCTCGGTGCTGATGATGCGTGACATCATCGGGGTGGCGCAGACGGGGACGGGCAAGACCGCGAGCTTCGTGCTCCCGATGATCGACATCCTGGCGCATGGCCGCAGCCGCGCGCGGATGCCGCGCAGCCTGATCCTCGAACCCACTCGCGAACTCGCCGCGCAGGTCGCCGAGAATTTCGAGAAATACGGCAAGAACCACAAACTCTCGATGGCGCTCCTGATCGGCGGCGTATCGATGGGCGACCAGATGGCGGCGCTCGAAAAGGGCGTGGACGTCCTGATCGCGACGCCGGGGCGATTGATGGACCTGTTCGGGCGCGGCAAGATCCTGCTCACCGGCTGTTCGCTGCTGGTGATCGACGAGGCCGACCGGATGCTCGACATGGGGTTCATCCCCGACATCGAGGAAATTTGCACTAAGCTGCCCAAACAGCGCCAGACGTTGCTGTTCTCGGCAACGATGCCCGCACCGATCAAGAAACTCGCGGACAAATTCCTCGACAACCCCAAGATGATCGAGGTGTCGCGCCCCGCCTCGACCAGCCTCAACATCAAGCAGTACCTCGTCCCCGTGTCGGGCTCGGCGTTCAAGAAGCGCGACCGGCTGCGCCAGCTGCTCGAACAGGAAGAGGTGCAGAGCGCGATCATCTTCTGCAATCGCAAGACGACGGTGCGCGAACTCAACAAGACGCTGCGCCAGCACGGCTATAAGTCGGGCGAGATTCATGGCGACATGGAGCAGTCGCAGCGGATCGCGGAACTCGATCTGTTCAAGGACGGCACGATCAACATCCTCGTCGCATCCGATGTCGCAGCGCGCGGGTTGGACGTGAAGGGGGTCAGCCACGTCTTCAACTTCGACGCGCCCTGGCACCCCGACGATTACGTCCACCGCGTCGGCCGGACGGGCCGCGCGGGCGCGACCGGGGTCGCCTATACGCTGATCACCAGCGAGGATGCCGAGAACATCGCCAATATCGAAAAGCTGACCGGCCAGACGATCGAGCGCCTCGGCGATGCGTCCACCGGTTCGTCGGACGATGCCGAGGAGGCCCCCGCCCCGCGCGCACGCCGTGGCCGCGGTGCCGCCAAAGCCACCGCGGCTGCTGCGCCGCGCGAACGCACCC
>JALYTW010000097.1 GCA_030854075.1 Pseudomonadota bacterium
TCAGAAATCGATCGCGATGCCCTTGAGCTCCCAATCGCCATAGCGAACCGGATCGCGGTCCAGCGGATCGTCCTGCGGGCGGTGCATCGGTTCGGGATCGGGGACCGGTTCGTTCTTCGAAAGATAGGCGGGCGGTTTGACGTGCGGGGGGCGGTTGCCCATGGCTGATCTCCTCAATCCCACTGTGGTATCCGTCATATTGGTTTTCTACGGAGTATCGGCAACCTGTCTCGTCCCCCAGTCATTCTTGGCGCGCCCGCCCGCCTTGCCGCGCTGCGGCTGCTCGATGCGGTGCTACGCCGAGGCGAGCCGCTCGAATCGGCGCTGACCGCTGCGACCCGCCACGTCCACGGCCCCGATCGCGGGCTCGCGCACGCGATCGCGGCGGAGGTGCTGCGGCGGCTTCCCGATCTCGACGCGTTGATCGATTCGGTGACCGAGCGCGCGCTGCCCGACGACGCAAAGGCGCGGATGGCACTTCGGATCGCGCTGGTTCAGGTGCTCGTCCTCGGCACGCCGCAGCACGCCGCAATCGCGACCGCGTTGCCGCTGGTCGAGGGCGGTCCGCGCAAGCTGGTTCATGGCGTCTTCAGCGCGATCATGAAGAGCGGGGTGCTGCTGCCCGAAGTTCCCGCGTTGCCCGCCCCGGTCGAATATCGTTGGGAACGCGCGTGGGGCGAAGAGGTCGTCGACGCCGCCGCGCGCGGGATCGCCGCGCCGCCGCCGCTCGACGTCACGCTGGCCGATTGGGCCGCGACCCAGGAATGGGCGGAGCGGCTTGGCGGGGTCAGTCTGGCGCCCGGTCACGTTCGCGTTGCCGATCATGCGTCGGTCGTCGACATGCCCGGCTACAAGGACGGCGCGTGGTGGGTGCAGGATCTCGCCGCGACGATCCCGGCGCGGATCATCGGGGCAGGCCCGGAAGGCGGCGAAGGCACGGCGATCGACTTGTGCGCCGCGCCCGGCGGCAAGACGCTCCAGCTCATCGCGCAGGGTTGGCGCGTCGGCGCGGTCGATTCGTCGCAGGCGCGGATCAAGCGGCTGCGCGAAAATCTCTATCGGACGCACAGCAAGGCTGAGGTCGTTCATGGTGATGCCCTGCTCTGGTCACCCGCCGCGCCGGTCGACGCGTTGCTGATCGACGCGCCGTGCAGCGCGACCGGGATCTTCCGCCGTCATCCCGACGTCCTCCATCGCGTCCGCCCGAGCGTGATCGCCGAGATGGCGGCGGTCCAGACCCGCATCCTTGCGCGCGCTGCCGATTGGGTGAAGCCAGGCGGCATGCTGGTCTATGCGACCTGCAGCCTGGAACCTGCGGAAGGCGAGGCGCAACTAGATACCTTTCTAACGGCGCGCGACGATTATGCGATCGATGCACCCGATCCGGCGATGCTGCCGCCGGGTATCCCCGTCAGCGAGCGCGGTTGGATTCGCACGCTGCCCGGCATGATCGAGGCCGAGGGCGGCTGCGACGGCTTTTTTGTCGCACGGCTCAGGCGCGCGAACTGACCCGCAACGCTTCCGCCACCGCACATCACACGTTAGAGCCGCTCGCTATGCAGCCAGTCCGTATCGCCCCCTCGATCCTCTCCGCCGATTTCGCCCGTCTGGGCGAGGAGGTGCGCGCGATCGACGCGGCAGGGGCGGACTGGATCCACATCGATGTCATGGACGGACATTTCGTCCCCAATATCTCATTCGGCCCGGCGGTGATGAGGTCGGTGCGCGGGATGACGACCAAGCCGTTCGATGTCCATCTCATGATCAGCCCGGTCGACGCCTATCTCGATGCGTTCGCCGAAGCCGGGGCGGATACGATCTCCGTTCATGTCGAGGCGGGGCCGCACATCCACCGTTCGCTCCAGCATATCAGGGGATTGGGCAAGCGCGCGGGCATCGTCCTGTGCCCCGGGACGCCGGCCAAGATGCTCGATTATCTGATCGACATGGTCGACCTGGTGCTGGTGATGAGCGTGAACCCCGGTTTCGGGGGGCAGCAGTTCATCCCGAGCCAACTCAAGAAAATCGCCGCGATCCGCAAGATGATCGACGCAAGCGGTCGCGCGATCGATCTCGAGATCGATGGCGGCATCGACGCCGATACCGCCGCGCGGTGTATCGAGGCGGGTGCCGACGCGCTCGTCGCGGGCACTGCGGTGTTCAGGGACGGCCCCTCACGCTACGCCGCCAACATCGCCGCCTTGCGGGGCCGATGACCGACGTTCCCAACGCAGATGTGCTCGACGTCCAGTCTCCGGATGGCGTCGAGGAGGGCAAGCGGCTGATCCGGCTGGGCGGCGATACCGGGCTCAGCTTGGCCGAGCGGCTGTCCGAACGGTTCCAGAAGCTCACCTGGCGTACTCCGATCCACACCATGCGGCTGAGGGGCCGCTATCCGCTGAAGCTGATCGCGGTGCCCGACGATCCCGTTATCGGCGACATCAAACGCGGGCAGGCGCTGCTGGCCGGCACCGTATCGTTCCAAGGCGAGCACCGCGCGCTCGACGCGCTCGATTTCGCTCGCCGCGATTGGGCACGCCCGTTCGCCGATTATGTCCACAGCTTCGCGTGGCTGCGCGACCTGTCCACGGTGGCTACCCGCGCGCAGGGCGCGCCCATCGCCGAACGACTGATGGCGCGCTGGCTCGATGCCTATTCGGACAAGGTCGATGCGCTCGCGTGGCGCCCCGATCTATGGGGGCGGCGCGTCCTCTACTGGACCGCGCATGCGCCATTGATCCTGTCCTCGACCGATCTGGTCTATCGATCGAGCGTCCTCAACACGCTGGCGCGCGGGGCACGGCATCTCGATCGCGGTGCGGACAAGGCGGCACCGGGCGCGCGACGGATCGCGGCGTGGTGCGGGGTCGTCGCGGCGGGGCTGCTGATTCCCGGTGGCGATCCGCGCAAAAGCTTCGGCGAAGCGGGGCTGGCGCGCGCGCTGGCAGGCGGGCTGAGCGACGATGGCGGCGCGGTGTCGCGCAGCCCCGCAATGCTGCTCGATGCGATCATGCTGCTCGCGATGCTGCGAGCGACTTATGCGGCGCGACGGCTCGACCTGCCCGATGTGGCGCAGACCTCGCTGGCGCGGATGGTGCCCGCGCTACTCGGCACGACGCATGGCGATCGTGCGCTGGCGAGCTGGCAGGGTGGTGGTCCCGCGACCGCCGATCGGGTCGCGGCGGTGATCGAGGCGAGCGGGGTGCGCACCCGCCCGCTCCGCCAGGCGCGCGACTGGGGCTATCAGCGACTTGCTGCAGGCAGCGCGGTCCTGATCGTCGACGCCGCCCCGCCTCCTGTCGCGCGACTGGTTGAGGGCGGCTGCGCGTCGACGTTGGCGTTCGAGTTTTCGGACGGAGCAGCGCGATTGATCGTCAATTGCGGCGGGTCGCAGGCCGCAAGCGCGCAATTACCGAAAAGCGTCACCGCTGGCTTGCGCACGACGGCGGCGCATTCGACGCTGATCGTCGGCGATTCGAACTCGACCGCGATTCACCCCGACGGCACGCTGGGGCGCGGGGTCGCTGAGGTCGAGCTGTCGCGTCAGGAATCGGACGCGGCGAGTCGAATCGAGGCGAGCCACGATGGCTACGTCCGCCGCTGGGGCTTCGTCCATCGTCGTCAGTTGATGCTGACCGGTGACGGCCGCGAATTGCGCGGTGAGGATGCGCTGCTGCCGCGCGGACGCAAGCGCAAGGCAGGGGCGACGCCGTTCGCGATCCGGTTTCATCTTGGCGCGGGGGTGGAAGCCTCGGCGACCGCCGACGGGCTTGCGGCGATCTTGCGGATCTCAGGTCAAGGATCGAGGGCGACCGCGCTGTGGCAGTTTCGCTGCCGTGGGGGTGCGATGGCAATCGAGAATTCGCTGTGGATTGATGGCGAGGGACGCCCCATCGCCACGCAGCAACTCGTCGTCACCGGCGACGCCGCTGCGGGTGGCGCGAGCGTCAGCTGGGCCTTGAAGCGCGCCGCCTGACCCGCCAAGGGGCGGGGCCATGACCGATATCCTCATCCGCCGCGCTCTCCTCTCTGTTTCCGACAAGACCGGCATCGTCGATCTGGGCAAGGCGCTGGCCGCCAGGGGAGTCGAGCTCGTTTCGACGGGAGGCACCGCCGCCGTCCTGCGCCAGGCCGGACTTGACGTGCGCGACGTCAGCGCCCTGACGGGCTTTCCCGAAATGATGGATGGGCGGGTCAAAACGCTACACCCAATGGTACATGGCGCGCTCCTCGCTATCCGCGACGATTCGGGGCACGCCGCGTCGATGGTGGAGCACGGCATTACGGGGATCGACCTCGTGGTCGTCAATCTCTATCCGTTCGAGGCTACCGTCGCGAAGGGCGGGGATCGCGACACCATCATCGAGAACATCGATATTGGCGGCCCATCGATGGTGCGCTCGGCGGCGAAGAATCACGCTTATGTCGGGATCGTCACCGATCCGGCCGATTACGCGCTGGTTGCAGGCGGTGCGACGACGCTCGCTGATCGCAAGCGGCTCGCCGCCAAGGCTTTCGCGATGACCGCCGCCTATGACGGCGCAATCGCGCAATGGTTTGCCTTTGCCGATCAGGGCGAGCGTTTCCCCGCTACGCTGCCGCTAACTCTGAAGCGCGCAGGGGCCGAGCTCCGTTACGGCGAGAACCCGCATCAGGCCGCGGCCTTTTATGCCGCCACCGGTCCCGCCGCGCGCGGCATTGGTCAGGCGCGGCAGGTGCAGGGCAAGGCGCTGAGCTACAACAATCTCAACGATGCCGACGCCGCGCTGGAGCTCGTCGCCGAATTCCGCGCCGCCGATCCGACGGTCGTCATCGTTAAGCACGCCAACCCGTGCGGCGTGGCGACCGCCGCCACCCTCGCCGACGCCTATGACGCCGCCTTCGCGTGTGACACCGTATCCGCGTTTGGCGGAATTATCGCGCTCAATCGCCGCCTCGACGTTGCGACCGCAAGGGCGATCACTAACATCTTCACCGAAGTCGTCGTCGCTCCCGAGGCCGACGACGAGGCGATTGCGCTGTTCGCGGCAAAGAAGAACCTCCGACTATTGCTGACCGGCGCGTTGCCCGATCCGGCACGCGGCGGGATTGCTGCGAAGTCGATCGCGGGGGGGTGGCTGGTGCAATCACGCGATAATGGTAGCCCCGGCGACCTCAAGGTCGTCACCAAACGGCAGCCGACCCAGCAGGAACTCGCCGATTGCCGCTTCGCCTGGACGATCGCCAAGCACGTCAAGTCGAACGCGATCGTCTATGCCAGAGACGGCAGTACCGCAGGGATCGGCGCAGGCCAGATGAACCGCCTAGAATCAGCGCGCATCGCGGCGTGGAAAGCGAAGGACGCCGCCGAAAAAGCGGGATGGGACGCACCTCGCACGATCGGATCGGCGGTCGCGTCGGACGCATTCTTTCCGTTTGCCGACGGTCTGCTGGCCGCAGCCGAGGCGGGAGCCACTGCGGTAATCCAGCCGGGTGGCTCTATTCGCGACGACGAGGTGATCGCCGCCGCCGATGACGCGGGGCTTGCGATGATCTTCACCGGCATGCGCCACTTCCGGCACTGAGTCAGCGGATCGGCGCGCCCAGATTTGGTAGCGTCGCCTCCTCCGCACTCGGCATCTTTGCGAATAGAGCGCGGTCGGCGGGACCA
The DNA here is from genome assembly GCA_030854075.1 of Pseudomonadota bacterium. Classification (GTDB taxonomy): domain Bacteria; phylum Pseudomonadota; class Alphaproteobacteria; order Sphingomonadales; family Sphingomonadaceae; genus Sphingomonas. Next base: position 5,651 of record JALYTW010000097.1, read on the forward strand.
AAGGCGAATTTCCACAAGATGACCAGATAGGTCGCCGCGATCGCGGGCACGCCGAAGACGAGTTCGGTCCAGCGATACGGATCGGGAAGTGTGGTGAACACCGATCCCACCGCGATCGCTGCCAGCGCGGCCCAGACCAGCGGCCAGCGCCACGGCGATACCGGGGCGCCCAGGATATGGCGAAGCAACCGCGCCTTGACGATCGAGGTGATCCCAACGCTCAGCATCAACGCGACCGCGGGCCCCGCCGCCTGAAAATTGGTCGGCCAGTCCAGCGCGCGCATGCCGAGGATCATCGCAAAGCTCAAGCCGATCTGGACCCCAAGCATCGCGGTCGAGATCATTAGATTGCGGTGCCGCGCGGTGTAGACCAGCGCGGATTCGCACACCGCCCCGGTCGAGGCGAGCACTTCGGCGGTCAACAGGAACCCCAGCGCGGCGGTACCCGCGACGAATTGCGCCCCGACGACCCCCATCACCATCTCGCCTGGAATCGACCCCATCAGCGCCAGCCCGGTTTGCGCAGCCATGATCCAGAACGCGACCTGCCGCACTTGGTTGGCGATCGCGGCCCGGTCATTGTTGGCGAGGCTATGGGTGATTACCGGGCCAAGGATCGGATCGAAGCTGGTCTTAAGCTTCTGCGGCAGCGACGCCACTTGTTGCGCCATGTAGTAGATGCCGACGATCCGCGGCTCGAACATAACACCCAGGATGAAGCGGTCGACGTTGCGGCTACCCCATTCCAACGCGTCCGCCCCGGCCAGCGGCGCGTTGGCGCGGGCGAGCGCGGCTAGCTTGGCCGGATGCGGCGACCAGCTGTGGGGCAGGCCGTAGCTTTTAAGAAACGGCACCAGACTCGCGATCAACGCCGCAGCCATCGAGGCGACGTAGGAGAGCACCAGCCCGTCCTTGATCGTGAAGAACGAGAATGCCCAAGCCGCGATGCTGATCGTCCACGGCTCCACCACCGCGCGCGCGGTCACCGCCGCCTTGACGTTCAATCGATAGGCCAGCGCGGCCAGGCTGACGTCTGACCACGCGACCGCGACGATGATGCACGGGAAGAACCGGTCGAGTCCGCCGATCATACTGTTGGGGTACATGATCTCGGGAAACGCGATCAGGACCGCGCTCGCCGCCATCGACGCGACAAAGGCGAGCGCGAGCGCATCCCAGACGATGTTGGTGGGTGGTTCGTCGGACTGGCTGAGCGCCTGCGCTAACCCGCGTTTGAGACCTAATGTCGCTAGCAGCGCCGCAAGCTCGACCACGACGACCGCGAGGGCAAACCGCCCGACCAGCTCAGGTCCGTAGAGCCGGCCCGCAATGAATAGAAACGGGATCCGCGCTGCCAACCGGAGGATAAACCCCGCGATATTGGTGCGGCCCCCCTTGGCGAGCGTATCGATGTCGGCGGTGGCGTCCGTCACCGGGCATCGATCTGGATCAATGCGCCGCGCCCCAGCTCGCGCCCGTGCCGATCTCGATCCCGAG
>JALYTW010000110.1 GCA_030854075.1 Pseudomonadota bacterium
CGTCGGCCTGGAGCTGGACGTCGCCCTCGATCGTGCGGCGCTGGTCGTTGAGCGCGTCGAGCTCGGTGGCGATGGCGCGCGCCTCGTCGGGGTCGCGGGTGGTGAGCAGGCGGACGCCGAGATCGGATTTGCCGACGCGCCCGCCCGCGTTGATCCGCGGGCCGAGCGCGAAGCCGAGGTCGCTGCAGGTCGGCGCGCGGGTGAGGCGCGAGGCTTCGATCAGCGCGGCGAGGCCGATGTTGCGGCGCTGCGCCATCACCTTGAGCCCCTGCGCGACGAAGGCGCGGTTGAGGCCGCGGAGCTGGGCGACATCGGCGACGGTGCCGAGCGCGACGATATCGAGCAGGTCGATCAGCCGGGGTTCGGCACGCGTCGCGAAGAAGCCGCGGGTGCGCAGGGTGCGGACCAGCGCGGCGGCGAGGAGGAAGCAGACCCCGACCGCGGCGAGGTGGCCGTGCGCCGCGCCGCCGCCGTCGCCCGGCGTCTCGTCGAGGCGGTTGGGATTGACCAATGCGTGGGCGATCGGGAGCGCGGCGGTGCATTTGTGGTGATCGACGACGACGACGTCGATCCCGGCGGCGTGCGCGGCGGCGAGCGCGTCGAAGCCTTGCGCGCCGCAATCGACGGTGACGATCAGCGACGCGCCGTCCGCCCCGAGGCGGAGCAGCGCGGCGGCGGTGGGACCATAGCCCTCGCGCATCCGATCGGGGATGTAGGGGCGCGCCTCGATGCCGAGGTCGCGCAGGACGAGGACGAGGAGCGCGGCGGAGGTGGCGCCATCGACGTCGTAATCGCCGAAGATCGCGACGTGCTCGCCCGCCGCCACCGCGTCGGCGAGGCGGGTGGCGGCGCGGTCCATGTCGCGGAAGACCGACGGATCGGGCATGAACGCGCGGATCGAGGGCGCGCGGGTATCGTCGAGCGCGGCGCGCGAACAGCCGCGGGCGAGGAGCAGCTGGGTGACCAGATCGTCGGTCCCGAACCCGTCGCGCGCATCGGCGGCGAACGCGCGCCACCGCCACGGCTGGCCGAGGATCGAGCGGGTGACGTTGAGGACGGTGGTCATCGCCCAGGGTCTTATCGCAACGCGGGGGGGAGGCAATGGACGCGGCGAAGTTCACACAAGGTCACGCCAGGACACGGTGCGGACCGGGCCGGTCGGCGGGCCGGGTCAGCGGTAAAGGTCACATAAGGTCACGCCAGAACGATGGCGGGGTCAGGGCCGTCGACGCGCTGGGCCAGGCGCAAAGTTCACATAAGGTCATGCCCATACGCACGCCGGGCGCCGGGGCGGTGGCCCGCGCGGTGACGTGGACGAGTTTTACGACGTGGACGAGTTTGACGAAGTTGACGACCTTTACACGGAATCGGTATTTTTTCCTGCGTCCTTGCCGGATGCGATGGGCTTGCGGCGGTGGGGCGGAGGTGACGGCGGGCGGACGCGGGGGTGGCGCGAGGTGACGACGCCATCCCGACCCGCGACGATCGTTCGACTTCCCCGCGGAGGCTGGGTTCACCAGCGGATGGGCGGTCGAGGGGCGGCGAGGGGATCATGCGGTAGGTGAAGCATATTTCGGGGCTGTAGGACAGCCAGGAGTTGCGGCAAGGCAGGGAGAGTCCGGCCGCTCTGCGCCCATTCTACCATTTAAGCGCCATGCATTCGGATCCCCTATATAACTATTAATTCATTCGAACACGTTAGTTGTGCCAAATTATCCACGCTTTTATCGAGCCTACTTGAATTCGATTTCGACTGCTGTAGTTGATGGCTCGCGGGGAGGCATAAATATGGAATGGGCGGTCGGCATTGGTAGTTTCATAGCGGGGCTGGTTTCCGGTTTCTCACTTAAGTTCGCCATTGATGTTCGGACTAGAAAGAGGGTCAGCTCTCCCACGGCAATCGCGACGGAAAAGTCCGTTGCGCAATCCGGCAACGTAGCGGGTGGCCATATCGCTGGGGGTAACGTCACCAGCGGGCCTGAATGAGTAGCGAGTCTCCTGGGAAAGGCATCGTTCAGTCCGGCAATAGCGCTGGCGGCCATATCGCCGCCGGAAGCGTCTCCACTTTGTCGGTTCGCGATGTCATTGTGCAGGCACCGACACGACCTGAGTCTTCGTTGAATCGTCTTTATCGAAAGCTTCGCGATGAGGCGGTCGAGGACAAGGAGCTGACTGATTATATCGCACAGCTGCAGATTTTCACGAGATCTGTCGAAGATGAGACGGTCGTTGGATTGGACGGAAAATTTACAGCGGCGAACCGCAAGGATCAGCTGGATATGGCTAAGGCCATGAAGGAGATGGTCTATGCCGAGCTTCGTAAAAACATGTTTTCAAGAACGTTCCAGACTATCTACGCGACGTTGATGGGTAAAATCTACGAAGAGTTTCAAACGTGGGTTCAACCCGCTATTGCGAATGGGGCGGGTCGTGAGCAGATTGACCAGCTAGTAAACGTGCATGTCGTTAAACCCCTTGTAACCGAACTTGAAACATGTAGCGAATATGACGGCGCTGCCACGTCGACGGTTCGAGGAATGATCTATTTCCTGACTGGTAACTGCCATCTGGTTTGGCATTGACGATGTTGGTCTATCATCCCGCATTCGATCTCAACCACGGCATGTTCCGGATGCTCCGCCTGCTGGAGACCAACCCTAAGCGACAGATGAAGTGGGACACATTTCGTATCCTTGATCTATATTATCTTTTCCCGCACCTGCTTGAAGCCGCGCGCCTTCCCCGCAGTATGACCAAGCGAAAGCGGGAGTTCGGAAAACTGGGGTCAAAATATACGCGCGTCCCAACCCCAAGAATGTTCATCCAGCAACTGCGCGGGATCCATGAAGCAATCGCTCGTTCGCTCGCCGCCAAAGGCTTTATAGATCCCGCAGAATTCGAAGAGGGCGTTCTGGTGCGCACCGAACGGGAGATTCCGCTAGATTTACTGCGCACCTTTGCGGACGCAGTCGATGACGCGGCACTGGTGGATATGTTGGCGGTCGAAATGGCTGCGATCCCGCTGAAAGGCAGCGATGGATTAAAGGACCGCACAGGATTGCTGGAGCACCGATATGACGCGGCTTGATCCAAGCTTAAGGCTGTCGCGACTGGTCGTCCTAAAGGGCGGGCAACGCGCTTACGATGAAGAATTTCATGTTGGCGTTAACATCATCCGGGGCGTGCCCGGAGAAGGGAACAGCGTCGGCAAATCCACCATCGCAGACATGATCTTTTTTGCCCTGGGTGGAGACCTTACCCAGTGGAAGCCGGAGGCGGCATCCTGTGACCAAGTGCTGGCGGAGGTCGTCCTAAACGGTTCTGTCGTAACGCTGAGAAGAGAGATAGCAGAAGCGTCGCAGCAGCCGATGTGGATTTATTTTGGTGATTTCGAAGCTGCGAGTGGGGCAGGCGCCGATGGCTGGCAACGGTACAGCTATCGTCGCATGAGCGACCGCGAAAGCTTCACCCAGGTTCTGTTTCGGCTGATGGACATGCCGGAGGTCCCTGCTGAGGCTGAAGGGAACATTACTATGCATCAGCTGCTGCGGCTGATGTACGTCGACCAGATGACGCCGGTCGATCGCATCTTTCGAGCAGAGCGAAACGATTCAGCGTTGCGGCGTCAAGCCGTCGGCGACTTGCTCTGCGGTGTATTCGATGCACGCCTCTATCCGGCGCAACTGGAACTGCGGGAAAAAGAAAAGGCCTATGAGGCGGCGACCCAGCAATATGGTGCCCTCAACCGTGTGCTCACTGCTGCCGGGGAAGCGTTTAACCTCGATTTCGTGGAGGCCCGCCGTCGAAACTTGGAGGCAGATATCCTCGCGATACAATCGGAGATCCAGGCACTAAAGAACCATCGCTTCGACGAGCGGCGCCTAGCGCCGGGGGAATCCAGCATCGTCGCCACAATCAAGGTGGATCTGGACCGTGTAAACGGTGACATTTCGGACATCCAGATACTCATCGGCCAACTTACATACAACATAGCCGATGCGGAAACGCTCATCGACGAGATTCAGAGAACCCGCGCACGGCTTCGCGAAGGCGAGATTGCGAACTGCACACTAGGTCCGATAAACTTCCTGTTTTGTCCGAGTTGTTTCTCCCCGTTGAGGGACGCCGACCACGAGCACCAGTGCTAGCTCTGCCGGTCGGAACTAGAACCTGACGGCGACCGATCGCGTTTCGCGCGAATGCGCAATGAACTCGAGATACAACTCAAGGAATCGAACCAGCTGCAATTCAAACGCCGTGAGGACTTGGCTTCAGCAAAGTCCACTGCGGCTAAATTCACCGGAGTCCGTGATGCGTTAGCAACAGAATATCTCAACCTGACCCGAAACTATTTGACCGAGGCTGATGCGCAGATTGATCGACTTAACAGCCGACTTGGATATTCGGAGCGGGAGCTGATTGAAGTTCAACGCGAACGTCGGCTTGCTGAGCAATTAGCCGAACTTTCATGGGCGAGGGCCGAGTTGAATGAAGATATAACCCGTCTAAAAGAAAGTATCGTCATCTGGCGCGACCAGCGCGACCGTGATCAAGGCAAGGTCTATCGTATGATCCAGCAACGGACGGCCGCGATTCTTGCCAAGGACGTCCATACCGAAGCTGAATTTACCGACGAAAGCGACGTCTATTTCGACTTCTCTGAGGATCGCGTCACGGTGAATGGCAAGTCGGGCTTCTCGGCCAGTTCGCTTACCGTGATTCGCAATGCGTTCCACTTGGCGCTACATTGGGTGTCCTGCACGAGCCCGATCCTGCGATACCCGCGCTTTCTCTTACTCGATAACGTTGAGGATAAGGGAATGACGGAGCATAGGAGCCAAAACTTTCAGAGGTTAATTGCTTCAATCAGCGAGAGCACGGAATTTGACCACCAGATCATATTCACAACATCAATGGTCGACCCGGGTTTGGACAATTCCGATTTGACCGTCGGCGAACGCTACAACTTCAAAAGCAAAGCTCTCAAGATAGCGTGAGTGCAAATGAATGAAGCACTGCGCGAAAACTAGACCCCAGACGAGGAGCTTTGCTGGAAAGCTGCTTGCATAACTATGCTTTAAATCGGGCGTTTGGATAGTTGGTGCCACTGATTACTAATAGACTCGTCCCCTACTCTACCCGCACCACCACGCCACCCTTCATCACGAACCGCACCGCTGTCGTCGCGGCCACGTCGCGCGTCGGGTCGCCCGCGAGGCCGACGAGGTCGGCGAGGAGGCCGGGCTTGATCGCGCCGCGGTCGGTGAGGTGGAAGGTGTGGGCGTTGCCCGCGGTGGCGGCGATCATCGCCTGGGGGGCGGGCATCCCGGCGGCGACCATCAGCGCGATCTCGCGCGCGTTCTCGCCGTGGGAGAAGACGCCGACGTCGCCGCCGACGCAC
>JALYTW010000120.1 GCA_030854075.1 Pseudomonadota bacterium
CCGATCGCGGTCATCTCCAACGCCAACGGAACACCCGCGATCCGCGGAATCCGCTGGGTGCCGCCCGCCCCGGGGAGCAGGCCGAGCTTGACCTCAGGGGTGCCGATCTTGGCACTCGGCACCGCGACGCGATAATGACAGCCGAGCGTCACCTCGCAGCCGCCGCCGAGCGCGGTGCCGTGGATCGCGGCGACGACAGGCTTGTCGCTCGCCTCGATCATGTCGATGACGGTGCCGAGGCCCGGCTCCTGCATCGGCTTGCCGAATTCGGTAATGTCCGCGCCCGCGAAAAAGGTGCGCCCGTCGCAGCGGATCACCATCGCCTTGATGCTGGCATCGGCGACGCCTTCCTTGATCGCGGCTTCCAATCCCTGGCGAACCGCGGCACCAAGCGCGTTGACGGGGGGATTGTTCGAAATGATGACGAGTACGTCGTCATGGCGTTCGGTGCGGATCGGGCTGGTCATGTTCATCTCCAAAAATGCGGATGGGGCGCGACGCTCAGGTCAGCGCGGCATAGATCATCGTCTTTAGTTCGCGGCGGATCGGATAGACGTTGCTGGGGCTCATCTGGGTCATGAACACCATCGACAGGCGCTCGACCGGATCGACGAAAAACGCGGTGGAAAACATCCCGCCCCAATAATATTCCCCGGCCGATCCCGGGACCATCGATTTGGCGACGTCCAGGTTGACCGCAAAGCCGAGGCCGAACCCGGTGCCGGCGTTTGCCGCCTCGCTGAACAACGACTGCGACATCGTCGCGAGATCGGAATTGCCCGGCAGATGATTGCGCGTCATCAGATCGATCGTCTTCCGCCCGACGATCCGCGCACCATCCAGTTCCCCGCCATTCAAGAGCATGGTGCAGAACCGGTGATAGTCCAACGCCGATGAGACGAGGCCGCCGCCGCCCGAGAGAAGCTTGGGCATCCGGCTCCACGCGCTTTTATCGCCGCGGTCGTACATGATCCGGCCCTTTCCGGGCACGAAGGTGTAGCAATCGGTGAGGCGATCGATCTTGTCAGCGGGCACCTGGAAGAACGTGTCGTCCATGTTCAACGGCGCGAAGATATGCTCGCGGAAATACGCATCGAGCGTCTGTCCCGACACGCGCTCGACCACCGCGCCCAAGACGTCGGTCGAGACCGAATAATTCCAGCTATCGCCGGGCGAAAACTCGAGTGGCAACTTGCCGAGCGCCTCGACAAAGCCTTGGAGATCATGGCCGCCATGCCAATTTTCCATCTTCGCGTCGCGATAGGCGGCATCGACATTGCTGCGGTTCTGAAAGCCGTAGGTCAGGCCCGAGGTGTGGCGGAGCAGGTCGACCATCCGCATCGGCTCGGCGGTCGGCTTGGTCTGAAACGGCACGCCGCCGCCGCCGCCGTTATACACCCCCAATCCCTTGAATTCTGGAAGGACGTGATGGACCGGCGTGTCAACTGCCACCTTACCCTGTTCGACGAGCATCATGAACGCGATCGAGGTGATCGGCTTGGTCATGCTGGCGATGCGGAACAGCGATCCCTCGTCGATCGTCGCGCCAGCTTCGCGCGCACTACCTTGGCTCGAAAAATGGACGACCTTGCCATCGTGCGCGACCAGCAATTGGGTGTTGGGCAGCTTCCCCGAATCGAGATATCGTTCCTTCAGGAAGCCATCGATGGCCGCGAGCCGATCAGCATCGAAACCGTGGTTCGCGGGCTTGGATATTTTCATGCGGCGGTCCATACCTCTAATTCGAATGCGGACGTCCTATTGCCTTGAGCGGCCCGTGAATCAACACTAACCTCGCATGGCGCGGACCTGAAGCCAAACCCGAGTTTCAAGTCCACGTGGTGACAGGTAGAAGAGAGGGTGTGTTTTGGCCAGTGAACCGTTGATCGCGTTGCCGCCCGAATGGCCGGTTGTATCGCTGCCCCAGGCGCAGGCGATGCTGACCCAGCCGGGATCGAAGTTCGAGATGGAGACGGTCGACATCGGGGATGTCCCGACGCGGGTCTGGAAATATGCGCCACCGTCGTTGCGGACGCTGGTCGAGGCGGCGCGGAGGCACGGCGAGCGCCTCTTCACGATCTACGAGGACGAGCGCATCTCGTATGAGGCGACGTTTCGCGCGATCACGACGCTGGCGCGCAACCTCGTCGAACGCGGGGTCCGTCCCGGCGACCGGGTCGCGTTGGCGATGCGCAACCTGCCCGAATGGCCGGTCTGTTTCTTTGCCGCGACGACGATCGGCGCGATCGTGGTGCCGCTCAACGCGTGGTGGACCGGGGGCGAGCTTGAATACGGGCTGTCCGATTCGGGTGCGAAGGTGCTGATCCTCGACGGCGAGCGCCATCATCGTATCGAACAATATTATGACGCGCTGCCCGCGCTCGAGCACATTCTCGTCGCGCGTGCCGCCGAACCGCTCACTGGCAACAGCGAGCGACTGGAAGATGTGATCGGTACCCCGCAGAGCTGGTCGTCACTGGCCGAGGTTGCGCTGCCCGATGCGGAGATCGCACCCGACGACGATGCCACGATATTCTACACCAGTGGTACCACCGGGGCTCCCAAGGGCGCGCTCGGCACGCACCGCAATCTGATGAGCAACATCCTGTCGGGCGGATACGCCGCGGCGCGCTCGATTCTGCGGCGGGGCGATGCAATTCCCGAGCCCAGCCCGCGGACATCGCTCACGGTAATACCGATGTTTCATGTCACCGCATGCTCCGCGGGAATGATGGGCGCGGTCGCAACCGGCAGCACGATGATCTTCATGCGCAAATGGGACCCGGTGCGCGCGATGGAGATCATCGAGCGCGAGAAAGTGAACGTCACCGGCGGGGTGCCGACGATCGCGTGGCAGCTGCTCGAACATCCCGACCGCCACAAGTACGATCTCTCCAGCCTCGAGGCGATCGCCTATGGCGGAGCGCCAGCGGCCCCCGAACTGGTCAAACGGATCCATAGCGAATTCGGCGCGCTGCCCGGCAACGGCTGGGGGATGACCGAAACGATGGCGACGGTGACGTCGCATTCCAGTGAAGACTATCTCAATCGCCCGACCAGCGCGGGTCCGCCGGTCCCGGTCGCCGATCTCGAAATCCGCGCCGAGGATGGCGTCACGATCTTGGCGATGGGGGAGGTCGGCGAGTTGTGGGCGCGCGGACCGATGATCGTGAAAGGCTATTGGAACAAGCCTGAAGCGACCGCCGAGACGTTCGTCAATGGCTGGGTCCGCACCGGCGATCTCGCCCGGCTCGACGAAGAGGGGTTCTGCTATATCGTCGACCGCGCCAAGGACATGGTGATCCGCGGGGGCGAGAATATCTATTCGACCGAGGTGGAGAACGTCCTCTACGCACATCCCGCGGTCACCGACTGCGCGCTGATCGGCATTCCCCATCGCACGCTGGGCGAGGAGCCGGCGGCGGTGGTCCACCTGGCACCAGGTGAGACCGCGACCGAGGCGGAACTCCAGGCGTGGGTCCGCGAGCGGCTCGCCATATTCAAGACTCCAGTCGCGGTGCGGTTCGTCGACGAGACGCTGCCGCGCAACGCCAACGGCAAGATTTTAAAGAAGGATTTGAAGGCGTTATTCGCGGATCGGGAGGCGGCGGCCTGATCGCGGCGAGCACGGCAGGTCGTCGGGTTTTCCACAGCTGGGCGCCAGCCTCGCCTGTTCGAATCACCGATTGTCGGTTAGGGTCATACCCATGCCCCATGCCGGCTTCGTGCCCCTCCGTATCTTTTCCAGCTACACCATGCTCGACGGCGCGATCGAGCCGAAGGCGATCGCCAAACAGGCCAAGATGCTGGGGTTTCCCGCCGCCGCGCTGACCGATCGCAACGGGCTCTACGCTGCGATGGCGTTCAGCGACGCCGCCAAGAAGGACGGCGTGCAGCCGATCATCGGCACGATGCTAGGGGTCGCGCGCGCCGACATGCCCGAGGGCGCGGCACCGGTGCTCGACTGGATCGCGCTCTATGCGCAGGACACGACCGGCTACGACAATCTGTGCGCGCTGGTGTCGATGGCCCACCTCGAACGCCCGATCGAGCAGGCTGCGCATGTCGATCTAGCGGCACTGGAGGGACGCACTGACGGGTTGATCGCGTTTACAGCGGGCGGCGAGGGCGCATTGGCGCGGCTGTTTGCGGAGGACCAGCCCGCGCGGGCGGCGGCGTATGCGGATCGGTTGCAAGCGCTGTTTCCCGACCGGCTCTACGTCGAGATCGCGCGCCGCGGCGACGCGATCGAAGCGGCGGCGGAAGCGGCGTTGATCGACCTCGCCTATGATCGCGACCTGCCGCTGGTCGCGACCAACCCGTGCTGTTTCGCCGAATCCGGGTTCGGCGACGCGCACGATGCCATGCTGTGCATCGCGCATTCGACCTATGTCGAAAGCGAGGATCGCACCCGCAGTTGCCCCGAGGCCTGGCTGAAGCCGGCACCGGTGATGATCGAGCTGTTCGCCGATCTGCCCGAGGCGATCGCGAACACGCTGGTCGTCGCGCAACGCTGCGCGGTGGCGGCCCCGTACCGCAAGCCGATCCTGCCGACGCTGGCGGGCGATCTCGAAGGTGAGGCCGCCAAGTTGCGCGACGATGCGTGCGCGGGGCTGGAAGCGCGGCTCGACCGGATCGCCGACCTCCACGGCGAGGGCCAGCCCGGTTGGCGCGAGATGTACCGCGACCGGCTGGCGTTCGAGGTCGACGTGATTATCCAGATGGGCTTCCCCGGCTATTTCCTGATCGTCGCGGATTTCATCAAATGGGCGAAGGATCACGATATCCCGGTCGGCCCGGGTCGCGGATCGGGCGCGGGGTCGGTGGTCGCCTGGTCACTGACGATCACCGATCTGGATCCGATCAAATTGGGACTGCTGTTCGAACGGTTCCTCAACCCCGAGCGCGTGTCGATGCCCGATTTCGACATCGATTTCTGCGAAACCCGCCGGGTTGAAGTGATCCGTTACGTCCAGGAGAAATACGGCCGCGACCAGGTCGCGCAGATCATCACCTTCGGGAAGCTCAAGGCGCGCGCGGTGCTCAAGGATACCGGGCGCGTGCTTCAAATGAGCTATGGTCAGGTCGATCGGCTCGCCAAGCTCATCCCGAACCACCCGACCGATCCATGGACGCTGGAACGCACGCTCAACGGCGTAGGCGAGTTCGCCAAGGAATATGCCAACGACAACCAGGTCCGCCGGCTGATCGACCTCGCGATGAAACTCGAGGGCCTGCCGCGGCATGCCTCGACGCATGCCGCGGGCGTCGTGATCGGCGATCGGCCGCTCAGCCAGCTCGTGCCGCTCTATCGCGATCCGCGATCGGATATGCCGGTGACGCAGTTCGACATGAAATATGTCGAGGGCGCCGGACTGGTGAAGTTCGATTTTCTGGGCCTGAAAACGCTATCCGTGCTGAAGAAGGCGGTGCAACTGCTGCAGAAGCGCGGGGTCGAACTCGATCTAGACGCGCTCGAATGGGACGACGAGGCGGTCTACAAGCTGCTCCAGAGGGGCGATACCGTCGGGGTCTTCCAGTTGGAATCGGAGGGAATGCGGCGGACGCTGTCGGCGGTGCGGCCGTCCAATTTCGGCGACATCATCGCGCTCGTCGCGCTGTATCGGCCCGGCCCGATGGACAATATCCCGCTCTTCGGACGCCGCAAGAACGGGCAGGAGCCGATCGCCTATCCGCACCACCTGCTCGAAGGCATCCTCGCCGAAACCTACGGCATCTTCGTCTATCAGGAACAGGTCATGCAGGCGGCGCAGATCCTGGCGGGGTATAGCCTGGGGCAGGCCGATCTGCTGCGGCGCGCGATGGGCAAGAAGATCAAGGCGGAGATGGACGCGCAGCGCGCGGGCTTCGTCGAAGGGTGCGCCAGCGTCAACCGGATCGATCAGCAACAGGCGAACGAGCTGTTCGACTTGATCGACAAGTTTGCGGGCTATGGCTTCAACAAGAGCCACGCCGCCGCCTATGCGCTGCTGGCGTACCAGACCGCGTGGCTCAAGGCGCACCACCCCGCCGAATTCTTCGCGGCATCGATGTGCTATGATCTCCATCTGACGGACAAATTGGCAATCTTTGTCGACGACATGCGGCGCATGGGTGTCGGGCTTGCAGGTCCCGACATCAACCGCAGCGCGGCCGAGTTTGATGTCGAGGAAACCGGAGACGGCCTCGTTGTCCGTTACGCGCTTGCTGCGCTGAAATCAGTCGGCGAGGGAGCAATGGAGCGGCTGGTCGAGGAGCGCGAGGCGAACGGCGCCTTTCGGAGCATCGACGATCTGGCGACCCGGGTCGACCCGCGGCTGGTCAACAAGCGTCAACTTGAAACGCTGGCGGCCGGGGGCGCGTTCGACAGCCTCGATCGCAACCGAGCCGGGATCCATGCGGTCGCCGAAACGATCCTGGCGGTCGCCGCGCGGACCCATGACGCCAAGATCAGCGGGCAGGGCGGGCTGTTCGGCGGCGAGGCGGTCGCGGGCGACGACATCAAGCTGCCGCGCACCGCTAATTGGACGTTGGCGCAGCGGATGGAGCAGGAAAAGGAGGCATTCGGCTTCTATTTCTCGTCGCACCCGGTCGACCGCCACGCGCATATCGCCAAGATGCATGGCGCGCGCGCGTTCGTCGCGCTGGGCGATCTCGACATTCCGGACGACGGTAGCCGCGCGGGCGCGACGATGGCGGTGCTGGTCGAGGATGCGCGCTGGCGCACCTCGGCAAGGGGCAAGCGCTACATGATGGCGACGTTATCGGATGCGAGCGGGCAGTTTGTCGCGACGTGTTTCGACGACAGCGTCGCCAACGATCTGGAGGAGGCTGCGCGCAACGGCGGCTGCGGGCTCGCGACCGTAGAACTCGATCGGCGCCCTGGCGAGGAAGCGCCGCGGGTGACGGTGAAGCGAATCCAGCCGTTCGAGGGGCTGGCGTCCACCGCGCGGTTTGTCGTCGAGATCGCTATTACCGAGCCGCTCGCGTTCCGCGCGCTCTCAGCAATGCTCGCGGACCATCGCGGGGGACGCGGCGAAATACGCGTGACCGCGCCGGTCGCGCAGGGAGCCGCCAAGGTGCTGCTCGGTCGTGATTTCCTGCTCGATGGCGAACTTGTGTCGCGGCTGGAGATCCTGCCCGGGGTGACCAGCGTCGCGATGACTTCGTCGGAAACCAGGCTGGCGCTGGTAGGATAGCCATCCGCGCTACGACCCCTCGGCAATAGTTCGTTACCACGCGGACCTATTGCCCCCATCGCGCCACCCCCTATGCTGGCTTTCGAAAACGAGAGAGGATCACCATGCTGGGCGGGATGCAGGATTTCGAACTTCGAGTACCCAGGCTGATCGACCACGTCGCGCAGGAAGCCGGCACGCGTGAGATCGTGAGCCACTGGGCGGACGGAAGCGAATCGCGGACCGACTGGGCGGGCGTCCGTTGCGACGCCAGGAAGCTCGCCCAGGCGCTCGAACGGCTCGGGGTGAAACCGGGCGACCGGGTTGCGACGCTTGCCATGAATCATGCGCACCACCTCGTCGCGTGGTACGCCGCGATCGGGATGGGCGGGGTGATCCATACGATCAACCCCCGGCTATTCGAAGACCAGCTGGTCTATATCGCCAACCATGCCGAGGACCGCGTGTTGCTATACGATGCGGCGTTCCAGCCGATCGTCGACCAGCTCAAGGACCGGTGGACGAGCATCGAGCATTATGTCGTCATGGATGGGACTGGCGAGGGCAGCTTCGCCGCGCTGATCGATGCCGAGGACGGCGACTATGCCTGGGTCGAGGGCGACGAGCGCGAACCGTGCATGCTCTGCTATACCAGCGGCACGACGGGGAACCCGAAGGGCGTGCTCTATACCCATCGCTCGACCGTGCTCCACGCGATGATGGTCGTCGCGCCGTCGGTGCTGTCGATGTCGTCACGATCGGTGCTGCTGCCCGTCGTCCCGATGTTCCATGCCGCGGCGTGGGGGACGCCGTTCGCAGCGGCGATTGCGGGGGCGAAAATGGTGTTCTCCGCGGTTAACGATCCCAAGGTTCTCTGCGACCTGATGAAACGCGAACGCGTGACGATTTCGTCGGGCGTGCCAACCGTCTGGCTCGCGCTATTCGCGCATATCGACGCGACCGGCGAAGCCCCGGGGTTTCTCGAACTCGCGACGGTCGGCGGATCGGCGGCACCGCGCGCGATGATCGACCGGCTGATGGCGATGGGGGTCGAGGTGAAGCACCTGTGGGGGATGACCGAAACCTCCCCCGTCGCAACCGCTGGCTCGCCGCCCGAAGACTGGGCGGACTGGAGCCATGAGCAGCGGCTCGATTTCCTGACCAAACAGGGACAGATCCCGTTCGGCGTCGAGCTGCGCATCACCGACGATGAGGGGGCCGAACTGCCCCGCGATGGCGTGTCGTCGGGCCGGCTGCATGTCCGAGGCCCGTGGGTCGTGAAGCGCTATTTCGGCGCCGAGCAGGATGCGATCGATGCCGATGGCTGGTTCGACACCGGCGATGTCGCGATGATCCACCCCGACGGCACAATGCAGATCACCGACCGGTCCAAGGACGTCATCAAATCGGGGGGCGAATGGATCAGCTCGGTCGAACTCGAAAACGCGGCGGTCGGCTGCCCCGGGGTCGCAGAGGCGGCGGCGATCGGAATCTATCATCCGCGCTGGGATGAGCGGCCGTTGTTGCTGATCGTCCGCAAACCGGGAAGCGGCGTGACGCCTGCCGAGATCGTCGCGCACCTTACCGATCATGTCGCCAAATGGTGGTTGCCCGACGCGATCGAGTTCGTCGAGGAATTGCCGCATACCGCGACCGGCAAGCTACTCAAGACCGCGCTGCGCGAACGCTTTAAGGATTATCGGCTGGTCGCCGCCTGAGCGCATAGACGATGGTGCCGAGGCCCCGGCCGACCCGGACGTAGTCGCGCGCCACCGCCGCCGCGACCAGCTGGTAGGGCAGGCGCTCGACCGGTCCGACCGGGGGGCCGCTGACGATGACCGGGGGGCGTGTCGCCAGGATGCGGCGGAGTTCGACAATGGGGTCGACGCCGATCGCGCGCGATTCGCTGGTCAGCGTCAGGTGGGTGCCGAACGGGTAGCGGGTGGGGAGGCACGAGCCCGTCGCCTGATACAGCACCGGCGGTGCGGAGAAGGCGAACAGGCAGCCGTCGCCACGATAGCGATCGATCGTCGCCGCCAGCGCCGCAACCTGGTGGCGCGCGGCACGGCGGTCGCCGAGATGTGGGTAGCCAGACAGCAGGAGCAGCGCCGCGGCGGTGACGCCCACCAGCATCGCGAAGGGACGGCTCGCCGCCATT
>JALYTW010000125.1 GCA_030854075.1 Pseudomonadota bacterium
GGGTCGAACACGGTCGGCAGCGTCTCGGGGAACAGATACCATTCGCGCAGCTGCGCCGCCGCCCAGTCCTGACGTTCGCGCAACGAGCAGCCGGCAGTCGTCACGGGGGCGGTTGGGGTCGGCGTAACGGTGCCTGTCGCTGGCCCCCCGAATGTCGTACCCGAATCGCCCGATCCACCGCAGCCCGCCAGGAGCGCGCTCATCGCCACTACAGTTCCGAAGATACGCTGTTTCATACCGAACCCTTTGCAGTTCCAACAACTTATCCGATACGATTATCGACGGCAACTCATTTGCGGGGGGTGATTAGCCTGCGAGACTCTTGGAGCCTTGTTCGAATACATCCCTCGACAGGCCGGGGGCTGCGACGATCCGTTCGAGCTCGGCCCGCATCATCGCAGCGCGCACCGGATCGAACCGCCGCCAGCGGCCAAGCGGGGGCAACAGCTTCGCCGCGGTCTGCGGATTCAACTTGTCGAGCGCGATCAACTGGTCGGCGAGGAAGCGATAGCCCGATCCGTCGGCGGCGTTGAACGCACGCTGGTTCGCCGCAAAGGCGCCGATCAGCGACCGCGCGCGATTGGGGTTGGCGAGGGTGAAATCCGGATGCCGCGCAAGGTTCGCGACCGCTTCGCCAGTATCCGCGCGGCTCGATAGCGCCTGGGTCTGGAACCACTTGTCGATGACGAGCGCATTGTCGGCATAGCGGTTGTAGAAGATGTCGAGCGCCGCCTCGCGCCTGGCGGCGTCCGCTGCGGCATCGGTGTTGGCGAGCGTGGCGAGCGCGCCCTGGCGATCGGTCATATTGTCCGCCGCCTCGAACTGCGCGAACGCCAGCGCAGCGGCATCCTCCGCGCCACTGGCGGCAATATAGCCCAGCGCGACATTGCGCAGCCGCCGCCGCCCCTTGGCCTGCGGCGAATAGACATACGCCTCGGGCGCGATGTCGTATGCCTCGCGCCACTGGTCATCGAGCCGTTGGCCCAGCGCGCGACGGAGCCCTTCGCGGCTGGCGTGGATCGCCTCCGGATCGACCGTCTCGAGTTGGTCGCCGATGAAGCTCTCTGACGGCAGCAGCACCGCCTCCGCGACAAAGGCCGGATCGAGCGCGGAATTCGCCAGCGTGTTCGAGACCGCGGCGATCACCGCATCATGCCCACTGCTATCCCCCATCGCGCCCGCGACGAGCGCGTCCAGCATCAGCTGCTGCATCGCCTCATAGCGCGCGAACGAATCATCGTCATGCCGGGCGAGGAAGGCGAGATCGGCGGCGGTGCGATCGCTCTCGACGATCACCGGCGCCGAAAAGCCGCGGTTGATCGACAGGATCGCGCGTTCCGGGAGTCCTTCGAAGACAAGCGTCTCGCTCGGCTGGTCGAGCAGCACCAGGCGCTCGTCGATCAGCGGACGCCCACTGTCCGCGCCGAATAGCCGAAGCTTGAGCGGAAGGACCATCGGCACCTTGTCGGGCTGGCCCGGCGTCGCGGGGACGTGTTGCGCGAGCCGCAGCGTCGTACGCCCGTCGTTCTCGTCGAGGCTCGCCGACACGCGCGGGGTGCCGGCCTGGCTATACCACCGGCGGAACTGGGCGAGGTCGATTCCGCCCGCCTCCTCCATGCACGCCACGAAATCCTCGCACGTCGCCGCGGTCCCGTCGAAACGATCGAAATAGCGGTCGGTCGCAGCGCGGAATGCCACCGGCCCCAGCATCGTCGCCATCATCCGGATGAGTTCGGCGCCCTTGTTATAGATCGTCGCGGTATAGAAGTTCGAGATTTCCTGATAGCTGTCGGGGCGCACGGGGTGCGCGAGCGGGCCTGCATCCTCGGGGAATTGCGCGGCGCGCAGACTGCGCACATCCTCGATCCGCTTGACCGCCGCCGAGCCCTGGTCGGCGGAGAAGCTCTGGTCGCGATAGACCGTGAAGCCTTCCTTGAGGCTCAGCTGGAACCAGTCGCGGCAAGTGACGCGGTCCCCCGACCAGTTATGAAAATATTCGTGCGCGACGACCGCGGCGATCGCATCGTAATCGTAATCGGTCGCGGTGTCGGGATCGGCGAGGATATAGCGGCTGTTGAAAATGTTCAGCCCCTTGTTCTCCATCGCGCCGAAATTGAAATCGTC
>JALYTW010000133.1 GCA_030854075.1 Pseudomonadota bacterium
GGCCGAACTCGGCCAGCCCGTCGACCAGTCGCCCGATCATGTGGTCGACGTCGGCGACCGCACGCGTGGTTTCGGCAGCGGCGGGGCCGTAGCGATGGCCCGCGGTGTCGACCGTATCGAAATAGAGCGTCACGAAGCGCGGCCGGGTCGCCGCCGGGCGCCGGAGCCAGTCGATCACCGCGTCGACCCGCTGGTCGCCGGTCACGGCCTGGTTGAACTGCTGCCAATCCCGTGGCCGGACCCCGCCGGTGATGTCGCCCGGCCACTCCTTCGCGCGGGTTCCACCCCACGCAACGTTCGCGCCGGGCCAGAACATCGTCGCGGTACGGATCCCGGCCTGTTCGGCGGTCACCCAGATTGGCGCGGCGGTGCTCCACCAATAGGGTTCGTCGCTCGCCATCGTGAACGTCTCATCGGGGCGCGCGGGGTCGGCCATCTTGTTCGCGGTGATGCCGTGATGGTCGGGATACATCCCGGTGACGATCGTCCAGTGGTTCGGGAAGGTCTTCGACGGGAACGACGGCTCCATCGACGCCGACACGCCCCCGCTGGCCAGCGCCGACAGCCGCGGCGTTACCCCGCGCTCGAGATAATCGGGACGAAACCCGTCGATCGACACCAGGATGGTCACCGGCATGGGGGCGTCGTTCGAGGTCACACGCGGCGTGGTCCGCCCGGACGGGGCGGTCGCCATATCGACGCGCGATCCCGTCGGTGCGGACGCGGCGACCGGATCGAGCGCAGGCGGGGTCGCGGGATAGGCGCAGCCGGCAAGGCTCAGGAGCGCGGCGAGAATCATCGGCTTCACAGGTGGACAGTCCTCGGTTGATCGTCGAACCGCGTTTCTAGCCGCCGCGATGCGCGCGCGGCAAACCCTAACGAGTTGCGTTACGCGGGTCCCCGCCGGATAGCGTAGCGATGCCGCGCCTGATCCTGTTTAACAAACCGCATGGCGTGCTCTGCCAGTTTACCGATCGCAGCATCGGGACGGAGCGCGCCACGTTGTCGGATTTCATCGACGTGCCCGGCGTCTACCCGGCCGGACGGCTCGATCTCGATAGCGAGGGGTTGCTGCTGCTGACCGACGATGGCCGCCTCCAAACGCGGATCGCCGATCCGAAATTCAAGCTGGCCAAGACCTATCTTGTCCAAGTCGAAGGCGATGTCGCCGACGCGAGCCTCGACAGGCTGAGGCGGGGCGTTCACCTGAAGGATGGGCCGACGCTCCCCGCGGAGGCGGCGCGGATCGACCAGCCCACGCTTTGGCCTCGCGACCCGCCGGTGCGGTTTCGCAAGACCGTCCCCGACGGCTGGCTGCGGCTGACGATCCGCGAAGGGCGCAACCGGCAGGTTCGGCGCATGACCGCGGCGGTCGGCCACCCGACGCTGCGGCTGATCCGCTGGCGCGTCGGCGACTGGTCACTCGAGGGGCTGGCCCCAGGGGCGTGGTGCGAAATGCCCGTTGCATAGCCACGCTATACCCGGGATCGGAAACGGTTCGGTGAATCTTGCGCCTGGTCGACCTTGCCTCCGCGGCGTGAGCGCGCCACCTACGGCGACGTGACCTTATCTGCGGCAGCTTTTCCGATGCCCGACCCGCTCGCCGAGATCGAATGGCGTACGTCGCCGGGGTTGACGCCCTATGCCGATTCGCTGGCGATCATGGAGTCGCGCGCCGCGGCGGTGGCGACGGGCGATGCGCGCGAATTGATCTGGCTGCTCCAACATCCGCCGGTCTACACCGCGGGCACCAGTGCCGACCCGGTCGAGCTGATCGATCCGCGGTTCCCGGTCATCACGACGGGTCGCGGGGGGCGCTATACCTATCACGGTCCAGGGCAGCGGGTGGGTTATCTGGTGCTCGACCTTGGCAAGCGCGGGCGCGACATCCGCCGGTTTGTCCACGCCCTAGAAAACTGGGTGATCGCGGCGCTCGCGCAGCTCGGGGTCGAGGCGTTCGCGGTCGACGGGCGAGTGGGGATCTGGACGATCGACCCGACGATCGGCGGCGGTCGCGAGGCAAAGATCGGCGCGATCGGCGTGCGCGTCCGGCGCTGGGTGACGCTGCATGGCTTTGCTGTCAACGTCGCTCCCGATCTGGGGCATTTCGATGGTATCGTGCCGTGTGGGTTGGCCGAATTCCCGGTCACGAGCTTGGCAAGATTAGGGGTTCCAGGGGCCGATCTTGCGCTGTTCGACGCCGCATTGGCGTCGAACGCGGGGCGATTTGTTGAAACAGTTTCTTGCCATATCCAAAACGAGGCTTGAGGCCGGAGCGTATTCCGTTTAATGTCCACGTTGATTTGGGTGTTAAGCGGCCAGCAAGCCGGCCAAATCCGCTATCTAGGGAGCTTCCAATGCGTTCAATCATCTCCAAGGTTCTGACCGGCTCGCTTATCGCCGGTGCCGCACTCGCCGTTTCGGCGTGCGGCCCCAAGACCGAAACGACGACCGATAACACGATGGTCACCGACATGAACACCACCGACGACATGGGCACGATGACGGACAACATGACCGCCGTCGACGGTTCGATGAACGGTGGCATGATGGCCAACGACAGCATGATGACCGGCAACGACACCATGATGACGACGAACACCACGACGATGACCACCAACACGATGTAATCTATCGCGAGCGGTTTCGTTCGTATCGAAAAGGGGCCATCCGGGCGACCGGGCGGTCCCTTTTTCCGTGCGGGTCGCAGCGATCCGCCGCCTGGCGAGCGCAACTGGGCGAAACGGATCGCGCATTTCGATCGCGATCATGATAGGGCGCGGCGGTGGCGATGGTTAATTGGCGATTGGATTGTCGGCAAAAGCCTCTAGAATCGCTGGATAAACGCCCCTCCGGAGGAATTTCGATGTTTGTGATGCGTTTCGTGGCCGCGCTCGGCGCCTTGGGTCTGGGGCTCGCAGCGACCCCCGCCTCCGCCCAATTCTTCCTGCGCTCGCATGACTTCACTGGTACCCCGGTGACGGGGGCAGAGACCGATCTGGGACTGAACCTGCCCAATGCGACCACCGCCGAACAGCGCGCCGCACTGGTGTGGAACATGCGCGCCGCGCTCAACGTCGCCGCGCTGCAATGCCAGTTCGAGCCGACGCTGCTGACGGTCACCAATTACAATGCTCTGCTGACCGATCACAAGGACGAGTTGAAGACCGCGTTCGATACGGTCAGCAAATATTTCGCGCGCAGCAACAAGAGCGCCAAGGCAGGGCAGACCGCGCTCGACCAGTTCAGCACGCGGATCTACTCGAACTACGCTACGGTGGCCGCACAATATGGCTTCTGCCAGACCGCCTCGGCGATCGGGCGCGATGCGATCTTTGCGCCGCGGGGCGGGTTCGTCGATCTTGCGCTCTCGCGCACTCGCGAGCTGCGCAACAGCCTGATCCCGTATGGGGAACAGGGCCTGCCGCGCTATATCGGGCGCGACTATGCGACCTACCCGATGCTCGATGACAAATGCTGGAACCGGAACGGCGAGTGGC
The DNA here is from genome assembly GCA_030854075.1 of Pseudomonadota bacterium. Taxonomy (GTDB): domain Bacteria; phylum Pseudomonadota; class Alphaproteobacteria; order Sphingomonadales; family Sphingomonadaceae; genus Sphingomonas. The sequence continues at coordinate 3,501 of JALYTW010000133.1, forward strand.
AGGACCGCAAGTGCGGCGCGATGGTATGGCAGCGGGTCGCGACCGCCTTCGCGCGGAGCTGAACGCCCGGGTCGCTGCCACCGAGGTTGACCCATGCCATCGTTCACCCTGAGCCTGTCGACGGGCTTCTCTCCGCGTGGGCGAGGCTTGCGCGCGGATTGCCGGGCTTCAGGCTAAGCCCGAACCCATGGGGTGAGGACGCCCACCAAAAAGGCTATCCTAGCGCAAGCCCAACAGCTTGTGAGCCTGCAGCGTCAGCCGCCACTGCGGACGCTGCATGACCAGTTGGACGCACGCCGCGATATTGGCGGCGTGATCCGCACTGTCGAGCGGCTGGAGCAGCCGGTGCGCAAAATCCCACCGCTCGATGGCATCAAGATCGGTGCCAGGCTGCGGCCACACCAGCTTCAACTCGTCGCCGCTGCGCTGGACCACCGCGCTCCCCGCCTTGGGGCTGACGCAGACCCAGTCAATCCGCGGATGCGCGGCCAGCGTGCCATTCGTCTCGATAGCAATTCGGAAGCCCGCGGTGTGGAGCGCATCGACGAGCGCATCATCGACCTGTAGCATCGGTTCGCCCCCTGTGAGCACGACGAGCCGATCGTTTCTTGCCTCGCCCCAGAATCCGGCAACCGCCGCCACCAGCGCAGCGGCATCGGCGAACTTTCCGCCGCCCAGGCCATCGGTCCCGACAAAGTCGGTGTCGCAGAACGAACAGATCGCGGTGCTACGATCCTTCTCGCGACCCGACCATAGATTGCATCCTGCAAACCGCACGAATACTGCGCGCGCGCCCGCGTTGATCCCCTCGCCCTGGAGCGTGAGAAACATCTCCTTCACCGCATAGCTCATACCACGGCGTACACCGTGGGATCGGCGATCCCCGCTGCTTCGAAGCCCTTGGCGCGCAAGCGGCAACTGTCGCAGCGCCCGCAATGGACCCCGCCGGGGGCGGGATCGTAGCATGACCAACTGATCCCCATGTCGAGCCCAAGTCTCGTGCCCTCCCGGACGATATCGGCCTTGGTCATGGTTTGCAGCGGGGCATGGATCCGGAACGGCTCGCCTTCGACCCCAGCCTTGGTCGCGAGTTCGGCGAGGCTTTCGAACGCGGCGATGAATTCGGGGCGACAATCGGGATAGCCCGAATAGTCGAGCGCGTTGACCCCGATAAACAGATCGCGCGCGCCCGCGGCTTCCGCCCAGCCGAGCGCCAGGCTGAGGAAGATGGTGTTGCGCGCGGGGACGTAGGTGACCGGAATGCCGGGCTCGATGCCGTCCTTGGGTACCGCAATATCGTCGGTCAGTGCCGAGCCGCCGAACGCGGACAGGTCCATCGGCATGACGATGTGGCGCTCGGCCCCAAGCGCCGCGACGACGCGGCGGGCGGCGGCGAGTTCAACGCGGTGACGCTGGTTATAATCGATCGAGAGTGCGAGCAGGCGATACCCCGCTTCGCGGGCACTGGCGGCGGTGATCATCGAATCGAGCCCGCCCGAGACGAGCACGACGGCAAGAGGTGCGGTGGTCATGATCCGCGCGGCGCTAAGCCAACGCCACACAAAAAGAAAGGGCCGCGGGTCAGGCGGCCCTTAGTGGAGGGGGTTAGCCCTCTAGGGAGAAATGCCGCTCGCAAAGAGAAAGCACCCGGACGCTATGCGCCCAAGGCGTTAAGATCGGATTAGCAATGCGGCGTCGTTTTTTGCTGGCGGCGTCCGCGATGATCAAGCGGCAACCGGAAACGTCGTCGAGCAGAAGGCACAATCGACCTGAATCTGCCCGTTTTCGTCCGCCATCTCGCGCCGATCCTCCGCCGAAAATTTGTCGAGCACGCTGGCGATATGGTCTGGGGTGCAGCGGCAGCCGCGCGACAGCGTGATCGGGGTGTGGACGCGTACCTCGTCTTCCTCGTTGAACAGTCGCCAGACCAGGTCGTGCAGCGGCAGCGCCGGGTCGGTCAGTTCGCCGCGATCAACCGTGTTGCCGAGCGTCGCGACATGTTCCCATTCGGGATGGTCGAGCTTGGTATGCAGCCGCTCGCGCCCTTCTTCTCCCTCGGGCAGATGCTGGAGCAGCAGCGCACCCGCGACATGGTGCCCGTCCGGTTGCTTGACCGTCGCGACCCGGACGAGCGTCGGGATCTGTTCGGACTGGACGAAATAGCTTTGCGCCGCCTCTGCCATCGTCGCACCGTCGAGCGGGACGATGCCCTGATAGCGTTCGCCGGTCGTCGCGAGTTCGAAGGTGATCGCGAGATACCCCGCGCCGAACAGCGCGAACAAGGTCGGTTCGGCGGGCGCCTCGGCCAGCTTGTCGGCGTCGTACTGGACGTAGCCGCGCAGTTCGCCGCCGCGATAGTCGACAACGAGCAGCTGGACGACGCCGTTTTCGGTCCGGGTCTGCATCGTCAGCTGGCCCCCGACGTCCTTCAGCGTCGATCCGATCAGCGCGGCGAGCGTCAGCGCCTCGGCGAGCAGCGCCTCGATCGCGGGGGGATAGGCGTGTGCGGCCAGCACCGCGTCGAGCGCGGGGCCGAGCCGAACGATCCGCCCGCGCGCGTGGCGGGTGGGGATCGCGAAGCCGAGTGCGGTGTCGATGTGCGAAGATAATGGGTCTTGCATAACGTCCGTTCGGGCTGAGCCTGTCGAAGCCCGCGTCCAAACTTTACGCGAGGAGCGCCCTTCGACAAGCTCAGGGCGAACGGGCTTCGGGAAGACAGCTAGATGGTTGTGGGCGCCCCCGCGATCAACCGATCTGCCCGAAGCACCAGCGCAGGATCGATTTTTGCGCGTGGAGCCGGTTCTCCGCCTCGGCCCAGATCAGCGATTGCGGGCCGTCGATCACCTCGGGCGTGACCTCCTCGCCGCGATGCGCGGGGAGGCAGTGGAGGAAGGCGGCATCGGGTTTTGCAGCGGCCATCAACGCGGCATCGACCTGAAACGGCGTCAGCGCGCGCATCTTGGTGTCGGCGTGGTCCTGACCCATCGACACCCAAGTATCTGTCACGACGATGTCGGCGCCCTCGACCGCCTCTTGCGCGCTACCGACCACGCGCACCCGGCCCTTGCCCAGTGCGACGTCCGCGTCGGCAGGCTGAAAACCCTGCGGGCAAGCCGCGGCGACATCGAAGTGCATCAGTCCCGCCGCCTCGATGATCGAGGCGAGGACGTTGTTGCCATCCCCCAGCCACGCGATCTTGAGCCCGGGCAGTGATCGCCCGGTTTCGACGATCGTCAACAGGTCGGCGACGATCTGGCACGGGTGCGAGGCGTCGGTGAGGCCGTTGATCACGGGGACGCTGGCATGGTGCGCCATCTCGTCGACCTTGGTGTGATCGTCGGTGCGGATCATGATCGCATCGACATAGCCCGACAGGACGCGCGCGGTATCCGCGATCGTCTCGCCGCGACCCAGCTGCATCGATCCCGCATCGGCGACGATCGAACTGCCGCCCAATTGCCGGATCGCCATGTCGAAGCTGAAACGCGTTCGGGTCGAGCTTTTTTCGAACACCATCGCCAGCGTGTGCCCGGCGAGCGGCGCGTCGGCGTCGGGTTTTCCCTTCGGCCACCAAGCGCGTGCCGCTTTGCGATCAAGCGCATCGGCCAGCATCGCGGCAATGCCGTCGGCACCGGCGTCGGTAAGATTCAGGAAATGGCGCATCTAAAGTTCTCCCCGGCACGGGGAGGGGGACCGCTCGCGCAGCGAGTGGTGGAGGGGGTTCTCCACCGGCGCTGCGTTTGAAGCGAGCCCCCTCCACCATGCTGCGCATGGTCCCCCTCCCCGCAAGCGGGGAGGATTTAAATCAGTCGTCGCTCGCTGCCACATACACCCGCGCGGCGGCCGACAGTTTCTCGACGCATTCGGCAATGTGGCTCTCGTCCAACACCAACGGCGGGAGCAGTCGGACGACGTTCTCGCCCGCGGCCACCGTCAGCAACTGATGTTCGTCGCGCAGGAACGCGACGAAGCGGCGGCTGTCGACCTTGAGCTTCAACCCGAGCATCAATCCTTTGCCGCGCACCTCCCCGAACAGGTGATCGTGGTTGGGGATCATCTGTTCGAGCGCGCCACGCAGCCGGTCGCCCATCGCGGTGACGTGATCGAGGAAACCGTCGTCGAGGATCACGTCGAGCACCGCCTCCCCCGCCGCCATCGCCAGCGGGTTGCCACCATAGGTCGAGCCGTGGGTGCCGAAGACCATGCCCTTCGCGGCTTCTTCGGTCGCGAGACACGCGCCCAGGGGGAAGCCGCCGCCGATGCCCTTGGCCACCGCCATGATGTCGGGGGTGATGCCGTAGAGTTCGTGCGCGAAGAACTTTCCAGTGCGGCCATAGCCCGCCTGGACCTCGTCGAGCACCAGCATCAGGCCGTGCTCGTCGCACGCCTTGCGCAGGCCCTTGAGGAATTCGGGGGTCGCAACGCGGATGCCGCCTTCGCCCTGGATCGGTTCGACCAGGAAGCCCGCGGTATTGTCGTCGATCAACGCGAGCGCGCCCGCCAGATCGTTGAACTCGGCATATTTGAACCCCGGCAGCAGCGGCTCGAACCCATCGCGCATCTTGGATTGGTTGGTCGCGGAGATCGTCCCCATCGTCCGCCCGTGAAACGCGTTACTGAACGTGATCAGGTCATGGCGTTCGGCGTGACCATTGGCGAAATGGTAGCGTCGCGCGGTCTTGATCGCGCATTCGACCGCTTCGGCCCCCGAATTGGTGAAGAACACGGTGTCGGCAAAGCTGTGGTCGACCAGCCGCTGCGCGAGGTGTTCGCCCTGCGGCGAGCCGTAGACGTTCGACACGTGGATCAGCGTCGCCGCCTGATCCGCGATCGCCTTGGTCAGCGCAGGGTGCGCGTGGCCGAGGCAATTGACCGCGATCCCCGCCGCCATGTCGAGATAGCGGGTGCCGTCCTCGCCATATAGATAGACGCCCTCGCCGCGCACCGGACGCACCTCGCACCGGGGATAGACGGGCATGAGTGCGGTGATGGCCACGAGGCGGACTCCTTTTCCTGCAAACGACAAAGGCGGTCCGTCAGGAACCGCCTAAGTCGCATGATACGGGATCGACGCGATGAGGACAACCGCGCGGCGGCGGCACGCCTTAATAGGCGCGCCCGACCAACACCCGTTCGACCGCGGCGTCGCCGGTAAAGATACAGTCATCGCCGGGATGGCCGGTCTGGCCGAGCGGGGCGTTGCGGAGCGTGAGTTTGAGCGCCTTAAGCCGCTCCACAACGGTATCGAGCGCCGCACCGGTTGGCTTCGACCAGGCGACATCGGCCCAGCCGGGGTTACGCTGGCCATCGGCGAACATCGCTTCGATCGCGCTCCAGTCCGATACCGGGGCGATGTTCGCCTTGAGCCGCGCGTCGGCCTGGTCGAACAACGCCTGCTGGATGTCGGCGAGCAATTGCGGCGCGTCCGCTTCGAAATTGCCGCGCGGGACGACCTGGCTGTCGAGCTTGCCGTCGTCGCGATAGAGTCGGTCGCGGCGGATCATCGACACCGCGCCCGCCGCCATATCGCGACCGCCGATCTCGATCACGAGCGGCGCGCCCTTCTTGACCCAGCCCCACCGCTTGGTCGCCGCCTTGGCGGGTTTGAGGTCGAGCAGCGCGCGCAGCGGTTCGCCAAGCGCCGATAATTTCGACAGGTTCGACTGGATATCCTTGGCATAGGCGATCAGCGCCTCGTCTTCGGGCGCGTCGCGCAGCATCGGGACGATCACGACCTGCCACGGCGCAATGCGCGGCGGCACGCGAAGACCGTCGTCGTCACCATGGACCATGATCAGCCCGCCGATCATCCGCGTCGACATCCCCCAACTGGTCGTCTGCGCGAGTTCGAACTGACCTTCCTTGTTCTGGAAGCGGATGTTCTGCGCAGTCGAGAAATTGGTGCCGAGGAAATGGCTCGTGCCCGCCTGGAGCGCCTTGCCGTCCTGCATCATCGCCTCGATCGACCAGGTGCCGACCGCGCCGGGAAAACGCTCGTTCTCGGGCTTTTCGCCCACGATGACGGGCATCGCGACGCAGCTTTCGGCGAAGTCGCGATAGACCTCGACCATTCGCAGCGTCTCCTCGCGCGCCTCGGCCTCGGTGGCGTGCGCGGTATGCCCCTCCTGCCAGAGGAATTCGGCGGTGCGCAGGAACATCCGGGTGCGCATTTCCCAGCGGACGACGTTGGCCCACTGGTTAATCAGCACGGGCAGGTCGCGCCACGACTGGACCCAGCGCGCAAAGGCGACGCCGATCACGGTTTCGGAGGTCGGGCGAACGACCAGCGGTTCTTCGAGCTTCGCGGAGGGATCGGGGACAAGACCCCCCTTGCCGTCGGCGATCAGACGATGGTGGGTGACGACCGCCATTTCCTTGGCGAAGCCGTCGACATGCTCTGCCTCCTTCTCGAAATACGACAAGGGGATGAACAGCGGGAAATAGCAATTCTCGTGCCCCGTCGCCTTGATCCGGTCGTCGAGCAGCCGCTGGATCCGTTCCCAGATGCCATAGCCCCACGGGCGGATGACCATGCAGCCACGCACCCCGCTTTCTTCGGCCATGTCGGCTTCGGTGATGACGGCCTGATACCAGGCGGCAAAGTCCGCTTCGCGGGTGACGGGGAGCGCGTGCTTGATCATTCGCTGCGCCTACCCAATCCGCCAGCGGTTGGGTAGAGCCGCGCGGATGAACGACCGTATCCCCCTCGCGATCGCGACGCGGCTCTGCTCGGCGTTCTTCTTCGCGACGATGAACGCGGTGATCAAACTGGCGCAATCGCACGGCGCGTCGCTCGGAGAAATCCTGTTCTATCGCCAGTTGGTCGCGGCGTTGCTGGTCGGGGCGGTGGTCGCGAGCGGACCCGGCGTGCCCTCGCTCAAAACAGCGAAGTTTCCAGCGCACGTGCTGCGCGCGGTGATCGGGCTATGCGCGATGGTGAGCACCTTCACCGCCGTACTGGCGCTGCCGCTCGCCGAGGCGACGACACTTGGGTTCACAATGCCGATCTTCGCGACAATCCTCGGCGCGCTGATCCTGCGCGAACCGACGGGTTGGCATCGCTGGGGTGCGGTACTGATCGGGTTTACCGGCGTGCTGATCGTCGCGCAGCCCGGCGGCGGGCATTTTCCCTTGTGGGGCGCGCTTGCCGGGCTCGGCGGCGCATTGCTGACCGCGACCGTCTCGATCCTGCTCCGCCAGATCTCGCGGACCGAGGCCCCGCTGACGACGGTGTTCTGGTTTTCGACGCTGTCGCTCCTCCCGCTCGGCATTGGTTATGTCTTCGTCGCGCAGGCGCACCCGCCAATTACCTGGATGTTGATGATCGGCGTCGGCGCGCTGGGCGGCATCGGCCAGTTGGCGATGACATCCGCGCTGCGATTCGGACCGGTGTCAGTGGTGGTGCCGATGGATTATTCCAGCCTGTTATGGGCGACGGTGTACGGCTGGGCGATCTTCTCGGTGCTGCCCGAGTCATCGACGTGGCTCGGCGCACCGGTGATCGTGGTATCGGGGCTCTACATCGTGTGGCGCGAGCGCGTGCGGCGGCAGATCGAAACGCCGCAGGCAATCCCTCAGGGCGTCGGCTGACCGCCCCGCGCCACCGCGAGCAACCGGGTTGCGCGAAGGTACATCTCGACGCGGGTCGCGGTGAACATGCCCAATCCGAACGCCAGCGCCGCATCGGTGACGAGCGCGACGTCGAAGCCCATCGCGGGGCCTTCATTCTGCGCGACGACCTTGACCGCGATAATCGCGAACAGAAACAGGATCGCGATCGGCGAGCCCTTCTGACCAAGCTGGTGAGTCGTGGGATCAACATGGATCGCCATCATCCGCCCGCGCTGCCAGCCGAACGCGGCACCGATCGCCAGCGCAATCACCGAGACGAGCCAGCCGATCGCGCTTGGCGGCTTGGTAACGAAGGTGACGACGATGAGCACCAGATACACCGCGGGGACGATCCACAGCCGTTCGAGCTTCAGCGGTCGCACCTGCGACATCCGCCGCGCGCGGAACGCGAAGATGACGACGAAGACGACTAGCGGGAGCAGATACTGGAGCAGGCCCGTGGGCTGGACGACTTGGCCGTGCATCGCGCATTCCCCGATCGGACGATCAACGTCCTATCGTGTCAGCACACCGATCGTCCAGATCATTCCGCCGCTTCGGCGAGTGCCGGTTCCTTCCAGACCAGCACCGGCTTGCGCGCCGCGAGCGTCTCGTCGAGGCGGCTGCGCGGCGCGAAATGCGGCGCGGTTTTTAGGCTGGCGTCGCCCGCCTTGGCGCGCTCCGCCACCGAACGCAGCGCGGCGATGAACTGATCGAGCGCGCCCTTCGATTCGGTTTCGGTCGGTTCGACCAGCATCGCACCGTGCACGACGAGCGGGAAATACATCGTCATCGGGTGATAGCCCTCGTCGATCAGCCCCTTGGCGATGTCGATCGTCGAGAAACCCTCGGCAAGACCGTCGTCGCTGAACAGCGCCTCGTGCATGCACGGGCCGCTGCCGCCGAACGGCGCGTCGAGCGTGTGTTCCAGGCTGCGCAGGATGTAGTTCGCGTTGAGCACCGCGTCCTCGGCGACCTGGCGCAGCCCATCCGCACCGTGGCTGAGCATGTAAGTGAGGGCTCGCGTGAACATTCCCATCTGGCCGTGGAACGCGACCATCCGGCCAAAGCTGGAGGCGTGGTGCTCGCCCGCGGTTTCCTCTTCGATCAGCGCGAAATGATCGCCCTGCTTCTCGACGAAGGGGAGCGGCGCGAAGGGGGTCAGACGTTCAGAGAACACCACGGGCCCCGAGCCCGGCCCGCCGCCGCCGTGCGGAGTCGAGAAGGTCTTGTGGAGGTTGATGTGCATCGCATCGATACCGAGGTCGCCCGGGCGCACCAGCCCGACGATCGCGTTGAAGTTCGCGCCGTCGCAATAGACATACCCGCCCGCGGCGTGAACCGCAGCGCTGATCGCCTTCAGATCGCGTTCGAAGAGGCCGCAGGTATTGGGGTTGGTGATCATCACCCCCGCGACATCGGGGCCGAGCCGCGCGGTGAGCGCCGCGGTATCGACGCGGCCTTCGGCGGTCGCGGGAATGTCCTCGACGCTGAAGCCCGCGAATGCGGCAGTGGCAGGATTGGTGCCGTGCGCCGATTCGGGGACGAGGATCACCTTGCGCTCGGTATCGCCGCGCTTGGCGAGCGCCGCCTTGATCGCGAGGATGCCGCAGAGTTCGCCATG
>JALYTW010000135.1 GCA_030854075.1 Pseudomonadota bacterium
ATGCCCACCTCCGTCAACATCAGCGCGATCCCCTGCGCGTTAACCCGCGCCGCCTCGATCCCGGAAATCGGCGCGCGTTCGTACAGGGCGTCGAACGCGGGACCGGCGGGGAATTCGGGCCATTCCGGCGCCCGCATCCGCGCCACACGCCCACCCTCCTGATCTATCAGGATCGGCAGGTCGTCCCGCCCCGACAGCACGCGCAGCTCGTCTGTCAGGGCGCGAACCTGCGCCCGGGTCTCGATATTGCGTTTGAACAGGATGTAGCCTGCGGGGTTAACGCTGGCGAAAAAGCTGCGCTCTTCCGGAGTGATGGCCAGGCCCGACAGGCCGAAGATAACTGGAATCATGCCCCAGCCTAACAAGCTCCGCCCGTCCTGAGTAGGGGCTGAGGCTACTCAGGACGGACGGAAACGGACGGAAGCTTCAAGAATTCGGAACGAAACACGCCTCACCCGCGACCTTCAGTTTGCCGCAAAGCGCCGTCGCCTGGCCCGCGCTGCCCGCATTGACGCGCAGGCGGTAGACGGTGTTGCCGTTGACCTCCGCCTTCTGCACGGATTTGCCGAGCGGGGCGAGATAGGTGAAGCGTTTCGATTGTTTGGCCCAGACCGCATTGGCCTCCCCCTCGCTACCGAACGACCCGAGCTGCACCAGCGACCCGCCCGACGCCGCGCCTGCGACGTTGATGTCCGGGCCGGTCGGTGCCGCCATCAGTTTACCTCCCGAGGCGGGAACCGGTGCCACCGTCTTCGCAGCACCCGTCGCCGCTGCCGGAGCACCGGCCTTTGTCTTGGTGCCCGCCACGGGTGCTTCCGGCGCACCATCGAGGTTGATCACGCCGTTGCTGGTGCCCGCGCCGTCACTGGTGGCGATCGCTGTGTCACCCTCGCCCTTCACCTTGAGGCCACCGGGATCGTCGGGCTTGACCTTGTAATCGCCCCGCTGCGCCTCGATCAGCGCGCCGTTGCCATCGGCCCCGCGGCTCTTCTCGAAATAGCGATAGCCGAAGATCGCTGCGGCGATTACCGCGAGGGCGACCACCAATAGCCCCAAGATCCGGACGATGCTCGGGCCGTTATCGTAATCCTCCTCAACCGTTTCCAGCCAGGGCAGCCGATCCTCGTCACGCATCGCCTGGTCGTTGGAGGTCGCCATCACTTCATCTCCTGGACCGCCTGCACCCCCATGATGCCAAGTCCGTTGCGGATGATCTGCCCGATTGCGTCGGCCAAGAAAAGCCGCGCGCATGTGACCGCCGGATTGTCCGCAATCAGGAAACGCCGCGCCGGATCGTCATTGCCGACGTTCCACAGCGCATGGAAAGCTGCTGCCAAGTCATAGAGATAGAAAGCAATTCTATGCGGCTCCCGGGCCGTCGCAGCGGTGTCGACCACGCGCGGGAATTGCGCGGCCAGCTTCACCAGAGCCAGATCGTCCGTTTCAAGCTGGGACAAATCAGGCCCGGCGCATACGATTCCGGCCTCATCAGCGCGACGATGCAGCGACATGATGCGGGCGTGGGCGTATTGAACGTAGAAAACCGGGTTGTCTTTCGACGCCTCGACCACCTTGGCGAAATCGAAATCCATCTGCGCATCGGCCTTCCGCGTCAGCATGGTGAAGCGCACCACATCCTTGCCGACCTCGTTCACGACATCGGCAAGCGTCACGAAGTTACCCGACCGCTTGGACATCTTCACCGGCTCGCCAGCGCGCAGCAACCGCACCATCTGCACCAGCTTGACGTCGAATTTGGTCTTGCCACCGGTCAAAGCCTGCACCGCCGCGACGATCCGCTTGACCGTCCCGGCATGGTCGGCACCCCAGATGTCGATCAGCGCATCGGCGGTCTGCGCCTTCTGGTAGTGATAAGCGAGGTCGGCACCGAAATAGGTCCAGGCGCCCGACGACTTGCGGATCGGTCGATCCTGATCGTCACCGAATTGCGTCGACCGGAACAGCGGCAGCACGACCGGCTCCCAATCGTCCGGCGTCTCGCCCTTCGGCGCTTCCAGAACGCCATCATAGATCAGTCCACGGGCGCGCAATTCCGCTTCCGCCGCCTCGGGCTTGCCCGCCGCCTGCAACTCGGCTTCGGACGAGAACAGGTCGTGATGAATGCCGAGCAGCGCCAGATCGGCCTTGATCAGCACCAGCATCGCCGCGACCGCGCTCTTGCGAAACAGCTCAAGCCATTCGGCCTCGGGCGCATCGACATATGTGTCGCCGAATTCCTGCGCCAGCGATTGGCCGACCGGGACCAGATAGTCACCGGGATACAGCCCTTCCGGAATGTCGATCGTCGCACCCAGCGCCTCGCGATACCGCAGGTGAACCGAGCGCGCGAGGACATCGACCTGCCCGCCGGCATCGTTGACATAATATTCGCGGATCACCGTGTTTCCGGCGAATTCCAGCAAGCTGGCCAGCGCATCGCCGACCACCGCGCCGCGGCAATGGCCCATGTGCATCGGACCGGTCGGGTTGGCGGAGACATATTCGATATTGACCGTCGTCCCCTTGCCGCGCGACGAGCGCCCGTAATCCGCAGCCCCGTCGATGATCGCCGACAATTCGGTGCGCCAGATATCCTCACTCAACGTCATGTTGATGAAGCCCGGCCCGGCAATCGACACCGCCTCGACCTCGTCGAGCTTCGCCAGCTCAGCGGCGATCTTCTCGGCCAGCGCGCGCGGATTGGTCGCGGCGGGCTTGGCCAGCACCATCGCCGCATTGGTGGCGAGATCGCCATGCGTCACGTCGCGCGGCGGCTCCACCGTCACGGCGGAGCGGTTAAGACCAGCCGGCAGATCGCCCGTAGCCACGAGCGCATCGAGGGCCGCATCGAGATGCGCGGCGAAACGGGTGTAGAGCGTCATGGAAAAATCCGAACCTGTAAGCGAGCCGGGCCCTTAGCGGAATGGCGGCGGGGACTCAAACGGTGCGGGCAAGGCAATGCCGAAAGTGCGTGCGTGGCGGAACGACCGCACAAGCAAACCGCATATCGATACGACCCCGATATCGGCCGGGCTCGCCAAGCCTCATCTCAATCTCCATACACGATCCGCTTGTTGCCATATTTCGCCCCGAGCACCCGATCGCGGCGCTCCCCCTCGTCTTCATCGCCCCATTTGCCGGCATATTGAAATCGCACGTCGAACTGATCGCCCTGGATCGTCAGGAAAAGTGCTGCCCATTTCTTCGTCTCATCGGCGGCATCCCACAGATCCATGATCTTCAGGCTCAATGCAAGGCTCGGAGCGATATACCGAACGACGTCACCCATGTCTTGGAAGAGTGCCGGTCCAACCATACCATCCTCCGCTTCTGCGTAAAGAAATGCCGCATCGGAATCGGGTGTTGTATGATCAGCGACCATTCCAGCGATTTCAGAGAGAATGACGGCCTCTTCTAAATCTGCCATCACTTTCCTCCTCTTCTATTCGGGAAGACCTTGGTGAACCCCCGTCCATCAATAGTATAGAAAACCTCGATAGAAGACGGCCTTTGCGACAAGCCCGGATAGGACGGCGTGACCCGAATATCGACCTTCCTACCGGCCTTTCTCTGCCGTTGCCCACGATTCTCAAGTGCTCGATATCCACCACGGTTATTTTTGCTCGCACTGCTGCCAGGCCCGAAGGTGAACCGGCCATTATAGGGATCGTGATATGGATTGAACTTCAGTTGGATCGGTCGAAAACGCCGTCACATGCGAAGACAATTGCTGAATTCACTATCCGCGCCAAGACCGTTGGTTCGCTGTTCGTTTCACTGCACGACGTTCTCCCAGTCTTACGAGAACCGCTTATATGAAGAACAAATAAAGAACATTTAATTGTAGAGTGGCCATGCTCTCCCGTTCAAACCAGCCCCGCCACTGCCGCGGTTTTACTTGTCGCCGGAAACAACGCCGCCATCGCCCGGCCCGGTTCGACGCCGAAATGTCCTGCCACCGCGCCGCCGATAAGTGCATCGAGCTGCATCGTCGGTTTGAGGTCGCGGCCCTCATACAGCGCGGCCGTTCCCAGCCC
>JALYTW010000154.1 GCA_030854075.1 Pseudomonadota bacterium
CGAACCAAATATGGCTCATGAGAGCCGAAGCGTTGCGTGGGACCAGATGTGAGCGCCGTTTCCGCCACTTCACAAAAAGCGCAGAATTCTACAAATTCTGACTTGACGCTGGTGACCCCTACGAGAATCGAACTCGTGTTTCAGCCGTGAGAGGGCCGCGTCCTAACCGCTAGACGAAGGGGCCGTGCCAGAAAGAGCGCGTCTACGGAGCGCTATGCATGCCGTCAAGGCGCGAAACGGGGCCGGATGGCGATATCCATCCGACCCCATTGAACGTGGCCCGGTCAGTTCGCCGCGCTGGTGCGGATCAAGCCGTTGACACCGGACGGGAAGAATCCGCCCATACTGACCGCGGCGTTGTTGAGATAGACAACATTGAGCACTTGCCCCGTCGAGCGGCTATAGGCGACGCCGTCTTTGTCGGTTGGGACAATATTCGACTGTGCTGGATCGGTGCTGGTGATGCCCTGGTCGTCATCGCTCGCCCCGTCGAGGCTGTCGCGCGCATCCGAGATCAGACCCGCGTTCGTCCTGAGCGCCGGCGTCGCCATCCCCTTGGCGTAAAGGACTGTGCGGATCAATCCGGCATGATAGGCCTCGGCCGCCAAGATGCCCGCTGCCGCTTCGAGGTAGGTCTTGCTTGCGAGCAGCGGTGCCGCGCCCTTATAAGCGGTGACGCCGACATCCTCAAAGATGAACGCGCCGAGCAGGAAGTTTTCATCCGACGCGTAGGGGTCGAATGTTCCAGTTGCGGGCACAACCTTTGCCGCGCGCGCCGCCGCGGTGAATGCACCGGTAGCACCGCCATCGATGTTGATCGCGGGCATGGCGACCTTCGCACTGCCTAGCGCCGACCGCAGGAACGCCACGTGTGCGATCTCGTCGGCCGCGATTTCCTTGGCATACGCGGCTACTACGGGATCGCTGAAGGGAACTTTCTTGCCACCAGTAACGCCGCCCTGGGTGTAAGTGCCGTCGAGCATCGTGCTCGGCAAGCCGCTACCCGTTGCCGCGTACGAATAGAATTGAGCTTCGAGATATTCGAGATTGAGCGCGAAGTTAAGGATATCGGCATCGCCGATGGCACCCGTCGTCGGCGCCGGTGTCGGCGTCGGCGTCGGCGTCGGGGCGGGGAGATTGTCCTTGAAGTCGTTGCGACAGGCGGAAAGTAGCGTCATGCCGCCAGCCACTGCAGCGGCACTCCCTGCCATGCGCAGGAAACCGCGCCGTTCGGAGCGACGAGTCTCGGTGCGCTCGAGGACTTCACTGAGAACTGAAGTGATATGCATCGGAAATTCCCTGAAAGAATTGAAACTAATTGGTCAGGCGATCAAGGATCAGGCCTGCGCCGTGCTCGTCTTGATCGTGCCGTTCAGGCCGTTCGGGAAGAATCCGCCCGCACTGACCGCCGCCTTGGACAGATAGACGACGTTGAGTACTTGTCCGGTCGTCCTACTGTAGGCGATACCGTTGGGGTCGAGGGGCACGATGTTCGAAGTCGTCGCGTCACCGAGACCCTGATCGATATCGGAGGCTCCATCGAGGCTATCGCGGGCATCGGAAATCTTGGTGGCCGCGGCACGCGTATCGACACCCTTGGCGTAGAGCACGGTCCGGATGATGCTGGCGTGATAAGCTTCGGCCGCGAGGATACCAGCCGCCGCCTCGAGATACCCTTTATCGACGATTAGCGGCGAAGCACCCTTGTAGGCAGTGACGCCGACATCTTCGAATACGAATGCCCCGAGCAGGAAGTTGATGTCGTTCGCATAGGGATCGAACGACGTTGGCGCTGCCGCTGTGGACGGGCCTATCAGGCCGGCGGCCCGCGCTGCACTGCTGAATGCGCCGTTAGGGTCGGTGCCGACGTCGACCAAAGGCTGCGAAACCGCTGCCGATTTCAACGCAGAGCGCAAGAAGTTGACGTGGGCCAACTCGTCGGCCGCGATCTCACGGGCATACTGCGACACGATCGGGTCGGAAAAAGCAACCTGGCGCGCATTGGCGTTGTAAACGACCCCATTCTTGCCGATGGTCGCCGTCGCAGGCGCGAACGTCCCGGTTCCGGCGGTCGAGGTCAGCGGGATCGGCGTGCCGAACACCGCGTAATAGTAGAAATTCGCTTCGAGATATTCGAGGTTCAGCGCGAAATTCAGCACGTCCGCATCGGTCACCGATTGCGCGGCGGCGGGACTGGCAAACGCGAATGCTCCGGCACCCACCGCAGCGGCGCCCAGAACCATCTTAAACATCTCCCGACGGTCGTTACGCCGCTGGACGCGGCCGTCCATCGTTTCGATCAGCAGATCACTCTCGGTCATAACAGCACCCTTCATTGTGTATCGACAAATCGGCCTTCCAGCGCCCCATCCGTCCAAGGCGAACGGGTGACACAATTTCTCGACCTGTCGCAGTAACGTCCCGATTTATGAAAAGATGCGTGGGTGCATAATAATTTACCATTGTATGTTGCCGCGTGTGTTCGTGTCGAACATTCGCGAATGAAGCCGGCATTGCCCCCGCCGCGGTCCCCGGCTAGCACTTGCACGTGGCAGTGACCGATTCAGAGGAAGCAAAGGCTGCGCGACAACGCCTCACCGAGGCGCTGGTGGCGACCGCTGCCGAGGATCGCAGCGCGTTCCGGCGATTGTATCAGCTGACCTCCGCGAAGCTTTTTGGGATATGTCTGCGTATCTGTGGCGAAAGGCAGGCTGCGGAAGACGTGTTGCAAGACGTATATCTCATCATCTGGCGCCGCGCCGGCGGCTACGAACCCGGTCGCGCGAGCCCGATCAGCTGGCTCGCGA
>JALYTW010000157.1 GCA_030854075.1 Pseudomonadota bacterium
GAGGCAGCCGAAGTGCGGATCGCGCTCGACGATCTGGCCGCGCGGGTCGGGTATGCGCCACATCATTTTCACCGCCTGTTCAAGCGCGCGACCGGGGTTACGCCCGCGGCCTATGCGCGCGGGCTGCGATCGACCCGCGCGGGCGCGGCGCTGCACGAGGAGAAGAAGGTGACCGACGCGATCTACGAGGCGGGTTATTCGGCTCCAAGCCGCTTCTATGAGGGCGCTGCGAAGCGGCTCGGGATGACACCGAGCGCGTGGGCGCGCGGCGGTGCGGGGGTCACGATCCGCTGGACGATCGCCGACACCAGCCTGGGTCAATTGTTCGTCGCGGCGACCGACAAGGGCTTGTGCCGGGTGTCGTTCGACGAGAATGCCGCCTCGCTCGCTGGACGCTTTCCTGACGCCCAAATCGTGGAGGGTGGCGCGGCGCTTGCCGATCTTGCCGCGCGTGTCGTCGCTGCGGTCGAATCGCCCGAACGCGACCACGATCTGCCGATCGACGTCCGCGGCACCGCGTTCCAGGAGGCGGTGTGGCAAGCGCTCAAGACGATCCCGGCGGGCGAAACGCGCACCTATAGCGAACTCGCTGCGCTCGCGGGCCGCCCCGCAGCGGTGCGCGCCGCGGGAACCGCCTGCGGAGCCAATCACCTCGCGGTCGTGGTGCCATGCCACCGCGCGCAACGGACCGACGGATCGCTGGGCGGCTATGCTTATGGCCTGGAGCGGAAACGCGTGCTGCTCGCGCGCGAGGATCAGCGAGCGGGCTCACAGGAATAGACCAGCTTTTCGTTAGGCAGCGGCGGCAGCGCGGCGCGGATCGCCTCCTCCTGTTGCGCCAGCCGGTCGGCGGCGGCGGGATCGGCGGTGCAGGTCTTGGCGTCGCCCTGCCTGCGCAGCTTGCGCACCGCGTTCATCTGCGCCGACGATAGCAGGTAGCGGGTGTTGCTGTAGATCCGCCGCGCCGGGTCGAACGCCAGGATCGAGACGGTCTGTTCGTCGTCGGGCACCAGCGTCCGTTCCCACCGCGCGCCCCGATCCGCGTATTGGGTACGCCGGTTGACGCAGCCAGCGGCATCCCATCGCAGCGGCACGTCGGCGGTAGAGGACACGGTGACGCGGCTGCGATCGGGGATCAACGCGCAGACGAGATTACCCGTCGGCAGCGCGATCGAGGCCGCGACTCGCTTGGCGGTCGGCGGCGAAGGATCGACCGCGTCCGATGGCCGCAAAACGAAGATCAGGATCGCGACGAGCATGACCCCCGCTCCGACTCCAACCGCCCAGAACGCCCGGCGCGAATCACCGGTCGTCGCGAGCAGACCCGCCGCGCCGACCCCGAGCGCGCCGATCACGAGCAGCAACCCGGCAAGCCCCATGACATTTTCGCGGGTCCGTTCGGCATCGGTACGCGCGGTTGCCAGCGCCGCCTCGCGCGCCACCGCCGCGCTGGTCGCGGCGTCGCGGGTCGCGGTAGCAGCGTCGGTGGTGGCGCGCGCGTCCGCTTCGCTGTCCTTGCGCAGACGGTCCTCGATCGAGGTGCAGGGGACCGCAACGCTCGCGAAAGGTTGTTTCGCCTCGCGCAGAAAATCCTCGACCTCGCTGTCCGCGATCGCGAACCCGAAGGTCGAATCGCCGTCCTCGGCGCGGGTAATCGCGGAGTTGATCCCGATCACCCGCCCACAGCGATCGAGCAACGGGCCTCCCGAATTCCCGCGCGCGATGTTCGCGGTATGGAGTAGCACCTGAATCCCGGTGAGATTGCGACGACCCGAAAATACCCCTTCCGACCGCACCGGGGTCTGCGGCCGGATATAATCCGCCGCCGAGCGTGCAGTCGCGAGATCGACGTTACCGGGATAGCCGAGCGCGACCACCCCCTCGCCTTCGTCGATCCGCCCAATGAAGAAGGTCGCGCGGGGCAGCGCGGCGCCCTTGAACTCGATCAGCGCCAGGTCGCGCTGCGAGTCATAGCCGACCACCCGGCCCTGATAGGATTTGTCGCCCTCCGACGGCACCACTCCGATGACGACATTATCGGGATAGCGATCCGCGAGCTCCATGACGTGCGCGTTGGTGATGATACGGTTGGGCGCGACCGCGACACCGCTGCCATGGCCGAAGCCGACGACCTGCCCATCGACCACCGCGATCGTGACGACGCGTACCACCCCGCGTCCCGCCGCGCCGATATCGTCCGCCGCCGCGGGGCCTGCCCATCCGAGCATGATCCAGCCGAGCGTGATGAGGATCGAGACCAGCCAACGCATGGCTGCTGCCGAACGCGACGCGACCCGGCGTGTCAAGGCGACGTTCGGCCAAGTTGGTTAGTAAAATGTCAAACCTTCCTGCCTACCCCTCCATCGCGACCATGAGGGAATTGGCATGAGTGCGTTCGGACGTCGGAACGGAATGGGGGGCGGACAGCCGGCACGGCCGGCGTTCGGGGTCGCGCGACCCATGCAGAGCAGCGGGCCACAACGCGCCGAGTCTGAGGGTGAGGGCGCGCCAGGATCCCAGTTTCCCCCGATCGAATCGCTGCCGATGCCCGGCGAGAGCGACGCGCCCCTGGCTGGCACCATGCCCGGCCAGACCGACGCGATGCAGCGGCTGTCGGATCGCCAGAACGCCAGCGGCGATGCCGGCAACAGCCGCGTCGAAGGGTTCGAACAGTCGATCCACAAGATCAAGGAACAGGTGCTGCCGCGCCTGCTCGAACGCGTCGATCCCGAAGCGGCGGCGACGCTGGGCAAGGACGAACTCGCAGAGGAATTCCGTCCGATCATCGGCGAGGTTCTCGCCGAACTGAAGCTGACGCTTAACCGCCGCGAACAGTTCGCGCTCGAAAAGGTGCTGGTCGACGAGCTGCTCGGGCTTGGGCCGCTCGAGGAATTGCTCGCCGATCCGACGATCACCGACATCATGGTCAACGGCCCCGAACAGACCTATGTCGAGCGCAAGGGCAAGCTCGAACTCGCACCGATCCAGTTCCGCGATGAGGAACACCTGTTCCAGATCGCGCAGCGGATCTGCAACTCGGTCGGACGCCGCGTCGACCAGACCACCCCGCTGGCCGACGCCCGCCTCAAGGACGGCAGCCGCGTCAACGTGATCGTACCGCCGCTCAGCTTGCGCGGCACCGCGATCTCGATTCGTAAATTCTCCGCGAAACCGATCACGCTCGACATGATGGCGGGTGGCGGATCGATGAGCCCCAAGATGGCGACCGCGCTGAAGATCGCGGGCGCGAGCCGGTTCAACGTCATCATCTCGGGCGGTACGGGCTCGGGCAAGACGACGATGCTCAACGCACTGTCGAAGATGATCGACCCGGGCGAACGCGTGCTGACGATCGAGGACGCGGCCGAGCTTCGCCTGCAGCAGCCGCACTGGCTGCCGCTCGAGACCCGGCCCGCCAATCTCGAGGGCCAGGGCGAAATTTCGATCCGCGATCTCGTCAAGAACGCGCTCCGGATGCGTCCTGACCGGATCATCCTCGGCGAAATTCGCGGCGCGGAATGTTTCGACATGCTCGCGGCGATGAACACGGGTCACGATGGCTCGATGTGTACGCTCCACGCCAACTCCCCGCGCGAAGCGCTCGCGCGGATGGAGAACATGGTGATGATGTCGGACATCAAGGTGCCCAAGGAGGCGATCAGCCGCCAGATTGCGGATTCGGTCGAGCTGATCATTCAGGTGAAGCGGCTGCGCGACGGGTCGCGCCGCGTCACCAACGTCACCGAAGTCATCGGCATGGAAGGCCCCGTGATCGTGACGCAGGAGCTGTTCAAGTTCGAATATCTCGACGAGAGCGCAGACGGCAAGATCATCGGCGAATATCGCTCGATGGGTTTGCGCCCCTATACCCTCGACAAGGCCAAGCAGTTCGGGTTCGATCAGGCGTATCTCGAAGCCTGTTTGTAAGCATGATGCACGCTGCAACCGTCGGCACGGGTGAGCAGGGACGTATTTCTACCAGTGTCTCTGGCCGCTCATTCCGTGCGCTAATGCACCGCCACTGGCTGAAACAACTAGCCACGCCCCTCCTTCTCCTGCTGCTTCCGCTCGGCTTTTTCCTCGCGTTCTTCCATCCAGCGACGTTGCAAATTGGGAACCCGGGTTGGCTGCTCAAGGGTAATTACAACAGCGACAATGGTGAAAACGCGCTGGGCGCGCACGCATATTGGCACGACAGGGCAGCGGGCGCATCATTGCGTACCACTCTTCTGAGCGCCCCTGATGGGGTGCCGGTGCTCTTCACCGACAGCAACCCTCTGGTGACCCTCGCGGTCAAGCCGTTTGCGAAGTGGTTACCTGCCGATGCGCAACTCGTCGGTCCCTTCATTCTCTTCAGTCTCATCCTTCAAACCGTCTTCGCATGGCTGCTGCTCCGGCACCACGCACCGGGGGCCGTGGCGCTTTGGGCAGGGATCCTACTCCTCGCCTTCCCGCCAACGCTCGCGAACCGGTTTATTCATGCCAATCTGATGGCGCACTGGACAATATTGGCCGCGTTGTACCTGTTTCTTCAACCCAAGCGCGGCCAGCGCCTGACCTGGTGGGCTCTGCTGATTACGATTACTGCTCTTATTCATAGCTACCTTCTGATCATGGTCGGCGCGATCTGGGCTTCGGCCATGCTGGTACGCTTCGTGGACGGGTCTCGCATTACCCGTGTTGCGACGCTTGCCGACGGAGCAGCCGTTCTGGCACTCGTCGCGACACTGGCTTGGTGGCTCGGCGTGGGAGACCAGATGACGACTGGGTCCTTTGGCCATTTTTCGATGCCACTCGATGCACTGTGGAACCCAGGTCTCCGCGCCTTCTCCACCCTATTACCCAGTCACGATAGCAGAGGCGGTGACTGGTTCGAGGGATTTCAGTATCTTGGGGCTGGTGGCTTGTTGCTCATTGCAGCCGCGATCATCGTCGCAC
Source organism: Pseudomonadota bacterium (assembly GCA_030854075.1). Taxonomy (GTDB): domain Bacteria; phylum Pseudomonadota; class Alphaproteobacteria; order Sphingomonadales; family Sphingomonadaceae; genus Sphingomonas. The sequence continues at coordinate 4,939 of JALYTW010000157.1, forward strand.
GCCACTTACCCGCACGCGACGGCGCGCTGGCAGTCGCGCAGCGCCTCCGCGGACTTGGTCCTGCGCTGATTGTCCTCGCCATCCTCGCCATCGTCCAATTACCGCTGCCAACAAGCATATCAGCCATACTAGACCCGGTTCGCGCGTCGGGCCGCCTGTTCTGGCCGGTGGGATACGTACTGATCCTGATGGCGATCTTAGCGGTGTTTCGCCTGTCCAACCAGCGGGCTGGACTAGTGTTGGTCGGGGTCGTCGCGCTTCAAATCGCCGATTTGGCAGGAATGGCCAATACAGTCCGTGCCCAAAGCGCACCGTCCGACCGGCATCATCTCTATGACCGCACGCGCGATCCTCGCTGGGCGCAATTGATCGATCGCTCATCGTCGATCGCCTTCATGCCCGGTGACGTGACCCGCGATCTGGGCCTGTTCCAGGAAGTTTCCTGGCGGGCGATCAATGCGGGACGCCCGGTCGCCAACGTTTACGCCGCCCGAACCAGCCGGGCGACCGTGCGGCGACTCGCCGCCGAGCGTGCCGCCTTTGCGCGTGGCGAGCTGGTACCTGGCCGCCTCTATGTCATGCTCCCTGGTGTGGCATTGCCCACCGCTGCTGCCCCAAGATTGCTGAAGCTCAACGGCATGACCGTGATCGCTCCACTTCCATCGCGGTAACGCTGGCGGTCGCGGTGCCGTTCTTGATCGAGCGGCGATCTGAGCAGCATGTAGCCGAGCGTCGGATTAGGGGGTAGCAACGGCCGCAATGAAGCGCCTGCTCCCGATCGCCGTCCTGCTTGCTGGGGTCACCCCGCTCACCGCGGCGACCTCCGCCCCGACCGACGGCGTCATCACGCTTGCACCCGATACCGAGGCGCGCTGGATTCCCTTCGATCTGACCCCAGGCAACCAGATCCGCTTTCGGATGACCGTCGACGGCAAACCCATCACCGCGATCCTCGATACCGGGGTCAGCTATTCGGTGCTGGCGAAGCGTTCTGCGGCGGCCGATGCGAGCCGGATCAGGGCCAATGGGAGCGCCACTGCGATCGGTGGGACGGTGCCGATCGGCTGGATCGCGACGCGCACCATCGCGCTGGGCGGGTTGGAACGGACTGGCGGCGGCTTCAATGTCGCGGAACTACCCCCGTTCGCCACCGGCAGCGCAACCGCGGTCGACCTGCTCGTCGGGCGCGATATCACCGGCGGGCAGGCGCTCGACATCGATTTTCCCAACCGGCGGTTCCGCCTGCTGGCATCGGGGCGGATGCCGTTCCGTGGCGCGGTCGCCCCGCTCACGATCTCGCCGGGGAGGCATCTTTACGAAAGCGCGATCACGCTCGGCGGACGTCGGCTCGCGCCGATCGTCATCGATACCGGCGACGGGTCGACGATCACGATATCCGCCAGCGCCTGGCGTGCCGCCGCGCCGCGCGGGATCGACACCACGAGCGCGGTGTCGTTCGGAGTCGCGGGCCCCACCGTGACCGCGATGGCGATCGTCCCGGACGTGCGCGTCGGCGGCAATGCGGGGCGCGATGCGGAAGTGCGGATCGAGCCGCAGGGCGGCTTTTCCGACACGATCGGGGTCGCAGGACGGATTGGTTCCGGGTTCCTCCAACGCTATCGCGTGCTGCTCGATCCGGTTGCAGGCCATATGGTGTTGAGCCCGGGCAAGGATGCCGACGATCCGCCGCTCCGGTCGACCAGCGGGCTGCTGGTCGGGATCGAAGCCGGCGCGACGCCAGCGCGGCTCAAGGTGCTCCATGTCATGCGGGGTGGCCCCGCGCAGGGCGGCGGCTGGCGCGACGGCGACGAAATCTGCTCGGTCGACGGCCAGCCGATCGCGACCGATTATGCGGCCAGCCCGCTCGCCCGCTGGTCGGTGGGGGTGCCGGGGCGGATCGTCCACCTGGGGCTGTGCGGTGGCGCGACCCGCGCGCTGATATTGCGCCGGTTCTACTGACGATGACGAGCGCGCGATGGCAGCGGTCGGGATGAAACTGCTCGCCGCGAGCCTGCGGGTCAGGCGTTGAGCGCAACGGTGCCGAGCATCGCCGCCGCGATCAGGCCGAGCATCTGCACCGTCCGCCAGTCGACCATCCCGATCCGATCCAAATCGCCGCGGCGTTTTCGTCGCCAGTCCGCGACCCCTGCCAGCACCGCGACACCAAGCGCCGCGGCGGCAGCGATCCACCAGCGCAACGCGGCAGGATCGATTCCGCGCACCGGCTCAATCGCCGAGCTGTTCGATCTTTTCGTTGAGTCGCTTCAGCTCCGCCTTGAGCGCTGCGATTTCGTCGTCCTTGCTCGGCGATGGCGCGGCCATCGCTCCAGCCGCGCTACCGGTCGCGCTGCCGGTCGCACCGGGCTTGAGCGCCTGCGACGCCACCTCGAACATCGCGAGATTGCGCTTCGCCATTTCCGCGAACGGCGAATTGGCGAATGCGCCCTCCACCGCGGTCTTGAACTGCTGATGATTACGGCGAAAGCTGTCCATCGACGCCTCGAGATACCCCGGCACCATCGTCTGCATCGAATCGCCGTACATCGAGATCAACTGGCGCAGGAAATTGACCGGCAGCATCGTCTCGCCGCGGCTTTCCTCTTCCATGATGATCTGGGTGAGCACGTTATGCGTGATATCCGCATCGGTCTTGGCGTCGACGACCTTGAACTCGCGGCCCTGGCGGGTCATCGCGGCGAGATGGTCGAGGGTAATGTACGACGACGTCTCGGTATTATAGAGCCGCCGATTGGCGTATTTCTTGATAATGACGACACCGTCGCCCGCGCCCTGCTTTTTCATACGGTACCCTATCCGTGACTGATCGCATCCTTAGACCGATCGATACCGCACTGCAACACGGGCCTAGGCCGCTGCCGCTGTTCCTCGACATGCTGCGCAGCGAGACTGCAGCAAATCCCGAGAGCTTCAACGCCGCGATGGCGGGATTGCGCACCTACCAGCAGGCCGAGCGCCCGCCTGCCCGCCCTGCAGCGAGGGCGCTGCGGCATGTGGGACGCGTCTGCCTGCGCGATTATGGCGGCGAGGGTCGACCGGTCGTCTTCGTCCCCTCGCTGATCAATCCGCCCGCGATCCTCGACCTCGGCGAGACCTCGCTGCTGCGTTGGATGGCGGGGCAAGGCTTCCGCACCCTGTCGGTCGACTGGGGCGAGCCGACCGCTGCGGATCGGAACCGCGACCTCGCCGATCATGTGGCCGACATGCTGGTGCCGCTGATCGAAGCGCTCGACGAACCCCCCGTGCTGGTCGGCTATTGCCTCGGTGGGACGCTCGCGATCGCGGCGGCGGGGCTGATCGCGGTGGCGGGGCTCGCGACGATCGCAGCCCCGTGGCGCTTCGCAGGTTATGGGGATGCGCGCGAAACGATGCGGGCGATGTGGAATGCCGCCCAGCCCGCGTGCGACGCGATCGGGCTCGTGCCGATGGAGGTGTTGCAAGCCGGGTTCTGGCGGCTCGATCCGCGCCGCACCATCGCCAAATATGCCGCGTTTGGGCGAATGGCCGCGGACAGCGACGCGGCGCGCGCATTTGTCCGGCTGGAGGATTGGGCCAATGCGGGGGCGCCGCTGCCCTATGCGGCCGGGCGCGACCTGTTCCAATGCTGTGTTCGCGACGATCTGCCCGGTACCGGTGCGTGGCGGGTACGCGGCACCGCGATCGATCCGCGCCGGCTCGGCTGCCCCGCGATCGAGTTCGTTTCGGGTACCGACCGGATCGTCCCCGCCGCGACCGCCGCGGGGCTGGCGGAGCGCCGCGACCTGATGATCGGGCATGTCGGGATGGTGGTTGGGTCGCGCGCGCGCGGCGCGGTATGGGAACCACTGGCGCACTGGATCGCCTCGCTGGCACCGCCTAGATAGGCCGCAAAGGAGAATTCATGTGACCGATATCGTCATCACCGCCGCCAAGCGCACCCCGGTCGGCAGCTTCCTCGGCGCGTTTGCCACTACCCCTGCGCACGAGCTCGGCCGCGTGGCGATCGAGGCGGCACTGGCGCAGGCGGGGGTCCGCGGCGACGAGGTATCGGAAGTGATCCTCGGCCAGGTGCTGACTGCGGCACAGGGCCAAAACCCCGCGCGGCAGGCATCGATGGCGGCGGGCATCCCCCAGGAAGTCCCCGCCTGGGGAGTCAACCAGGTCTGCGGCTCCGGTCTCCGCGCGGTGGCGCTAGCGTGCCAGGCGGTCGCGACCGGCGATGCGACGATCGTCGTCGCGGGCGGACAGGAATCAATGTCGATGTCCGCGCACGCGCAAAACCTGCGCGGCGGCACCAAGATGGGCGACCTCGCGCTGGTCGACACGATGGTGAAGGACGGCCTTACCGACGTCTTCAACGGCTATCACATGGGGATCACCGCGGAAAACCTCGCCGAGCAGTATCAGGTGACCCGCGGCGAGCAGGACGAATTTTCGGTCCGCTCGCAGAACAACGCCGAGGCGGCGCGAAGCGCGGGGCGGTTCAAGGACGAGATCGCGCCGGTCACGATCAAGGGCCGCAAGGGCGACACCGTCGTTGCCGACGACGAATATATCCGCGCCGGCGCGACGATCGATAGCGTCTCCGGCGTCCGCCCCGCGTTCAAGAAGGACGGCACCGTCACCGCCGCCAACGCCAGCGGGCTCAACGACGGCGCCGCCGCGCTTGTCATCATGTCGCGCGAAGAAGCCGAGCAGCGCGGGTCACCGATCCTGGCGACGATCAGGAGTTGGGCGAGCGCGGGGGTCGACCCCTCGATCATGGGCATCGGCCCGGTCCCCGCGACCCGCCGCGCACTGGAAAAAGCAGGCTGGACGATCGGCGACCTCGACCTGATCGAAGCCAACGAGGCGTTCGCCGCGCAGGCGCTGTCGGTCGGCAAGGAACTCGGCTGGGATGCCGCCAAGGTCAACGTCAACGGCGGCGCGATCGCAATCGGCCACCCGATCGGCGCATCCGGCGCGCGGGTGCTGACGACGTTACTCTACGAGATGCAGAAGCGCGACGCGAAGAAGGGCTTGGCGACATTGTGCATCGGCGGAGGAATGGGAATCGCGATGTGTGTCGAGCGATAACCCGCTCCAACTTGTACCCCCGCGCGCATCGGGCCCGCTTTGGCGTAACCATGTGACGGTTTTGTCACATCACACCGAAAAGTTATGCTGGAGCAGGCGAATAACCAACCTTGCTCTTGCATGAATGAACAATCGCGGCTGAATAGCGTCATCAAGAGATTCCACGGGGCTTTATCAATGAAAATCAATCGCTTTCTCGGTGCCACAGCACTTGCCGGTGCGTTCGCGACGCTGCCTGTTGCGGCATTCGCTCAGACGGGAACATCCGCCAGCGTCGAACGCAACGCGCAGAATTGCGCGGACTCCGCCGGCAACCCCGAGCCATGCCCCACGGTCGGCGGCAATGACGTCGCCGCCGACGGGAACGCGGTCCAAAATACCGCGGCAGCAGGTCCAAGAACGCCCGGAAGCGAGATCGTCATCACCGGTTCGCGGATCACTGCGCCGAACGCGATCTCTACTTCGCCCATCACCAGCATCGGGCCGGCGGAACTGCAGTCGACCGCGCGCGTGTCGATCGGCGATACGCTGAACAACCTGCCGCAGTTGCAGAGCACCTTCAGTCAGGCGAACTCAACCCGTTTCCTCGGCACCGCCGGATTGAACCTCCTCGATCTCTATGGTCTCGGTACCTCGCGGACGCTGGTCCTCGTCAACGGGCGTCGCCATGTCGGTGCAGACATCCTGAACAACGCGGTGTCGCCCGACATCAACACCTTCCCGACCGACCTGATCGAGCGCGTCGATATCGTGACCGGCGGCAATTCGGCGGTGTATGGCTCGGATGCCATCGCTGGCGTCGTCAACTTCGTGCTGAAAGATAAGTTCGAAGGTCTCGAACTTCACGGTCAGGGCAGCATTTCGCAGGACGGCGATGCCGGTTCGTATGCGGCGAGCGTGCTCGCGGGTAAGAATTTCGGCGGCGGTCGCGGCAACATCGCGATCAACCTGGAATATGCGCGCCAGAACCAGTTCTTCGCGTCGAACCGCAATTTTTACTCTACCGTCAACGGCTTTATCACGACAACGATCGATCCATCCGGCACCGCGCCGGGGCAGACCAATCCGAACTTCAACGGCATTCCAGACGCGCTTTTCTTTCGGGACATTCGCAGCGCGACGATCTCCGATGGCGGGATCACCTCGTTCGCCAGCCCGACCGGACAATGCGGAAGCGACAGCAGCCCGACGGCAAGATTCCCGGGCGGCCGACCCTTCAGCTGCAACTATATCTTCCAGCAGGGCGGCAGCCTCATCCCGGAAACCGGCACGCGGGTAGGTTTGGGTTCGACCGTAGGGGGCGGCGCAACGCCAAGCCCCAGCGGATCCTCGTTCATTGGTGGCAACGGCAATACGCGTCGCGAGGGGCAACTTGTTCAGTTCGCGCCAGAGCTTAATCGTTATGCCGCCAATTTGATCGGCCATTACGACGTCTCGGACGCGTTCACGCCCTTCATCGAGGCGAAATATGTCCGAACTCGGGTGTTCGGAACCGGCCAGTCCGGTCCCGCCTTCTTCACGGGCAGCACGATCGATGGCCTGTTCGAACGGCCGCGCCTCGACAACCCCTTCCTCTCGGCACAGGCACGCGACACGATCGCGCAGCAAATCCTGTTTAGTGGGACCAACCCGGTGACCGGCGCGCCTCTTTCCGCTGCCAATATTGCCGCGGTCAATGACGGTTCGCTCCGCTTCATCCTGCGCAAGAACCTCACCGATCTCGGGGTTCGATCCGAAACGTCGACCCGCGAAACGTACCGGATTGTCGGCGGCGCACGGGGGACGTTCAACGGCGATTGGCATTACGAGGTATCGGGCAATTACGGCGAGTTCCGCGAATCCACGACGGTCGCTGGCAACGTCAACACGCAGCGGCTGCTGCTGGGGCTAGACGCGCGGCGCAATGGCGCCGGACAGATCGTGTGCGGTTCGCAGATTGACGCAGCCCGCGCGAACAGCATTGTTCAGACGTTAGGGGTGAACCTCGATGCGAACGGCGATCTCAACCCCGCTGGCCAAGCGATTCTAAATGCCGACATCGCCGCCTGCCAGCCGCTCAACCCCTTCGGCATCAACGCGGCCTCGTCGGCGGCCAAGAATTATATCCTGCAGAATACCGTTTCGAAGGGTAAAATCACTCAGCTGGATTTCTCGGGTAACGTCGGGGGCGACACGAGCCAGTTCTTCAACCTTCCCGGCGGCCCGGTCTATTTCTCGATCGGCGCTGAGTATCGGCGTGAAACGAACTTCTTCCAGGCCGATCCGTTAGTCGAGGCGGGCTATACCTTCTACAACGCGCTCGCTCGGTATGCCCCCCCATCGTTCGAGGTAAAGGAGGCCTTTGGCGAGCTTCGACTGCCGATCCTGAAAGACTTGCCATTTGCGTACGAACTGACGCTCAGCGGCGCGGGACGCGTGTCGGATTATAAGGGCTCGGCGGGGACGGTCTACGCCTATAATGGCGGCGCTACTTATGCGCCGATCCGGGACATCACCTTCCGCGGCACCTACGCACGCTCGGTCCGTGCGCCGAACCTGTCCGAATCATTCGGCGCGACGCAGCAGAACTTTGACACAGTTAATGACCCTTGCTCGGCGCGAAATCTGGCGAACGGAACCCAGTTCCGCGCTGCGAACTGTGCGGCAGCGGGTATCCCGGCCGCGTATGACTTCGTCTATCAGCAGTCGATTGAGATCCGCAGCGGCGGCAATCCCAACTTGAAAGTTGAAAAATCGGACTCGTACACCGGTGGCATTCTGCTGCAGCCCAGCGCCATACCGGGCCTGACGTTTTCGTCCGATTATTATAAGATCACGGTCAATAACGTGATTTCGTCCGTCACCGCGCAGGGCATCCTCAACAACTGTTACGACTCGCCGACACTGAGCAACCCGTTCTGCGGTCAGTTCCAGCGAGTTGGGGCGGGAATGACCGGTCCCGGTGGAGAGCAGGCATTTCGTGTCATCGAAGGCAGCCTGTTGCAGTCGTCGCTCAACTTCGCGAAGCTCGCCGTCAGCGGGATCAACACCAACCTCGAATACACCCATCGGCTCGGCGGGGTGTTGCTCAACGCACGGCTGCAATATACGCATCAGCTGACCAACCAGTCGTTCACCAACCCCGCAAACCCGGCGTTCGCCGATAATGTCCTTGGCGAACTCAGCCAGCCGAAGGACGCAGCCAACCTCGCGATTAACGCGGATTTCGGTTCCGTGTTCACGAACCTGAACTTCCGCTACCTCTCGAAAATGTCGGTGGGCGCAATCGAGAATCATCAGGCGTTCCAGGGCAGGCCGCCGCAGAATCTCGATGATTTTGATATCCCGTTTTACCCGGATGTATTTTACGCAAATGTCCGTTTCGGCTTTAATATCGAGCCGAAGAGCAGCTTCTATATCGGCGTGGACAATCTGACCGATCGTCTTCCGCCACTGGGGCTAACCGGAATCGGCGGGGGCAGTGGTATCTACGACAATATTGGTCGCCGGTTCTACGCCGGGGTCAGCGCCAGATTTTAAAACTCTGATGGAAGTGATCAATCGGGGGTCGGCGGGTTCGCTGGCCCCCTTTTTTTGGCGTTAGCGCGTCGTTCCAAGCGAAAGCCCCCGCGACTAGTCCCGTCCGACTATGAATGCAGCGCGGTCCAGCATCGATCCGACCGCGAACCAACCCCCGTCAAAAGTTCATATTGCGACATGCCGCTCACGCGCGACGCGGCGCGCAGATTGAAATCGATCGCGACCCAATCGCCCTCCGCCAGCCCGGGCACCGCGGACACGTCGAGCGCGACCAGATCCATCGAGACGCGGCCGATCACCGGCAGGGTGCCGCCGTTCGCGCTGCCCCGGTCTGAAAAGCCGCGGAAATAGCCGTCGGCATAGCCGAGGTTGATGATCGCGACTTCGGTGTCGACGGCGGCCGTCCAGGTCGCGTTGTAACCGACGGTGTCGCCCGCTGGTACGCGGCGACGCTGGAGGACCTGCGCTTCCGGCGTCACGACCTGTCGGATTGAATCGGTCAGCGCGTCGCACGGCACCCCGCCGTAGAGCGCGAGTCCGGGGCGGACGAGGTCGAACATATAGTCTCGCCCGAGCGCGATCCCGGCCGAATTGGCGAGGCTCATCCGCCGCGCAGTCGTGCCGCCGCGGAGCGCCGCCAACCGCGCCTGTTGCACCGCGTTCATCGGCGACGCCTGATCGGCGCAGGCGAGATGGCTCATCAACGTGTCGATCGACAGCCCCTCGAGCAGGCCCGCGCGCACCTCGTCGGGGGACACGCCAAGCCGGTTCATCCCGGTATCGACCATCACATCGCACGCGCCCCCGCCCGCCGCCTTCCACCGCGCGACCTGGGTCGGGGTATTGAGGACCGGGCGCGCGCCGCTGTTCAACGCCGCGGGCATGTCTTCATCGCGCACGCCGTGCAGCACCGCAACTGGCACGCCGAGGGGTGCGAGCGCCTCTGCCTCGGTCCAGGTCGCGACGAAGAAATCACGACATCCCACCGTGGCGAGCGACCGCGTGACCTCAACCGCACCGACGCCATAGCCATCGGCCTTCACCGCCGCGCCGCACGCCACCCCCGCCCGGTCGCGCAACGCGCGCCAGTTGGCGACCAGGGCGGCGCGATCGATCCGGAGGCGGGCAGGCGCAGGTGTCATGCGCCCGGCTCTAGGGAGCCGCCGCGCCCGCCGCAACGATCAGGTAACGGGGCGACGCCGGCGATCTTCGCGCAGACCGATCATTGTCACCACCAGCGCCATCAGCACGACTGCCATCGTGTACCAGAGGCCCGCGAAGGGATTACCGGTCTTGGCGACGATATATTGGCTGATGAAGGGCAGGAAGCCGCCGAAATAGCCGGTACCGAGATGATAGGGGATCGAGAGCGAGGAATAGCGGATCGCGGGTGGAAACATCTCCGACAGCAGCGCCGCGACCGGACCATAGGTCACGCCCGACAATGCCCCCATGACGAGGATCGCGAGCAGGATCACGACGATGTTGCCGCCCGAGGGCACGACCGGATCGAGATTATAACCCGCCGCGGTCAGCGCCGCGTCGAGCGCCGCCGGGCTCAGGTTCGCCTGCGGCTCGCCGCCGATCGACACCACCGTCGCAGGGGTCCGCGCCTTGGTATAGGGGATGCCCTTCTTCGAGAAATAGTCGAGCAGCCGCCCGCATTCGTCGGCCTGCTGCGTTGCGAAAGGGCTATAGGCGCAATGCGGCCCCGCGACGATCACCGGCGCCTGCCGCGCCGCGTGAGCAAGGCCCGGATTCGCCGCCGCCGCGATCGTCCAGAAGATCGGGAACAATAGCACCAGCGTCAGGATATAGCCGATCATGATCGGTTTCTTGCGCCCCACCCGGTCGGAGAGTTTGCCGAACAGGATGAACCAGCCCAGCCCCATCAGCGCGCCCGCCCCGACGATCAACTGCGCAGTCGTCGCCTCGACCCGCATCGTCGATTGCAGAAACGACAGCACGGTGAACATCGCGGTGTACCAGATGACGGTCAGCCCCGCCGCGATGCCGAACAGCGCCACCGCCATCCGGCGGATGTTGCCAGGATAGGTGAAGCTTTCGACGAGTGGATTTCTGGCGCGTTCCCCTGCCGCGCGCATCGCCGCGAACACCGGGCTTTCGGAGAGCTTGAGCCGCATCCAGAGCGACACCACCAGCAGCAGGATCGAGAACAGGAACGGAAAGCGCCACCAACCCGCATCCCACCACGCGGCGGGGACGAGGACCTTGGTCGCGAGGACCACCACGATGCTGAGAATGAAACCGCCGACGACGCCGGCCTGGATAAAGCTGGTGTAGAAGCCCGCCTTACCGGGAGGCGAATGTTCGGCGACATAGACCGCCGCGCCGCCATATTCGCCGCCGAGCGCCAACCCTTGCATGATCCGGAGCATCAGCACGAGCGCGGGCGCGAGATAGCCGATCGATGCTGCGGACGGCACCAGCCCGACCCCCGCGGTCGCGACCCCCATCAGCGTGATCGTGACGAGAAACGTGTATTTGCGCCCCAGCCGGTCCCCCAGATAGCCGAACAGCACCGCACCGAGCGGCCTGAACCCGAACCCGACCGCGAACCCCGCCCAGGCCAGCAGCGTCTGCACCATCTCGTTGCCTGCGGGAAAGAAGGTCCGCCCGATGATCCCCGATGCCGCCAGCGTGCCGTAGATGAAGAAATCATACCATTCGAACACCGTGCCGAGCGAGGACGCGGCGATGACCAGCCGGATGTCCTTTGCGCTCGGTCCGGCCGCGTCGATGTCGGTCATGGCAACTCCCCCAAATCCCGCCGGTGTAGCGCCGGGCCGCGTCGCCGCAAGCGTCCAAACCCGCGAGCTATTGGCATCCGCCATTCTTGCGGTAGGTTGTCGGCCAGACACAAGAGGATGCCCCCGATGACCAAAGGTCACGTGCTTACGATCACGACGCTCGCCCTGCTGGCGGCGTGCAACACTGGACCCAAGACCGACGCGAACGGGTTCGTGGTCGACCCCGATTTCGAAAAGAAGCTCCAGCAGCAATTGCTCGATGCGGGGCCGGGAACGATCATCACGATCCCGGCGGGCAAATACGCGCTGTCGCGCAGCCTCAGCCTCACCTCCAACGGAGTCACGATCAAGGGCGCGGGAATGGACAAGACCGTGCTGTCGTTCGCGCACCAGACGTCGGGCGCGGAGGGGATGCTCGTCACCGGCGACGACTTCACGTTGCAGGATCTGGCGATCGAGGACAGCAAGGGCGACGCGCTCAAGATCAACGGGACGAAGAACGCGGTAATGCGCCGCGTGCGCGCCGAATGGACCGGGGGTGCCAAGACCTCCAACGGTGCCTACGGCCTCTATCCGGTCCAGGTCACCAACGTCCTGATCGAGGGCAGCGTCGTCAAAGGCGCGTCGGATGCGGGCATCTATGTCGGGCAGTCGACCAACATCGTTGTCCGGGGCAATCGCGCCGAGGGCAATGTCGCGGGGATCGAGATCGAAAATTCGAGCCACGCCGATGTCTATGACAACACCACGACAGGGAACACCGGGGGCATCCTGGTGTTCAACATGCCCAACCTGCCCGTTCCCGGCGCCAAGACCCGGGTTTTCAAGAACATCGTGAAAGCGAACAATCATGCCAATTTCGGCGCCGCGGGCAGCGCGGTGAGCAGCGTGCCGCCGGGATCGGGCATCATCGTCAATTCGAACGACGAGGTCGAAATCTTCGCCAACGACATCGCCGATAACAAGACCGCCAACGTCATCATCTCGAGCTATTATTCCACCGGGTTCGACACGAAGAAGGGGATCGCGGCGGCGTATGATCCATACCCCGAGAACATCTATGTCACCGGCAACGATTTTTCGGGCGGCGGCACCGATCCGGGAGCGAAATACGCGCCGCTGAAGGCGCTCGCCGGGGGCCAACTGCCTGCGGTGCTGTGGGACGGGTTCCGCAATCCCAAGGTCGCGGACCCCGGCATCTGCGTCCAGAACGGCGATGCCAAGCTGCTGAATGCCGACGGTCCGGGCAAGTTCGCGAAGGCGCGGATCGACACCCAAGTGAACTGTGCGCCGGCGACGCGGCTGTCCCCGGTCGCGCTCCCCGACTCGATGACCAAGGATAGCGGCACGCCATGAACCGTCGCCTCGCGCTGCTGCTGGCGGCGGCGCTGTTGACCTATGCCTGCGCGCGAACCCCGCGCCAGGTGACGTTTCATGCCGACGACAACCCGGCGAGCCTGAGCGAATGGGGGCTGTTCACGGTGGCGAATGGCCGGATCGCGCCGCACGCCGGGATGGTGACGTACGAACTCGCAACGCCGCTGTTCAGCGATTATGCACAGAAATGGCGGACGATCTGGATGCCCAAGGGGGTTCATGCGGCCTATAGCGCCGACCGCTGGTTCGATTTTCCGGTCGGCACGATCGTCACCAAGACCTTTTATTACACGACGCCCGCCTCAGCGACCGCCCCGCAAACCAGCGACACGGTGCTAAAAGCAACGCCCGCGCTGTATCAGACCGGCGTCGACGGGCTTGACCTCGCGCATGTCCGGCTGATCGAGACGCGGTTGCTGGTAAAGCGTGCGACCGGCTGGATCGCGCTGCCTTATGTGTGGAACGCCGATGGGACCGACGCGACGCTCGAGCGCACGGGTGCCGAGGTTCCCCTGACGATCGACGCGGGCGGCGCGAAAACCCGGTTCGTCTATTCGGTGCCGAACCAGAACCAATGCGCGGGGTGCCATGCGCAAGATTATCGAACCCGCGCAATCGAGCCGATCGGACTGAAGGCGCGGCACCTCAACCGCGATTTTCCGGGCGAGGGCGGCGAGATCAACCAACTGCGGCGGCTCGTCGGAATCGGCTATCTGACGGGCGTTCCGGCCGTCGGCGTGCCGCGCAGCGCCGCTTGGCAAAGCGATGCGGCGGGCGTCGACGCGGAGGCACGCGCGTATCTCGACATCAACTGCAGCCATTGCCACAGCGCCACCGGCGCGGCGCGGACGTCAGGGCTATGGCTCGATGCGAAGACGCTCGATCCGCGCATCCTGGGGATGTGCAAGCCCCCGGTCGCGGCGGGACGCGGCACCGGCAACCGCTCGTTCGACGTGGTGCCTGGGCATCCCGACGCGTCGATCATCCCCTATCGGATGGCGAGCACCGATCCGGGCGAGATGATGCCCGAACTCGGCCGCTCGCTCGAGCACAAGGAGGGGGTGGACTTGATCAGCCGCTACATCGCGGCGATGAAGGGTGCGTGTGATGTGGATGGCGGGCCAGCAACCTGACGCGGTCAGTCGACAGCGCGCGAGGCACTCAAGCCCCCATCCTCATTCGTCACCCCGGACTCGTTCCGGGGTCCATCGCGCCGCGGGCGCAGCGCCTACGGATACATGGATCCCGGAACGAGTCCGGGATGACGTCGGGGTCTGGCGCTACTCTTGCGCCTCCCCCCGCAGCATCCGGATGATTCCCGAAAAATCGACCCCGCCCTGCCCCTGATCGGCAAAGGCTTCGTACAGTTCGCGCGCCTTCGCCCCCATCGGGGTCTCCGCGCCGACGTCCTCGGACGCCTCCATCGCCAGCCGCAAATCCTTCAGCATCAGCGCCGCCGCGAACCCGCCCTGGTAGTCATGGTCCGCGGGTGTGTCCGGTCCGACCCCGGGGACGGGGCAGTAGCTCGTCATCGACCAGCTCTGCCCCGACGACACGCTCGCGATGTCGTAAAACGCCTGCGCCTTCAGCCCCAGTTTCTCGGCGAGCAGGAACGCCTCGCAGGTCGCGGCCATCGTCGCGCCGAGGATCATGTTGTTGCAGATCTTCGCTGCCTGCCCCGCGCCGTTCTGTCCGGCGTGGATCACCGCCTTGCCCATGTCCGACAGAAAGGGTTCGGCGCGCGCGAACGCGTCCTGCGATCCGCCGACCATGAACGTCAGCGTTCCCGCATTCGCCGCCCCGATCCCGCCCGACACCGGCGCATCGACCGCGGTCAGCCCCTTGGCGGACGCGGCGTCGGCAACGCGCTTGGCGGTCGCGACGTCGATCGTCGAACAGTCGATCAGGATCGCGGAGGTCGCGGCGTTGCCGAACACCGCGTCGGTATAGACGCTCTCGACATGCTTGCCCGCAGGCAGCATCGTGACGACCGCCTCGGCCCCCTCGATCGCCTCGGCGGCGCTCGCCTTGGGCAGGCATCCCGCGGCCTTTGCCTTCGCGAGTGCCTCCTCGCTCAAATCGAACGCGCGGACGTCATGCCCGTTCTTCGCGAGGTTCGCGGCCATCCCGCCGCCCATGTTGCCCAGTCCGATGAATGCGACGCGTGCCATGTTATTTCCCCGTCCAGTTCCCGGGCCGCTTCTCGACGAAGGCGGCCATGCCTTCCTTCTGATCCGCGGTCCCGAACAATCCGTGGAACAGCCGTCGCTCGAACTGGACGCCCGCGGTCAGCCCGGTTTCGAACGCGGCGTTGACCATTTCCTTGTTCGCCTTCACCGCGATCGGCGCCATCCCCGCGATGACCGCAGCGGTCTTGATCGCTTCGTCGATCAGGTCGGCGGCGGGAATCACCCGGCTGACCAGCCCGGCGCGTTCGGCCTCCTCGGCGTCCATCATCCGTCCGGTCAGGCACATCTCCATCGCCTTCGCCTTCCCCACCGCGCGGGTGAGGCGTTGCGATCCGCCCATGCCGGGGCTGACCGCGAGCTTGATCTCCGGCTGGCCGAACTTCGCGGTGTCGGCGGCGAGGATGAAGTCGCACATCATCGCCAGTTCGCACCCGCCGCCCAGCGCGTAGCCAGCGACCGCCGCGATCACCGGCTTGCGGGTTTGGACGAGCCGGTCGTAGCCTGAAAAGTGATCGCTGCCGTACATCGCCGCGAAGTCCATCCCGGACATTTCCTTGATGTCCGCGCCTGCCGCAAACGCCTTGTCGTTGCCCGTCAGCACCGCGCAGGCTTGCGACTGATCAGCGTCGAACGCGGCCAGCGCGGCGAGCAGATCGGTCAATACCTGCGCGTTCAAGGCGTTGAGCGCCTTGGGGCGGTTGAGGGTAATCAGGGTTACCGCGCCGCGCTGCTCGGCGAGGATCGTTTCATAGTCCACGGCGTCTCTCCTCGTTCAATTGGGTGTCCACGCCTGATCGGCGGGGAGCGGCGCGAAAATCTGGTCGATGACGTGGCCGGTGACGCCCTCGGGCGTGGCGGGGTTCCAGCGCGGCGCATTGTCCTTGTCGACGATCACCGCGCGGACGCCCTCAAGGAAATCGTGGCGCTGGACGACGCGGCTGCCGACCGCATATTCGCGCGCCATCTCGTCCTCGAACGTCCTGGCGGCGGCGCCGTCGAGCAGGAGTTTCAGGCTCACCTTCATCGTCTGCGGCGATTTGGTCTTGAGCGTCGCGAGCGTCGCGCGCGCGAAATCCGACTCATCGGCCTCGAGCGCAGCATACACGTCCTCGAGCTGGTCGCTCGCAAACAACCGGGCGATCGCGTCGCGGTGCGCGAGGATGCGCGCGTGGGAGGGAGAAATCGAGAGATCATCAAGGATCGCGGCGATATCCTGCGGTGCGGCGGCAATGCGGCGTTTGGCGTCGTCGAGACTCTCGCTGGCGAGATAATGCGTCGCTAGCCCGAGCGCTAGACATTCCGCGCCGTCGAGCCGGTGCCCGGTCAGCGCCAGATACTGCCCCATCCGCCCCGGCAACCGCGACAGATACCAGCCGCCGCCGACATCGGGGAACAGGCCGATCCCGGTTTCGGGCATCGCAAATTTCGTGTGTTCGGTCGCGACCCGATAGGCGCAGGGAAGCGAGATGCCGACCCCGCCGCCCATCGTCACGCCGTCCATGAACGCAACTGTCGGCTTGGCATAGGTGAAGAGACGATGATTGAGCCGATATTCGGTGTGGAAGAACGCGCGCGCGTCGACCCCGTCCTTGGCACCGCTGTCCGCGAGCATGCGGATGTCCCCGCCCGCGCAAAAACCGCGCGACAGCTTTGGGTCGCCGTCCGGCGCGGGGGCGTGATCGATCATCACCGCCTCGACCGCCGGATCGGTCCGCCACCGATCGAGCGCCTCGATCATGCTCGCGCACATCGCGGTGGTCAGCGCGTGGAGCGCCTTGGGGCGATTCAATCGCAGCCGGCCGACGGTGCCATCGGTCTGGGTCAGAACCTCGCTCATTGCCGGATCAGGTCGCGTCCGACGATCATCCGCATGACCTGGTTGGTCCCCTCCAGGATCGAATGCACCCGCA
>JALYTW010000173.1 GCA_030854075.1 Pseudomonadota bacterium
GATGGAGCAGTGGCTCGGTATACCCGTTGGGCTGCGCCGCGCCGTCGAATACCAGCGCGCGCGCCGCCTGATAGGCGATGCTCCCCGCTTCATTCCCCGCCATCGGTCGGTAGAGCGGGTCACCTGCATTCTGGTTGTCGACCTTCGTCGCCATCTTGGTGAGGGCCGCATCGATGTCCGCTTCGGTCGCGACGCCGTGGAGCAGCCAGTTCGCCATGTGCTGCGAACTGATCCTCAGCGTCGCGCGATCCTCCATCAGCCCGATGTCGTGGATGTCGGGCACCTTCGAACATCCCACCCCCTGGTCGACCCAGCGCACCACATAGCCCAGGATGCCCTGCGCATTGTTGTCGAGTTCCTCCGCGATCTCGTGCGGTTGCCAGTTGCCCCCGGTCGTGACCGGCACGTCGAGCAGCCGGTCGAGCGACGCGACGCCCTCCGCTGCGCGCTCGCGCCGCCGCGCGAAGACGTCGACGTCATGGTAATGCGTCGCGTGGAGCGTTGCGGCGGTGGGGGAGGGCACCCATGCGGTGTTCGCGCCAGTCTTGGGGTGGCCGATCTTCTGGTCGAGCATGGCGGCCATCATATCGGGCGCGGCCCACATGCCCTTGCCGATCTGCGCCTTGCCATCCAGCCCGCAGGCGAGCCCGATCTGGACGTTGCGATCCTCATACGCCTTGATCCAGTCGGCGTTCTTCATCTCGCCCTTTCGGATCATCGGACCCGCGCGCATCGCGGTGTGCATCTCGTCGCCGGTGCGATCGAGGAAGCCGGTATTGATGAAGACGATCCGGTCCTTCACCGCGTGGATGCACGCCGCGAGATTGGCGCTGGTGCGGCGCTCCTCGTCCATCACCCCGACCTTGATCGTGTGCCGATCGAGCCCAAGCAGATCCTCCACCGCGTCGAACAAATCGTTGGTGAACGCGCATTCGTCGGGGCCGTGCATTTTGGGTTTGACGATATAGATCGAGCCTGCGCGGCTGTTGACGAATTTTCCCTGTCGTTTCAGGTCGTGGACGCCGATCAGGCTGGTCATGATCGCATCGAGGATGCCCTCGGGCGCCTCGGCACCATCGGGCAGCAGGATCGCGGGGGTCGTCATCAGATGCCCGACGTTGCGGACGAACAGCAGGCTGCGACCGGGAAGCGAGAAGCCGGTGCCATCGGGGGCGACATAGTCACGGTCGGGATCGAGCGTCCGCGTCACCGTCTCACCAGCCTTGGTGAAGCTGGCCTCAAGATCCCCCTTCATCAGCCCGAGCCAGTTGGCATAGGCCGCGACCTTGTCCTCGGCATCGACCGCGGCGACCGAATCCTCGAGATCGACGATCGTGGTCAACGCCGATTCGAGCATCACGTCGGCGATGCCAGCGGGGTCGTCCCGGCCGATCGGATGGGTGCGATCGACCACGATCTCGATATGCAGGCCGTGGTGTCGCAGCAGCAGACTGTCGCCCGCATGCCCGACCAGTTGCGCGGGATCGGCAAGCGTCGGCTCTCCTCCGGCCCAGTCCGCCCACGACCCGTCAGCGAGCGGCACCGCCGCATCGAGGAACCGCTTCGCCCACGCAATAACCTCCGCGCCGCGCGCCGCGTCATAGCCCTTGCCCGCCGACTTCCCGGGAATCGCGTCGGTCCCGTAGAGTGCGTCGTACAGGCTGCCCCAGCGCGCGTTTGCGGCGTTGAGGACGAACCGCGCGTTGAGCACCGGCACGACCAGCTGCGGCCCCGCCATCGTCGCGATCTCGGGGTCGACATGGGTGGTGGTGATCGCAAACCGTGCGGGTTCGGGGACCAGATAGCCGATCTCGGTCAAAAACGCCTGATAGCCGCGCTGATCGATCGGCTCGCCCGCCTGCGCGACGTGCCACGCGTCGATCTTGGCCTGGAGCCGATCGCGCGTCGCAAGCAGCGCACGATTGGCGGGAGCGAAGCGCGCGAAGATAGCGGCGACCCCCCGCCAGAACTGGTGCGCCGCGATGCCCGTACCCGGCAACGCCTCCTGCTCGACGAACCGCGCAAGCGGCACAGCGACGGCCAGCCCGCCGCGATCGGTCATGGAATCGCTCATCTCGTCACTCCTTCAGGCGCCAACGCACGGCGCGGTCAAACCGGGTCCGGGGGAGGAGGCAGGCGCCTGGCCTATAACGGAGGCCTGATGCAAGCGCCGCTAGCGTCGGAAGAAATGGTGCTGCCGGTGAGGATTGAACTCACGACCTCAGCCTTACCAAGGATGCGCTCTACCACTGAGCTACGGCAGCACTGCCAGACGGCGAACGGGGCCTAGAGACGACGCACGCCTGATTGTCAAGGCGGGGCCGGGACGCGTAGGGCCGGAGGATGGACAGCAAGGACGACAAGGCGTCGCGACTGGCGGCGGCGCTTCGCGCCAATCTGCGACGGCGCAAGGCGCAGGCGCGGGGCGGCGAGGACGCGGGTGCGGATGCTGCGGCGTCAGCGAGTGACGAAGACGCTGCCGATGCTGATGGCGGCCCCGGCGGCGCGATACGCGATTGCTGAACTCGCCGAGAAGAAGCCGATCACCGCCGCGCCGATCAACGCGCGATGGGCATACATTTTGATGCGAGCCATCCTCTCTCCTCTCCAGCGAGTACGGGGCCGAGTATCTCGGTCACCCTGGCGTGATAAGCATTAAGCCATGAAAGCTCAGCATCGGTCAACAGCGCCGGATCGATCAATGTCCGCTCGATCGGTGCCAGCGTCAGCGTGTCGAACCCAAGCATGACACGATCCGGGTCCCCGCCGGGAATGGACCGCACGACCGTGTGGATCAGATTCTCGATCCGGATGCCGTATTCGCCCGCCTTGTAATAGCCCGGCTCGTTCGACATCAGCATCCCCGCGCGCAGCGGCTCCAGCGCCGCGCCGCCGGGATAATTGGGCGCGGCGATGCGCTGCGGCCCCTCGTGAACCGCCAGATAGCAGCCGATGCCGTGCCCCGTGCCGTGGCCGAAATCGAGCCCCGCGTCCCACAATGGTCGGCGTGCGAATGAATCGATATGGCCGCCGACCGTGCCGTCGGGAAAGATCGCGGTGGCGATCGCGATATGGCCCTTGAGCACGCGGGTGAACCGGTCGCGCATCTCGGCGCTGGGGTCGCCGATCGGCATCACCCGCGTCACATCGGTGGTGCCGTCCCGATATTGCCCCCCCGAATCGATCAGATAGAGCTGGCCCGGCAGGATCGCCGCGTTCGATTCCTCGGTGACGTGATAGTGCGGGATCGCGCCATGCGCGCCGGTCGCCGAGATCGCATCGAAGCTGAGATCGACGAGTTCGCCTGTTTCCTCGCGGAAAGCGCGGAGCTTTGCGGCAGCGGAAAGTTCGGTCTGGCTGCCGTCGCCGCAGGTCATCTCGACCCAGCGCAGGAACCGCGTCAGCGCCGCGCCGTCGCGGACGCTTGCGGCTTCGTGGCCAGCGACCTCGACCGGGTTCTTGATCGCCTTGGCCAACACCACGGGATCACGTTTGGCGATCACCTTGGCACCGCCCGCGTCGAGGGCGTCGAAGATCGCGGCAACCGCGCGTTCGGGATCGGCGGCGACGCGCTTGCCAGCATAGCTTCCCAGCGCGGGGGCGAAGGCGAGCCGGTCGTGGATCCGCACCGAATTGCCGAGGTGCCGTGTCACCGCCTCGTCGATCTTGTCACCATCGATGAATAGGTCGGTCGCGCCATCGGCGCCGACGATCGCATAAGCGAGCGCGACGGGCGTATGATCGACGTCCCCCCCCCGCACGTTGAGCGTCCAGGCGATCGAATCGAGCGCGGTCAGCACGACTGCATCGGCGCGCTGGCGGCTGAGCCACTCGGCGATGTCAGAGCGCTTGGCGGCGGAGTTCTGCCCCGCGAACGCGTCGTCATACGCGACCAGGCGCGCCTTTGACGGCGCGGGGCGATCGGGCCAGACCGCATCGACCGGATTGGTGTCGACCGCGACCAGTTCGGCACCGATATCGGCGAGCGCGGCGCGCGCCTCGGACACCCAGCCACGGGTATGGAGCCACGGGTCGTAACCGATCCGCGCGCCCGCCTGCGCATGCTCGCCGAGCCAATCGGCGACCGAGCATTCAGGCACGGCGACATAGTTCCAGTCGCTACTGTCGACCTGTTCGCGGACCTGGATCGTGTAGCGCCCATCGGTGAAGATCGCGGCCTCCGCGGACATCACCACCGCGGTCCCCGCCGATCCCTGAAACCCAGTCAGCCATGCCAGCCGCTGCGCATACGCGCCGACATATTCGCTCATATGCTCGTCGGTGAGCGGCACGACGAAGCCATCGAGCCGGTCGCGCACGAGCTGATCGCGGAGCGCGGCGAGGCGGTCGGAATAGGACATGGCGGGCCTTTCGGAAAAATTCAGCGTTGCCGCTGAGTAGCCGGATCGCCCGGGAAGGGGCAACCGGACGCGGTCACACGCTCGCGAGCCGCTCGTATAAGTTGGTCGGCGCGTCGCGATACGTTCCCCGGTTCAGGAACCGATAGCCCAGCCGTTCGGCAAGCCGGATCGAGGCGGCGTTGGCGGGATCGATGATGCACATCGTCCGTGCAATCTGTGGGTCGGTCCAGCCGAAAATCGCATCCAGCGCCTCGCGCGCAAAGCCCTGCCCGTGCGCCCAGCCCGCGAGCGCCCAACCGCCTTCGGGGGTGCCCTCGAACGTCGGTACGGTGTCGCGCCGGGTGTCGATCACGCCGAGTTCGCCGACCAGCCGCCCGGTTGCGGTCTCATGCGCGATCCAATAGCCAAAGCCGATCGCCCGCCAGTGGCCGATGTACCGCAACACCCGCTGCCACACCTCTTCGCGCGACTGCGGCTTGCCGCCGATGTAGCGATAGACCGCGGGCTCCGCCCATAGCGCGATACAATCGTCGAGGTCGTCGACGCGGTGCGCGCGCAGCGTCAGGCGATCGGTGACCAGGATCGGGGCTACGTCCATGCGCCTTCATAGCCTACCCGGATGACCGCGAAAGCGGTTCTATCGATGCGGGCTTTGGGCTAGGCCGCGTCGATGGGTTCGACGATCACCTGCGATGTCGCGATCGTCGGGGCTGGCCTCGCCGGGGGGCTCGCCGCGCTCGCGATCAAGGCGCGGCATCCCGATCTCGATCTGCGGTTGATCGATAGTGCCGCCAGCGTCGGGGGCAATCATATCTGGTCGTTTTTCGGCAGCGATGTCCTGACCAAGGACCGCTGGATCGTCGAACCGCTCATTGCGCATCGCTGGGTGGGCTACGACATCGCCTTTCCCGCCCACCAGCGCGCGATCGATGCCAGCTATCACTCGCTTACCAGCGACCGGCTCGATGCCGCAATTCGTCGGGTCCTGCCCGACGGCGCCCTGATGCTGGGACGACGCGCGATCGGCGTGTCGCCTTGCGCAATAGTGTTTGCCGACGGCGACCGGATCGAAGCGAACGGCGTCATCGATGCCCGGGGCACCGGCGACCTGTCGCTGCTGGATCTAGGGTGGCAAAAGTTCGTCGGGCGCGAATTGCGGCTGGACGAACCGCATCAAGCCCCCATCCCTCGCGTCATGGACGCGACGGTCGAGCAGATCGACGGCTATCGCTTCGTTTATTGCCTGCCCTTTGCCGCCGATCGGATGTTCGTCGAGGACACCTATTACAGCGACACCCCCGATCTCGACCACGAAACCCTCCGCACGCGCATCCATGCCTATGCCGAGGGGCGTGGTTGGAAGGTCGGACAGGCGGCTGGCGAGGAATCGGGCGTGCTCCCGGTCGCGATGGGCGGCGATTTCGAGGGCTATTGGCAATCGGGCGGCGCAAAGGTCGCCAAGGCCGGGATGCGCGCCGGGCTGTTCCATCCGACCACGGGCTATTCGCTGCCCGATGCGGTGCGGACCGCCGCGATGCTCTCGGCGCGGACCGATTACGACGGCACCGCGCTCCACGACGCGACCCACGCCCTGGCCGCCGCCGCCTGGAGGGAACGCGGCTTCTACCGGATGCTCGACACGATGCTGTTCCGCGCCGCAGAGCCCGAGGAACGCTATCGCATCCTTGAACGCTTCTATCGGCTAAGCCCCGCGCTTATAGGCCGCTTTTATGCAGGACGATCGACGATGACCGACAAGGCGCGGGTGCTGACCGGCAAACCCCCCGTTTCTATCCACCGCGCGGTGCGCGCGATCCTGGGGACGCGACCATGAAGAGCGCGATCGTCATCGGCGCAGGCTTCGGCGGGCTGGCGCTCGCGATCCGGCTGCAGTCGGCCGGCGTCGCGACCACGATCGTCGAAGCGCGCGATAAGCCCGGCGGGCGCGGCTATTATTGGGAACGCACCACCGACGCCGGCAATTTCATCTTCGATGCGGGCCCGACCGTCATCACCGATCCCGCCTGCCTCAGCGAATTATGGGCGCTCACCGGGCGCGACATGGCCGAAGATGTCGAGCTGCTGCCGGTCAGTCCGTTCTACCGGCTCAACTGGCCTGACGGCACCAATTTCGATTACACGAACGACGAACGGGTGCTTCACGGGGAAATCGCGAAGCTCGATCCGGATGACATCGCGGGCTATGCCAAATTCCTCGACTATGCTGCCGGGGTGTATCGTGAAGGCTACGAAAAGCTCGGCCATGTCGCGTTTCTCGACTTCGCCTCGATGATCAAGGCGGCGCCCGCACTCGCCAAATACCAGGCGTGGCGATCGGTCTATTCGATCGTCGCGAAATATATCAAGAACGAGAAACTGCGTCAGGCGTTGTCGTTTCACACGTTGCTCGTTGGCGGCAATCCGTTCACCACAAGCGCAATCTATGCGCTCATCCACAAGCTGGAAAAGGACGGCGGAGTCTGGTTCGCCAAGGGCGGCACCAATCGCCTCGTCGCGGGGATGGTCACGCACTTCGAGCGGATCGGCGGCATTTTGCGGCTCGATGATCCGGTCGCGCGCATCGATACGCTGGGCGATCGCGCGACGGGGGTGACGACGCAGAGCGGGTGGCATGCCGACGCCGACGCGGTCGCCGCCAACAGCGACATCATGCACACCTATCGCGATTTGCTCAGCGGCTCGCGCAGCGCGCAGCGGACCAAGGCGAAGCTGGAGCGCAAATCCTATTCCCCCTCGCTGTTCGTCGTCCATTTCGGGGTCAAGGGCGCGTGGCCCGGCATCCCACACCACATGATCCTCTTCGGCCCCCGCTATAAGGGCTTGCTCGAGGACATTTACGACCACGGCGTCCTCGCGCAGGATTTCTCGCTCTACCTGCATCACCCGACCGTCACCGATCCGTCGATGGCGCCAGAGGGGATGAGTACCTTCTACGCGCTCGCCCCCGTTCCCCATCTCGGCAAATTCCCGGTCGACTGGGACGAGATCGGACCGATCCTCGAACAGCGGATCCTCGACGAGGTCGAACGCCGCCTGATCCCGGACCTCAAGGACCGGATCGTCACCAAGTTCAGCTACGCCCCCAAGGACTTCGCGGCCGACCTCAACGCGCATCTCGGCAGCGCATTCAGCCTCGAACCCGTGCTGACCCAGAGCGCGTGGTTCCGCGTCCACAACCGCGACGATCACATCCCCAACCTCTATTTCGTCGGCGCGGGGACGCACCCCGGGGCGGGGATCCCGGGGGTCGTCGGCAGCGCCAAGGCGACCGCCGCGTTGATGCTGGCGGAAGAACGCTAGCTGGGCGACACGGAAGCGCGCTTTTTCGCGGGCGCGAACACGCAACGTTAAGGCCGCTGCGTCAAGATCGCTCGATGCAACCGACCGAGCCCCTCGCGCTGAATCACAGTTGGTTGGCAACCGAACGAGACCAGCGCTTCACCAGGGGTGTCGTCTACGACGAACCTCCTGGTAGCGTTCTCTCACTCGACCACGCACATCGCCGCGCGATCGGCACGTGGGAATGCAACCTTACCGACGACACGTTGACGTGGTCCGACGCGGTCTACGACTTGTTCGGCCTGCCGCGCCGCATGGATCTCTACCGGACCGAAACGCTGGCGCTCTATCGCGAATCGAGTCGCGCCGCGATGGAGCGATTACGCCGCCACGCGATCCGCCATTGTCGCGGCTTCACGCTCGATGCGGAGATTGGTACGGCGGCGGGCGAACGGCGCTGGATGCGGCTGATCGCGGCACCGATCTCGGTCGGCGGCAAGGTGGTGCGGCTCCACGGGCTGAAACAGGACGTCACCCGCCTCTATCGCTGAGGCGCACAACTGCGGACGGATCGCGACTTGTCGTCAATCTGGGCATCGCCTAGCGCTGCGACCATGAAGCGCATCGCCATCTATTGCGGCTCCGCCACGCCCGGAGACACCGCCTATATCGATCACGCCCATATGGTCGGGCGGACTCTCGCCGAACGCGGCATCGGGGTGGTCTATGGCGGCGGTCGCCTCGGCCTCATGGGCGCGATCGCGGACAGCGCGCTGGCCGCGGGGGGTGAGGTGATCGGCGTGATCCCCCAGGCGCTGGTCGATGCCGAGGTCGCGCATCGCGGTCTGACCGAGCTTCACATTGTCGGTGGAATGCACGAACGTAAGGCGAAGTTCACCGATCTTTCGGACGGTTTCGTCACCATGCCCGGGGGCACGGGAACGATGGACGAATTATGGGAAGCATTGAGCTGGGCGCAGCTTGGCTATCATGCCGACCCTGTCGGGCTGCTCAACGTCGCGGGCTATTACGATCATCTGATCGCGTTCTGGGACAAGATGGGCGAGGTGGGGTTCCTCAGGGCGCAGCACCGCGACTTGCTGATCGTCGCGGATACGCTCGATACGCTGCTCGATCGAATGAGCCGCCATGTTCCAACCCAGCCGATCGTGCGGATGAAGGCGGCGGACCTGTGATCCGCTGCCACCCCCGCGCAGAGTGACCGCCGACGCCCCCCCCACACGCGCCGCGATCATCGCAGCCGCACGCCAATCGATCACGCGCGGGTCGAAGAGCTTTGCGGCCGCGAGTCGGTTGTTCGATCGCGAAACCCGAGAGCGCGCATGGCTGCTCTACGCCTGGTGCCGCCGCTGCGACGATATCGCCGACGGGCAGGATCACGGCCATGGGATGACGCGGGTGACCGACGCACCCGCGCGGATCGCAGCGATGGCGGCGATGACCGAGGCGGCGCTGCGCGGCGAGCGCGTCGGCGAACCCGCGTTCGATGCGCTGGGCATCGTCGCCGCCGAGACGCGGCTGCCGCATCGCTTCGTGCGCGATCTGATCGAGGGTTTCCGCCTCGACGCCGACGACTGGCGGCCACGATCGGAGGCCGACCTGTATCGTTATTGCTACCATGTCGCGGGTGCGGTCGGGTGCATGATGGCGGTGGTGATGGGGGTCGATCCCGCTGATGAGCCAACGCTGGATCGGGCGTGCGACCTCGGGATGGCGTTCCAGCTCGCCAATATCGCGCGCGACATCGAGGAGGATGACCGCGCGGGTCGGTGTTACCTGCCGGTCGAATGGCTGGTCGGAATGGACATTCCGCCGGGACAGCACATGAAACCGCCTTTCCGCGCCAACTTGGCAACGCTCGCGCGCCGCCTCACCGATCGCGCCGCCGCGTTCGAGGCCAGCGCACGGGGCGGCACGCCAGCATTGCCGTTCCGCGCGGCCTGGGCGGTGTTGTCGGCAGCCTCGATCTATGGTGCGATTGGGCGGACTGTGGCAGCGCGCGGCGCGCACGCGTGGGATCATCGCGTCACGACGTCGATGCCGCAAAAAGTCAGGTGTATCGCTGCGGGTGCGCTCGATGCACATCAGCGGTCGCGCCGCTATACGTCGGTCCCGCGACCGGCATCGCTGTGGACCCGGCCAAAACCGTAATGCGTCAGCTCCGCGACATTTTCTCGGCAGTCTTTACATATTCCGCACCGTGCCGCTGGCAAGCGGCACCCACCATCGGATAATCGACATCGGTGTTCTGCGCGAGTTGATAGGGAAGCGCCGCACGGCATTGCGCCATGCTTTCGTATCGGACCGGCACCACCCTGGCCTGGGTGCATTGGACGTTACCGTCCCCGCAGCCCATGATCGCCATGACGAAAAACAACGGTTCCATGAAAGCCTCCACTCGGGAATTTAAATCCCCGGGCAGCGCATTAGGTTCCCCGCTCGCGCGTTGCGGCAGCGTACCGCCTCCTTATATGCCACCGTGAATGCCCCCCGATACCGCCGCCCCCCGCCTCGAGAAACCGATGCTGCCCACGTTGCGGCGCTTCCTCCCCTATCTCTGGCCCGCCGGCGAGACCGGGCTGAAGGTGCGCATCGTCGGATCGCTGCTGCTCGTCCTGTGTTCGAAGCTGGTCCAGGTTTATGGCGCGCCGTTCGCGCTGCAGGGTGCGGTCGACGGCATGGCATCAGGGGACCGGTCGGCGACGATGCTGATCGTGCTGCTGGTCGTCGGCTACGCCGCCGCGCGGCTCGGCACGACGCTGTTCGACAATTTGCGCAACACCGTGTTCGAACGTGTCGGCCAGGACGCGACCCGCCGCCTGGCGTCGCAGGTGTTCCGCCACCTCCATGCGCTCGGGCTCGATTTCCATCTGTCGCGGCGCACCGGCGCGGTGACCAAAGTGATCGAGCGCGGCACCAAGAGCATCGATACGATGCTGTATTTCCTGCTGTTCAACATCGCGCCGACCATCCTCGAACTCGGGATGGTGGTGGGGCTGTTCTGGACCAAGTTCGGCTGGCCGCTGGTCGCCGCGACGCTGACGATGGTCGTGGTCTATATCTGGTTCACCCGGATGGTCACCGACTGGCGCACCGCGCTGCGCGCCGAGATGAACGACCTCGACACCGGTGCGGTCGCGCATGCGGTCGATTCGCTGCTCAACTTCGAAACCGTCAAATATTTCGGTGCGGAAGAACGCGAAGCGCGGCGCTACGATCGGGCGGTGTCGGCCTATGCCGTCGCCGCGGTCCGATCGGAAAATTCGCTCGCGTGGCTCAATGTCGGTCAGGCGATGATCACCAACCTGATGATGGCGGGCGGCATGGCCTATATCGTCTGGGGGTGGAGCCAGGGGCGCTTCACCGCGGGCAACGTCGTCTTCGTCTCGACCCTCCTTGCGCAGCTGTTCCGCCCGCTCGACCTGCTCGGCATGGTCTATCGCACGATCCGCCAGGGCGTGATCGATATGGGCGCGATGTTCGACCTGGTCGATACCCCCGCGACGATCGTCGACGCCCCCGGTGCTACCGTGCTGACGGTGCCACGCGGGCATGTCCGGTTCGAGGATGTCCGCTTCGGCTATGAGCCGGGCCGCGATATCCTCAAGGGAATCGACCTCGACATCGCACCGGGATCGACGCTGGCGGTGGTGGGACCATCCGGCGCGGGCAAGTCTACGCTCGCGCGGCTGATGTACCGGTTCTACGACCTGACCGGCGGGCGGATCACGATCGACGATCAAGACATATCGGCGGTTACGCAGGCGAGCTTGCGCGCCGCGATTGGTATCGTGCCGCAGGACACCGTGCTCTTCAACGACACGATTGGCTATAATATCGCCTATGGCCGGGAGGGTGCGGGCCAGGCAGAGATCGAGCGCGCAGCGAAGGGCGCGGCGATCGCGGGGTTCATCGAACGCCAGACCGACGGCTACGCCACCCGCGTCGGCGAACGCGGGCTGAAGCTGTCGGGCGGCGAAAAGCAGCGCGTCGCGATCGCGCGCACGCTACTCAAGAACCCGCCCGTTTTGATCCTCGACGAGGCGACCAGCGCGCTCGACAGCCGCACCGAATCGGATATTCTCGCGACGCTGGAGGCGATCGAGCGTGGTCGCACGACGATCGTCATCGCGCACCGGCTGTCGACGGTCGTCCACGCCGACCAGATCGTCGTCCTCGACGCGGGGCACATCGCCGAACGCGGCAGCCATGCCGAACTCCTCCGCCGTCGCGGGCTCTACGCCGATATGTGGGCGCGCCAGGCGCGCGAGCGCGAAGAGGCGCTTGCCGCCGAATGATCGTGGCCATACTCCCGTTCATCGCCAATCCAGCCACGCTTTGCTAGGACAGCATCCATGACACGCAATCTCCTGCTCGCCGCGACCGCGCTGGTTGCCACCCTCCCGATGACCGCTACCGCTCAGAAGGCCATCATGAAGGCCCCTGCCGCTAGCCTCGCGAACAACCCGTTTGCCAAGCCGAGCACGCTCCCCTTCGAAGCCCCGCCCTTCGACCGGATCAAGGATACCGACTACCAGCCCGCGATCGAGGCCGGCATGGCGCAACAGCTCGCCGAAATTCGCGCGATCGACGTCAACCGCGCGGCACCGACGTTCGACAATACGATCGCCGCGCTCGAACGGTCGGGGCGCATGCTCGATCGCGCCAACAACGCATTCAACGCCGTGGTCGGCGCGAATACCAACGACACCCTCCAGGCAGCCCAGTCCGCGCTCGCGCCGAAATACGCTGCGCATTCGGATGCGATCAGCCTCGACCCGCTGCTCTTTGCGAAGGTAAAGACGCTCTACGACCAGCGCGCGGCGCTCAAGCTCAGCCCCGAACAGGCGATGGTGCTCACGCTGACGTACCAGAACATGGTCCGTGCCGGCGCGCAGCTGGCACCCGCCGACAAAACGACGCTGTCGGCGTATAACAGCCAGCTCTCGACGCTCGAAACCGCGTTTCAGCAGAAGCTGCTCGCCGCCGCCAAGGCGGGCGCGCTGGTAGTCGACGACAAGGCCAAGCTCGCGGGGCTCTCCGATGCTGAGATTGCCGCCGCCGCCGCCGCCGCCAAGGACCGCGGGATGGAGGGCAAGTATCTCCTTCCGCTCCAGAACACGACGCAGCAACCCCAGCTTGCCGAACTGTCCGACCGCGCGACCCGCGAGGCGCTGTTCAACGCGAGCTGGACCCGTGCCGAACGCGGCGGAGCCAATGATACCCGTGCGACGATCGCCGAAATTGCGCTGCTCCGCGCGAAGAAGGCAAAGCTGCTCGGCTTCCCGACGTGGGCCGATTACGTGCTGCAGGACCAGATGGCCAAGACCCCCGGCACCGCGCTCGGCTTCATGCAGCAACTGGGGCGCCCCGTCGCCGCCGAACAGCAGCGCGAGGCCGCCGAGCTTCAGGCGCAGATCAAGGCCGACGGCGGCGACTTCGACCTGAAGCCATGGGACTGGAACCGGTATTCGGAACAGCTGCGCAAAGCGAAATACGATCTCAACCAGGACGAGTTAAAGCCCTATTTCGAGATCAACAAGGTACTGACCGATGGCGTTTTCTACGCCGCCAACCAACTTTACGGCCTGACCTTCAAGCGCCGTACCGACCTGCCGGTCTACCAGCCGGACGTGATGACCTACGAGGTGTTCGACGCCGACGGCAGCCAGCTCGGCCTGATGTATTTCGATTATTGGAAGCGCGACAACAAATCGGGTGGCGCGTGGATGTCGAACTTCGTCGGCCAGTCGAAGCTGCTCGGCACCAAGCCCGTCATCTACAACGTCGCCAACTTCAGCAAGCCGGTGGACGGTCAACCCGCGCTCATCACGTTTGACGACGTGACGACGATGTTCCACGAATTCGGCCATGCCTTGCACGGCCTGTTTGCCGACCAGACCTACCCCTCGGTGTCGGGCACCAGCGTGGCACGCGATTTCGTTGAATTCCCCTCGCAGTTCAACGAACATTGGGCGCTCGATCCCAAGATCCTCCCGCATTATGCGGTGAACTACAAAACCGGTGCGGTGATCCCGCAGACGCTGGTCGACAAGATCAAGCGCGCGGGCAATTTCAACACCGGCTATTCGTTCGGCGAGGCGTTGACCGCCGCGGAATTGGACATGAGCTGGCATTCCTTACCTGCGACAGCGCCGAAGCAGGATGTGGACGCGTTCGAGGCCAAGGCGCTCGCAGCGACCGGATTGGACACCAAGGATGTGCCGCCGCGCTACCGGTCGAGCTACTTCCTTCACATTTGGGGCAATGGCTATTCGGCGGGCTATTACGCGTACAGCTGGACCAAGATGCTCGACGAGAACGCGTACGACTGGTTCGAGCGCCATGGCGGGCTGACCCGCGCCAACGGTCAGCGTTTCCGCGACATGATCCTCTCGAAGGGGCATACCGAGGATTACGCCCCGATGTTCCGCGCCTTCTACGGCGCCGACCCAGAGGTTGCCCCGTTGCTCAAGAGCTTGGGGCTCAACGCCGACGGGTCACGGATTGCCGCGGACGGCACCACCCCGACCAGCGACGGCACCGTCGCGCCCAACGCGCAGCCCAGTCCGGCAAAGCCCTCTCGCACCGGGGGCTGAGCCCCGGGGGTTAGCAGCGCCGAACTGCTAGGTGAGTAAATCCCGATATTCGGGGTGCCGCTCGATATACGCCGCGACGAACGGACATTGCGGCACGACCGTCAATCCCTGATCGCGCGCGTTGTCGAGCGCGGCGCGGATCAGCTTGCTGCCGACGCCCCGCCCTTCAATCTCTTGGGGGACCTTGGTGTGGGTGAACACGATCGTGTCACCCTCCCGCTGATACGCGGCGAGGGCGCGATGGCCCTCGACGTCGAGTTCGAATTCCTGTTCGGAGGCATTATCGTGGACGGTGTTCATGATCGGTAGAACGCCGCGATCGGCATTCTGCTCCATGGGGCACCGCGTCACGCGCAGGTCAGTCGAATAACCTTGGCCGATCGGTCGAACACGATCGACGAACATCGCGACAGATAATCCGCGCCGAGTGAGATCGTGTCGCGGCGGATGTCTCGTTTCCTGTCCTTGGCGGTGACGACGATCTCGTCGGGATCGGCGGCCGGGACCGTAGCCCCGGCTTCGCGAAAGCTCGCGGCGTTGCCGTCGTCGGTCGTCCGCACGCCCAGCGTCGCGATCCGCACTGCGCCGAGCGCAAGCGGGGTCCGCAGCGTCAGCGTCCGCACCGGGCGCTCGATCCCGAAGAATATCTCGGTCGGCACGGTGTCGCCAGACACTTCGCCGTCGTGGAGGCGGGCAAGGCGCACCGCGGCACCGGCGGTGGCAAGCGTGCGTCGATGATAGGGATCGAAGCGGATTCGCATCGGTTCCCCGCCCACGGCGATAACCGCAAAGGTCGTGCTGAAATTTCCGAACAACCCCAGCGCCGCGCTGTCTCGCACCGCCGGAAACACCGCGGTTCGCTCCCCCGGTTGCGGCGCGTGCAGGGCGAAGCGGACGATCGGCTCGGATAGCGCTTCGGGCCCGACGCTGCCATCGGCGACCCGCGCGAAGGGGCGATCGGTCCAGCCGACCCGGCGCTTGGTGGTGCCGCCGCCAAGATCGATGCGCACGACCTGGGT
The DNA here is from genome assembly GCA_030854075.1 of Pseudomonadota bacterium. Classification (GTDB taxonomy): domain Bacteria; phylum Pseudomonadota; class Alphaproteobacteria; order Sphingomonadales; family Sphingomonadaceae; genus Sphingomonas. The sequence goes on from JALYTW010000173.1 coordinate 15,301, forward strand.
CCGCGCCATGACGCCGCCGGTGCCGATCCGATAGCCGATGCCGACCCCCCAACTGCCCGTCATCTTGAGGTGCGCCCGTTCGGCCAGATCGCGATCGATCAGCGGCATCGCTGGAGCAGCAGGATCGACCCGCAGCCGCACGCTTCGCCCGGCGACGATAGCGCCGATGATACCTTCCCCCCTAATGACGCGTTCGCGGGGCGGTTCGGCAGCGGCGATCGCGAGGAAGGCAATCATCAATCCTGTTCGCCGCATCATCACGCCTCCCGCGTTCGATCATCATTAGCGCGGAACAGGATGGCGGATCGGTGGCGCAATCGCGGCTTTTTTCATCGCGCTTACCCTCGACCGGGATTCATGGCGTCGCTACATGACCCGCGATGGTCAGCGACCCGCTTCCCCACCTTCAGCGTGTCTTCGGCTTCCCGGCCTTCCGCGGCGTCCAGGCCGATGTCGTGGATCGCGTGCTCGCCGGAGAGCGCACGCTCGCGGTGATGCCGACCGGGGCGGGCAAGTCGCTCTGCTATCAGCTGCCCTCGGTGATGCTCGAGGGGACGTGCGTCGTCGTCTCGCCGTTGATCGCACTGATGCACGACCAGTTGCGCGCCGCCGAGGCGGTGGGCATCCGCGCCGCGACGCTCACCAGCGTCGACGACAACCGCGCCGAAACGATCGATCGGTTCAAGGCGGGCGACCTCGACCTGCTCTACATCGCCCCCGAACGCGCCTCCACTGGTCATTTCAGAGAGCTACTCAGCCAGTCCAAGCTCAGCTTGTTTGCGATCGACGAGGCGCATTGCGTCAGCGAATGGGGGCATGATTTCCGCCCCGATTACCGCCTGCTCGAACCGCTGATGGACGCATTCCCTGATGTCGGCCGCCTCGCGCTGACCGCGACCGCCGACGCGCATACCCGCGCCGACATCTGCAAGCAGCTCGGCATTCCCGCGGACGGCATGATCGTCTCGGGCTTCGACCGCCCCAATATCCGCTACGCGATCAGCCCCAAGGCGAATACGAGCAAGCAGATCGCGGACATCATCGCTGATCAGCCCGGCCCCGGCATCGTCTACGCCCAAACCCGCGCCGCGACCGAGAAACTGGCGGAAGCGCTGGGCCGCACCGGCCGCCCGACGCGCGCCTATCACGCCGGGCTCGATCCCCGCGTCCGCGCGCGCAACCAGGCCGATTTCGTCGCCTCCGAAGACATGGTGATCTGCGCCACGGTCGCGTTCGGGATGGGGATCGACAAGCCCGACGTCCGCTTCGTCGCTCACGCCGGCCTGCCCAAATCGATCGAGGCCTATTACCAGGAAACCGGGCGCGCGGGCCGCGACGGCGACCCCGCGATCGCGCATCTGTTCTGGGGCGCGGAGGATTTCGCGCGCGCGCGCCAGCGGATCGGCGAGGTCGAACCCGAACGCCAGCCCGGCGAGCGCACGCGGTTGGCGGCACTCGGCGCACTGGTCGAAACCGCGGGCTGCCGCCGCCGCATCCTGCTCAAGCATTTCGGCGAGGACCGACTCGAGGATTGCGGCAATTGCGACAATTGCCTCGGCAACCCCGACGCGGTCGACGCGACCGAAACCGCGCGCAAATTCCTCTCGGCGGTGTTTCGCACCGGCCAGATGTTCGGCAGCGGCTACGTCGAACAAGTGCTGCTCGGCCAATCGACCGAGCGCAGCCTAATGAACGGGCACGAGACTCTCTCGGTTTGGAATATCGTCGAGGGCGACGAGGCCGCGCTCGTCAAGCCCGTCGCGCGCGCGCTGCTGCTCCGCGACGCGCTGCGCACCAACGCGCATGGCGGGCTTGAATTCGGCCCCGGCGCGCGTGGCATCCTGAAGGGCGACGACCGCGTCAGCCTCGTCGTGCCGCCCAAGCGCGAGCGCCGATCACGCCGCGCCGCGCCGGTCGCGGCAAACCCAGCCGACAATCCGCTGTTCGAGACATTGCGAACGCTCCGCCGCGATCTCGCCAAGGAGGGCGGCGTGCCACCCTATGTCATCTTCCACGATTCGGTGCTGCGAGACATGGCGGCGCAACGCCCCGCGGGCCGCGCCGAACTCTCGCTGCTGTCGGGGATCGGCGCGCGCAAGCTCGATCTCTATGGCGACGCGTTCCTGCAGGCGATCCGCAACGCGGTGTGAACAAAAATTGCACTGACGCCGCGCGGTTCATCGCATAAGGAGCGCGGATGGTCGATATCCGCCCCCTCAACGACAGCATTGCGGTCGCGCCGCAAATCACCCCTGACGACATCGTCGCGATTGCAGCCGCGGGCTATGTCGGAATCGTCAATAATCGCCCCGACGACGAGGAGGCGGACCAGCCCAGCGGCGACACGATCCGTGCCGCCGCGGAAGCCGCGGGGCTAGCTTACACCGCGATTCCCGTCACCAGCGCCGGGTTCAGCCATCCGCAGTTGGAGGCAATGGCCGCCGCGCTGACCGCCGCTGACGGCCCGGTCCTCGCCTATTGCCGATCGGGCACCCGATCGTGCAACCTCTGGGCGCTGGCCGCGGCGAAGGCGGGGCGCAATCCGCATCTGCTCGTCGCGCAGGCCGAAGCGGCCGGCTATGATCTCGGCAGCATCCGCCCGATGCTGGAGGCACTGGCGGCGGCATGAACCTGTACGTCGTCGCGGGGTCACTTGCCGCGATCCTAATACTTGCCGGGATTGCTTGGTTCCTCAGGCTCGGCCGCGATGTGCGGATCGAGGGTCCGGAAGCTGCCGCCGATGCCGCCGATCAGGCGCTGCCCGGTTTTGCGACGCTGAACGCGGTCGTCGGCGCGGACGGCGCGGGCGCACTGGCGGTGACGCGCGACGGGCGGGTTGCCGCGATCAAGCGCCACGGCGCGCGGATGGCGGTGCGCGAGGTCGCTTGGGATGCGGTCCGCGCGACCTCGGCGGGAATGCTCGTCGAAACCGGGGAGCGTCAGTTCGGCACCGTGCTCGTCGCGGGCGTCAGCGCGCTCGACGTGCGCCGACTCGCGCCGCACCTCACCCGCGTGTAAGCAAGGGCGCGATGCCGTCGCTCCCTGATCCCGTCCAATATGCGGTCCCCGCCTTCGTGGTGCTGGTCCTCGCCGAAATGTTGGTTGCGCGGATCAAGTGGCACGACCGGTACGAGCCGCGCGATACGCTGACCAGCCTCGCCCTGGGGCTCGGCAGCACGGTCGCAGGCGCGCTATCGGCGGGTGCAGTGTTCGCGCTCGCGACGTGGGTATGGCAGTTCCGCGTCTTCGACATCGGCTGGCATTGGTACTGGTTCGTCGTCGCGTTCGTCGCGGACGATTTCTGCTACTATCTGTTCCACCGATCCGCGCACCGCGTCCGCTGGTTCTGGGCGAGCCACGTCATCCACCATTCGAGCCAGCATTATAATCTGTCGACCGCGCTGCGGCAGACGTGGACCGGGTTTGTCAGCCTCAATTTCCTGTTTCGCCTGCCGCTGTTCCTGATCGGTTTCCCGCCCGCGCTGGTGTTTTTCGTTGCGGCGATCAACCTGGTCTATCAGTTCTGGATCCATACCGAGGTGATCAGGCGGCTGCCGCGCTGGGTCGAGGCGGTGATGAACACCCCCTCGCACCACCGCGTCCATCATGCGACCAACGCTCGCTACCTCGACCGCAATTATGCGGGCGTGTTCATCGTGTGGGACCGTTTGTTCGGGACGTTCGAGCCCGAGTGCGACGACGATGCCCCGCGCTACGGTATCGTCAAGAATCTCGGCAGCTTCTCGCTACTCTGGGCGGCGTTCCACGAATGGGTGGGTATCGCGAAAGACGTTCGCGCTGCCCCCGGGATCGCCGCCAAATGGGGCTATCTCGCGCGGCCCCCAGGCTGGAGCCACGACGGCAGTCGCGACACGAGCGAGACGATCCGCGCAGCGTGGGAGAACCGCGAGGCGGCGGAGGGAATGGCTGAGGCTCCACCCGCCGCCTGACGGCTCGTTACTTGCCGGTGCGGATGCGCTCCATCACCTTTTCCTGAAGCCACATGTTCATCTCTGCAGAGCCGTTCTTCTCCCCGGTATAACCGAGTTCGTCGGCGAGCTGCTTGCGGTTGTCGAGGCTCGAATCCATCCCGATCAGCTTCATCAGATCGACGATCGAGGTTTTCCAGTTCAGATCGGGATTGCCCTTCGACGCCGCGATCTTTTCAAGCGCGGCGTCGGCGTCGATCGCCTTTGGCTCGCTCGGTGGCGGCGCGACGGCTGCGGCGGGAGCGGAGGCGGGGGTCGGGGCGGGGGCCGGGGCGGGCGTTGGAACCGCGTCGGGCTTGACCGCGGGGTGGCCGAAGATCGCGTCCTTGATCGATCCGAAAATGCTCATGCTGGTTTTCTCCTGGTTACGCGCACCCAACGAAGCTGGTCGGCAATCGGGTCCGGGCGTATGTGCGGTGGCGGCCATGGCACTCGTTCTCCCGTTCCTCGTCGTCGATGCGCTCTTGGGCTGGATGGTCTGGCACAGCTGGCACGCGCATGAAGTGCTCGGCACCCGGATGAGCCGCCACAGCGAGGATCGATCCGCCTTCTGGCTCAGCTTCGGCCGCCTCGCCGCGTTGTTAGCACTGTCGCTCGTCGGCACGATCGCCGCCTGGCACGCCGCCTGAAGGCTCGGTCGGGAGGAGGCGATCGTATTAGTGCCAAACCCGGCTCCCACGCCCGATCAGTTATAGGCGCGCTCGCCGTGTTCGCCGAGGTCGAGACCTTCGCGCTCAACGTCTGGGCTGACCCGGAGGCCGGTAACCGCCTTGGCGACATAGATCGCGACGGTCGTACCGACCGC
>JALYTW010000200.1 GCA_030854075.1 Pseudomonadota bacterium
GTGCCGGTGACATCGGTCGTGCGGAAATAGAACTGTGGGCGATAGTTAGCGAAGAACGGCGTGTGACGGCCTCCCTCGTCCTTCGACAGCACATAGACCTCGGCCTGGAACTCGGTGTGCGGCTTGATCGAGCCGGGCTTGCAGAGCACCTGGCCGCGCTCGACGTCGTCACGGCCGACGCCGCGAAGCAGCGCGCCGATATTGTCGCCGGCCTGGCCCTGATCGAGCAGCTTGCGGAACATTTCGACGCCGGTAACGACGGTCTTCTTCGTATCCTTGATGCCGACGATCTCGACTTCCTCGCCGACCTTGACGATGCCGGTCTCGACGCGGCCGGTGACGACCGTGCCGCGACCCGAGATCGAGAACACGTCCTCGATCGGCATCATGAACGGCTTGTCGAGCGGACGCTCGGGCTGCGGGATATATTCGTCGACCGCCTTCATCAGTTCGAGCACGGCTTCCTTGCCGAACGTGTCGTTCGAACCGCTGAGCGCGCAGGTCGCCGAACCCTTGATGATCGGGATGTCGTCGCCCGGGAAATCATAGCTGCTGAGCAGTTCGCGGATTTCCAGTTCGACGAGTTCGAGGATTTCCTCGTCGTCGACCAGATCGACCTTGTTCATGAACACGACCATCGCGGGCACGCCGACCTGGCGTGCGAGCAGGATGTGCTCGCGGGTCTGCGGCATCGGGCCGTCGGTGGCGGACACGACCAGGATCGCGCCGTCCATCTGCGCGGCACCGGTGATCATGTTCTTCACATAATCGGCGTGGCCCGGGCAATCGACGTGTGCATAGTGGCGCGCGGCGGTTTCATACTCGACGTGCGCGGTCGAGATGGTGATCCCGCGCTCGCGCTCCTCAGGAGCCTTGTCGATGTTCGCGAAGTCGACCGCGGTGCCGCCCGTCGTTTCGGCGAGCACCTTGGTGATCGCTGCGGTCAGCGAGGTCTTGCCATGATCGACGTGACCGATCGTGCCGATGTTGAGGTGCGGCTTGTTCCGCTCGAATTTTGCCTTGGCCATGATGTCCTACCTTCTGATTCTCGAAATTTCCGGGCCGCCGGGACCACGCGAACGCGGCCCCTTAACGATTCATTTCCGGTTGCGCCAGTCCGGCGCGAAAAGTCCGACGCGTTTACGCCAGCTTCGCCTTGATTTCCTCGGCGACGTTCGTGGGAACCTCGTCATAGTGCGAGAACTGCATGCTGTACTGCGCCCGGCCCTGGGTGAACGAGCGGAGCTGGTTCACGTAACCGAACATGTTGGCCAACGGCACCATCGCCTCGACCGTCTGCGCATTCCCGCGGCTGTCGGTGCCCTGGATCTGGCCACGACGGCTGTTCATGTCGCCGATGACGTCTCCCAGATAATCTTCCGGGGTGACGACCTCGACCTTCATGATCGGCTCGAGCAACTTGATACCCGCCTTCTGCGCGGCTTCACGCATCGCACCACGCGCGCAGATTTCGAACGCCAGCGCGCTCGAATCGACGTCATGGTACGCACCGTCATACAGGTGGACCTCGAAATCGATGATCGGGAAGCCGATCAGCGATCCGCTTTCTGCGGTCTCTCGCATACCCTTCTCGACCGAGGGGATATATTCCTTGGGAATATTACCGCCCTTCACCTCATCGAAGAACTGGAAGCCGGTGCCGCGCTCGCCGGGAACCACGGTCAGCTTGACCCGACCAAACTGGCCCGAGCCACCCGACTGCTTCTTGTGCGTATAGTCGATGTCGACCTTTTTCGCGAGATATTCGCGATACGCCACCTGCGGCGCGCCGACATTGGCTTCGACCTTGAACTCGCGGCGCATCCGGTCGACCAGGATTTCAAGGTGGAGCTCGCCCATTCCCTTGATGATGGTCTGGCCGCTCTCGGCATCGGACGACACGCGGAACGACGGATCCTCGCGCGCGAGACGATTGAGCGCAACACCCATCTTCTCCTGGTCGGCCTTGGTCTTGGGCTCCACCGACAACTCGATGACGGGATCGGGGAACTCCATCCGCTCGAGAATGATCGGCGCGTTCTGCGCGCAGAGCGTGTCGCCGGTCGTCGTGTCCTTCAGCCCTGCGAGCGCGACGATGTCGCCTGCATATGCTTCCTGGATGTCCTCGCGATCATTGGCATGCATCAACAGCATGCGACCGACCTTTTCCTTCTTGTCCTTGACCGAATTCTGCACCTGCGACGCGGTTTCGAGCTTGCCCGAATAGATGCGGGCGAAGGTCAGCGTGCCGACGAAGGGATCGTTCATGATCTTGAACGCCAGCGCGCTGAACGGCGCGTTATCGTCCGCCGCACGCTCGTCGACGGTCTCGCCGTCGAGCTTGAGGCCCTGGATCGCGGGCACGTCGAGCGGGCTCGGCATGTAGTCGACGACACCGTCGAGCAACGGCTGGACGCCCTTGTTCTTGAACGCCGAACCGCACAGCACGGGGACGAACGAGAAGTTCAGCGTGCCCTTGCGGATCAGCTTCTTGAGGTCCGCCGTGCTCGGTTCGTTGCCCTCAAGATACGCCTCCATCAGGTCGTCGTCCTGCTCGACCGCCATTTCGATCAATTCCGAACGTGCGGTCGCCGCAGCGTCCTTCATGTCGTCGGGAATGTCCTGATATTCGAACTTCGCACCGAGCGATTCCTCGAGCCAGATGATCGCACGGTTCTCGACCAGGTCAACGAGGCCCTTGAAGCCGCCCTCGATGCCAATCGGCAGATACAGGACTGCGGGACGCGCACCGAGGCGATCCTTGATCATCTCGACGCAACGCTCGAAGCTCGCACCGGTACGGTCGAGCTTGTTGACGAAGCACATCCGCGGAACCTTGTACTTTTCCGCCTGACGCCACACCGTTTCCGACTGCGGCTCGACGCCCGCGACGCCATCGAAGCACGCGACCGCGCCATCGAGCACACGCAGCGAACGCTCGACCTCGATCGTGAAGTCGACGTGGCCGGGGGTATCGATGATGTTGATGCGATGCTCGGGGCCGTTGCCCTCTTCGGCCGACCAGAAGCAGGTGGTCGCCGCCGACGTGATCGTGATCCCGCGCTCCTGCTCCTGCTCCATCCAGTCCATCGTCGCGGTGCCTTCATGCACTTCGCCGATCTTGTAGGACTTGCCGGTGTAATAGAGGATGCGCTCGGTCGTCGTCGTCTTGCCGGCGTCGATGTGCGCCATGATGCCGATGTTACGATAGCGGTCGAGCGGGTGGCTGCGGGCCATGATGATGCTCCAGTGCCGACAATGCGGCGGTCAAAAATCGAAACGAAAAAACATCCGTTCGGGCTGAGCTTGTCGAAGCCCGGCCATCGATCGCAAGACCGCCCTTCGACAAGCTCAGGGCGAACGGTTGAGGTGAGGCATCGAAGCGCCTCACCTCATATGGGCCTTACCAGCGGTAATGCGAGAAGGCGCGGTTGGCTTCGGCCATGCGGTGCGTGTCTTCGCGCTTCTTGACCGCGTTGCCACGGTTGTTCGACGCATCGAGCAGTTCGCCCGACAGCCGCGCCGACATCGTGTTCTCGCTGCGTGCGCGCGCGGCAGTGATCAGCCAGCGGATCGCCAACGCCTGGGCGCGCTCGGGGCGCACCTCGACGGGAACCTGATAGGTCGCACCACCGACGCGGCGCGAGCGGACTTCGATGCCCGGCTTGATGTTGTTCAGCGCATCGTGGAACACGCCGACCGGATCGCGCTTGGCGCGCGTCTCGACGGTTTCCATCGCGCCATAGACGATGAGTTCGGCGACCGATTTCTTGCCGTCGTACATGACCGAATTCATGAACTTGGACAGGACCTCATCACCATATTTGGGATCGGGGAGGATGATACGCTTTTCGGGACGACGGCGACGTGCCATTTCAAATTCCTTTTATTCTTCAGCCGGTTCCGGAACCTGTCCGGGGCTTACTTTTGATCTGGACCCCGGCCTTCGCCGGGGTGACTCCGCGCGGGCCTAATGGCCCGCTGGGTCACTTCGGACGCTTGGCGCCGTATTTGGAACGCGACTGACGCCGGTCCTTCACACCCTGGGTATCGAGCACGCCGCGCAGGACGTGATAGCGCACGCCAGGAAGATCGCGGACACGACCGCCACGGATCAGGACCACCGAGTGCTCCTGAAGATTATGGCCTTCGCCCGGGATGTAGCTGATGACTTCGCGCTGGTTGGTCAGGCGAACCTTGGCCACCTTGCGCAGCGCCGAGTTCGGCTTCTTCGGGGTCGTGGTGTACACGCGGGTGCACACGCCGCGCTTCTGCGGGTTGGCTTCCATCGCAGGAACCTTGGATTTGGCCTTCTGCGGGTCGCGGCCCTTGCGGACCAGCTGGTTGATCGTCGGCATTGAATCTCTTCACCTTGGTACAGTGGTTACTTTGCTGGAGCCGGAAGGCGCCTTCGAGAATACAAAAAGGACCGTTAGGGCGACAAGCCGCCTCCCCCGGGTCCTGGAATGCATCCAGCAATGTTCATGCGTGCCAGCCAGCGCGAGGCCGTCCGACGGGCCAGCCTATACCCACAGTCGCGGGTTCGGTCAACGGTGCGGCTTAACCAGGATGCAACGCTGGCGGGCGCAGGATGCTCGCATGTTCATCGGTCTGATCGCGCCTGAAATGCCCCGACCCCTCCCCTTGCACCTGCTCGGGGTCGCATCGGCGCTGGCGTTCGCGATGCCGGGCGGAGCCAGCGCGGCGATCTGCGGGCTGGCGCTCTGCGGCGCGCTAGTCGCGGCGCTCGACCGGCGTCACGGCGCGATGCTGGCGGCGCTCGGTATCGCGATCGGTCTTGGTGCCGCGGGCTTGCTGCTCGCTCCGTTGATCATCGGCGTGACGATTCGCCGCCGCGCGTGGCGCGCGCTGCCGCTCGTCCCGATTACGGGCGGCGCGACCTGGCTCACGGTCGGGCCATGGTCGACGGGTCCCACGTTGCCCACGCTCGCTGCGGCGGTGTCAGAATGGCCCAGTCTCTTTGCGATGGGGGTCGCAGCGGGAGTCGCCTTCGCCACATGGATCGCGGCCGACGCGAGTTCAGCCGGTGCCTCGATTATCGGGCGCAAGCGCTTCGTCCTCATCGCCCTGCTCGGCGGTGCGCTGTTCGTCCCGACCCCCGTCGCGGCGCTGTCGCTCCCCTTGCTACTGGTTGTAGCGACCGAGTCGACCGGTCGCCCCCGGCATCGCGCAGCTAATGACAATCAGCCGGTGCGACGGATCGGCCGCCTCGCCGCCTGATCGAGAGACCACCATAGTCGGCTGCCCTTGTCCCCGCGATTCGATCTCGTTAAAGGCGACCCGGCTGCAGGGGTGTAGCTCAGCTGGTTAGAGCGTCGGTCTCCAAAACCGAAGGCCCTCGGTTCGAATCCGAGCTCCCCTGCCAATTTCCTGTCGTTTATCACGCCCGACTGCTCGGTTTTCATAACGTCATTTTTTAAGATACTCGACCGGATGAATCTGGTTTCCGAGCATACCGGGCGCTATGCCTTAAGTTCTCCCACGGTGTTGTCTTCCGGCAATCCCGCGAACCGGGAGCAGAAATGGCAAGCAATATTGCCCCTAGCCGGGGTTCACTCTCACTGTGCTGACGCTTCGGGCGTCCACCCATATGGTTCATCTCGTCGATCGGGCCGTCCATTTCCAGGATACGGCTTCATCGGAAGAACGATAAGGTCGATGGATGGGGCTTCACCCTCGCGCAGCCCTGCGCTCAAGTCGATGTCATTGGCCAGCCGGCATCGAGCCGGGGTTTTCACCGATCGCGTTCGGGCTCACAGCAGCCGTTTTATATCGCGGAGCGCAACATGACGGTGACGGGCCAGGGCGGGGCGGAGCGGGCTTACCGACTGAACCGTGGCTGCTCGTGCATCACGCTCGACCGCAGCGCGTTGGCTCAGGCCCTGGACCTCGAAGTCGACACCGCAGGCTTCGCCGAGCAGCTTCTCGTGTCCCATCCGACGCTGTTCTCGGCCGTCCCCGTGTTCGTTCCAGCGACGGTCCTTGCCGAAATGATGAGCATCGTAAGTGCGGTAGAGGCGGCTACCCGACTAGCAGGCTTTCGCACCGCGGCTCTGACCTACGCGCCGACGATCGCAACGCGCGACTTCGGCCCGGTCGGCGCATTCATGGGCTACGACTTTCACGTCACGCCCGACGGGCCGCAATTGATCGAGGCAAATACGAACGCTGGTGGCGCCTTCCTCAATGCGGCGCTGGCGCGCGCGCAGCGCGCCTGCGGTACGACTGGCCCCCGGCTGGCGGGGCCTCAGCCTGCCGCCACCTTCGCCGAAGACGTGATCCAAATGTTCAACGAAGAATGGCGGCGGCAACGGGGGGCCGGACAACCCGCGTGCATCGCGATCGTCGATGATGCTCCAGCGCAACAGCACCTCTATCCCGAGTTCCAGCTCGCCAAGGCATTGCTGGAGCGACATGGAACCGCTGTGGTGATCGCCGACCCCGGCGAGTTCGCGCTGATCGAGGGGCGGTTGTGCGTGGGCGAGCGGCCGGTCGATCTCGTCTACAACCGGCTTGTCGACTTCGCGCTCGAGGAGCCGCGGCACGCAGTCCTCAGAAATGCCTATATCGACGATCACGTCGTGATGACGCCCAACCCACATGTGCATGCTCTTGTCGCAGACAAGCGGAACCTCGCGCTGTTCTCCGACGTCGATCTACTAAAGCGCTGGGGACTGGCGCAGCACCACGCCGACGTGCTCGAGGTTGGCGTGCCCAAGACAGTCATCGTGTCCGCCGACAACGCGGAGCGCCTGTGGCGCGGGCGCGACAATCTCTTCTTCAAACCCGCGGGCGGGCACGGGAGCAAGGCAGCCTACCGCGGCGACAAGGTGACCCGGAAGGTCTGGGCGGATATCCTGCTTGGACAGTATGTCGCCCAGGCCTTTGCCGCGCCGGGGGTACGCGACATCGCCCGCGATGACGAACGCATCACACTCAAGGTCGACATTCGGCTCTACACTTACGACGGTGCACTCATCCTGGCGGCGGCGCGCCTCTATCAGGGTCAAACCACCAATATGCGCACGCCAGGCGGCGGGTTCGCGCCGGTACTGGTGACAGGGGAGGCTTGAGCGGTCGGGCACTTTCGCGCAGTCGTTCAGGATTCAGCTTGGCTTTCGGCGCGCGGAGCCCCGGGAAAACCCGACTGTAATAAATTGGGGCGGGCGTCGCTGGGTCACGCAAGACCGTATCGCCAGCGCCGTTCACGGAGAGCGATTGATGCCCGGTGGGCACCGAAGGTCGCGATAACGCAATGCTTATAAGTAGATTCCGTCCCTCGCCATCCTGGTCGTCGGGCGGCATGATCGTCTCCGAAGCCAGAAATCAGCCGAACGTTCAGCATTTTGCGCTCGTGTTGGCGCCCAACGAGGTATTGCTATGACACAATTACACTCGAGTGAATTCATGTTCGGCTGGGGCTGGATATTGTGGTTCGGTTTCATCTTTCTGATGTTTTCAAGTGTTGGGAATTGGAACTATTCCTATCGGGCGCATCGCAAGTTCGACGGCTCGGCCAACCGGGATGCCGCAGCCATCCTGAAGGCGCGATACGCGGCGGGGGAACTGACGCGAACGCAATTTCTGGAAATGAAATCGGACATCGCTGCCGCGTAGCCGAGCAGTGCCCAAATTGGATGGCAACTACGCCGGCGGAGCTGCGGAGGTTCCCAGCTATTGCGGATAATCGCCGACCGGCCACAAGGATCTGAAGGGAGAAGGAGATGAGAGCCACCGCGGGCGGCCGCGCCATCCTCGTCTGGGGAACGACTCTCAGTATATTTCTTCTAGTCAGCTACGCGTCATGTATCGTGTTCGGACTGCTCGCGCCTACAGGGCTTGAAATGCACCGCGCGTGGGGTCCGTGGTTGCCCGGCTTCGAATGGCTGACCGTCCGTGGCGTGCTCGCGGGCGCAGCGTGGTGCATAATCTACGGTTTCTGGAGCGCATTGCTTCTCGTGCCGCTGCGCCGCGTCGTCGGCAAGCAATTTGGAGAGATTGCTGCGGGCGAATGATCGCCAATCTGGGCTTTTCGAATCTGGCCCGATTGGAGCGGACAGCGGTCAATCGGGTCTGTCGCAATCGCTGCTCTTAACAGCGTGACGCCCGCGATACCGTATTTCATGGGAGTCGCCTGCCCGCCGTAACGTGAGCAAGAGAGGCAATAGTCATCGTAGAACTGGTCACGCACTCTCCCTTGCTTTTGAAGCCTGATCCCACGCGAGTAGTAATCCGGCCGTTCACGCCCGCCGACGAACCCAACGTCGACGCGTCGGGTAACACGCGCGCGCAACGGATCGCCAATTTGGTGTTGGCCCTCGATCCGACAGCGGTTGCAGAAGAACTGCGAGACATCGTGGCCAAGATGAGCGAGCATCATCGCGACGTCAAAAGCGTCCTGCTGCGACGGTTTCACGACATCGACGGGTTGTCGATCGCACCCGCAACGGTCAGTAGCGATCAGGCATATCTGATCGGTGCCTATTTCAGCGAGGAATATGCGTTCGAGGCCGCTGCCCTATTCAACCCGAGCATCGTAGTGGCGCCTGACCAGACCGACGCCGCGAAGGGTGAGCTCCGGTTCGTCCTGTCGATGCGCGGCGTTGGCGAAGGGCATGTCTCGTCCATCACCTTCCGGACCGGAAGGCTGAAAGCCGACGGCTCGATAATCATCGATCCGCCGAGCGAACAGGCAATGGCGCCCTCAATCGAGATGATTCCCGGCGACGATCCGGACGATCCGGGCGTTCGGCTGTTCTGTGAGAATAGCCACGGCCTGTCCGAAACCGTCATCTCCCCCGTTACCGCTTTTCAGCGTCACGGGATCGAAGACCTGCGGCTAGTCAGGTTCGTCGAGGATGACGGACAGGTCACCTATTTCGGGACCTACACCGCGTTCAGCGGCGACAGCCTTCGCGAGGAATTGCTTCGGACCACCGACTTCCAGACCATCGATCTCACCGCACTGGCTGGAGCCGGCGCGCGGGCGAAGGGGATGGCGCTGTTCCCACGCAGGATCTCCGGCCGCTATGCGATGCTCGGACGTCAGGACCATGAGAACATCTCATTGCTGACCTCGGACGATGTGTACCGCTGGGATGGCGGCGCGACGCTCGTAAAGCCGCGGTGGCCCTGGGAATTCGTCCAGATGGGCAATTGCGGTTCGCCGATCGAGATCGATGAAGGCTGGCTGGTGATCACGCATGGCGTCGGCGCGGTGCGGACCTATTGTATCGGCGCCTGCCTGCTCGACAAGGAGGACCCATGCAAGGTGCTCGCGCGGACAACGTTCCCGCTGATCCAACCAAGCGAGGCACAGCGCTACGGCTATGTGCCAAATGTCGTCTACAGCTGCGGCTCGCTGGTCCATGGTCGGACGTTGCTGCTACCCTATGCGATCGCCGACAACGCCACGACCTTTGCAACCGTCCACCTGGACGCGCTGATCGCGGCGATGACGTCAACCGCTGGTTAGGCCAGCATCCATCCTGATATCGCGGTAAGTGAGGCCGGCTCGCGCGACTCCTGTTCGCGCATTGTGCGCAATGGCGCCTGCTGACATCAACTGCATTCGCGCCATTGCCACCCGCGGATCTCCGGCATGTCCTGGCCATATCTGTTGATATACTGTCTGTGCTCGACGAGCTTGTCCTTGAGCTTCTGCTTCAGGTAGACGCCCTTCTCGCCAGTTTGTGGCAGCCGATCGATCGCATCGATCACCAGATGGAAGCGGTCCAGATCGTTTAGCACCGTCATGTCGAAGGGCGTGGTGACGGTGCCCTCTTCCTTGTAGCCGCGAACGTGCATGTTGTGATGGTTGGTGCGGCGGTAGGTCAGCCGGTGGATCAACCAGGGGTAGCCATGAAAGGCGAAGATGACCGGCGTATCTGTGGTAAAAAGTGCATCGAAATCCGCATCGCTCAGTCCGTGCGGATGCTCGGTTTCCGGCTGGAGCTTCATCAGATCGACGATGTTGACAACCCGGATTTTGAGCTCGGGCAGATGCTCTCGCATGATGGAGACGGCAGCGAGCGTTTCCAGCGTGGGCACGTCCCCGCAGCAGGCCATGACGACATCGGGGGCCGCGCTGTGATCGTTGCTGGCCCATTTCCAGATACCGAGGCCCTCGGCACTGTGCTTGACCGCTGCCTCCATCGTCAGCCATTGCGGCGCCGGGTGTTTGCCCGCGATCACCACATTGACGTAGTGGCGGCTGCGCAGGCAGTGATCCATCACCGACAATAGGCAATTTGCATCCGGCGGAAGATAGACCCGGACGACTTCTGCCTTCTTGTTCACCACGTGATCGATGAAACCGGGATCCTGGTGCGTGAAGCCGTTGTGATCCTGGCGCCAGACATGTGAGGCCAACAGATAGTTCAACGAGGCAATCTTCCGCCGCCACGGGAGGTGTGCTGTAATCTTCAACCACTTGGCGTGCTGATTGAACATCGAGTCGACGATGTGGATGAACGCCTCGTAACAGTTGAACAGTCCGTGCCGCCCGGTCAGCAAATAACCCTCCAGCCAGCCCTCGCACTGGTGCTCGCTGAGCATTTCCATCACCTGGCCTGCGGGAGCGAGAAATTCGTCGTTCGGCTGCGTCGCAGCGTCCCACTGCCGATTGGTCACTTCGAACAGCGCGCCCAACCCATTGGAGAGCGTTTCGTCAGGACCGAAGACCCGGAAATTGCGCTGCTCGCTGTTCATCTCTGCGACGTCGCGAAGGAAGGGACCGAGCACACGGGTGTCGCCGACGCCGCGAACCCCCGGGGAAGGCACATCGACCGCGTAGTTCCGGAAATCGGGCATAAGCAGGTCGCGCAGCAGAATACCGCCGTTGGCATGGGGATTGGCCCCCATCCGGCGCGCTCCCCGGGGGGCAAGCTCGGCCAATTCAGGGTTGAGGGTGCCCCGATCGTCGAACAGTTCCTCTGGTCGGTAGCTTCTCAGCCACTCTTCCAGCAGCTGTAGATGTCCAGGATCGCCAGCGGGATCGACGATGGGAACCTGATGCGACCGGAATGTGCCTTCGATCTGGAGACCATCGATCATTTTCGGCCCGGTCCATCCCTTTGGTGAATTGAGGACGATCATCGGCCAGCGTGGGCGCTCATTATTGCCGCCCGTACGGGCGTCCTGCTGGATTTCCTTGATCCGCTCCACCACCGTGTCGAGCGTGGATGCCATGGTCTCGTGCATCGGCTCAGGTTCGTGACCCTCCACGAAATAGGGCGTCCAGCCGTAGCCGCGAAGCAATTGCTCCAACTCTTCGCGCGGGATGCGCGCGAGGATCGTGGGGTTGGCAATCTTGTAGCCATTGAGGTGGAGGATCGGCAGCACGGCGCCGTCGGTCGCGGGATCGAGGAACTTGTTGGAATGCCATGCCGTGGCGAGCGGACCCGTCTCCGCCTCACCATCGCCGATGACGCAAGCGACGATCAGATCTGGGTTGTCGAACACGGCTCCGAAGGAATGGCTGAGCGAGTACCCCAGTTCGCCCCCCTCGTGGATCGAGCCCGGACACTCCGGCGACGCGTGGCTCGGTATCCCGCCAGGGAACGAGAACTGAAGAAAGAGCTTTTGCAGCCCAGCTTCGTCCTGGCTGATCTCGGGATAGATTTCGCTATACGTGCCTTCGAGATATGTGTTGCCCACGACCGCCGGGCCACCGTGACCGGGGCCTGAGACGTAGATCATATCCAAGTCGTATTTCCTGATCACGCGGTTCAAATGCGCGTAAATGAAATTCTGCCCGGGGGTCGTGCCCCAGTGTCCGAGCAGCATATGCTTGATATCCGCGGGGACCAGCGGTCGCTTGAGCAGTGGATTGTCGAACAAATAGATCTGACCGACCGACAGATAATTGGCCGCACGCCAATAGGCATCGATCCTGTGGAGAAGATCAGGCGGGAGCGTATTGGCGGTCATCATCTGAACTTTCTGAATTGGGTCAATATCGAGCGGCGAATGAAGCATGGCACCCATCATCCCCCATCGGTAAGAAGACGTAGCGGAACGCGCCCGGTGTCCGGATGATACGTTGCCGCGTTCCTAGCATTGCGCGAGTGGCCTATCTCGATACCGGCAATGCAGTGCTAAGCTCGACCGCAAAGCGCGGCCTGCGCGCGATCTTTCCTAACGACGTTGCCGCGGATCGCATGTTGAATTGCTACTTCGGGTTTAAAATGAGAGGCTTCCAATTTGCAATTAAGTTGTTGAAGATTGCTGGGTAATTTGACTGAACCACTCCTGACTGAGCAACGGAAGCCTCGGGAAATACGCAGTGTGATGGAATGGCCCCCGCCACAGGCTTTCGCTCATTCGTCGCCGATGACGGCTCCACGATGGATATGGATCGGCGGCACGCTGCGCGGAGGCCATCCTGCCGTCTTGAC
>JALYTW010000016.1 GCA_030854075.1 Pseudomonadota bacterium
TCGCGACGCAGGACGGACGGATGAGCGCGTTCGTGTTCGATCAGGAGACGCCGCGTGATGCCGATCTGTGCGCGATGCGGGTCGCGCTGACCACGGTAATTGTCCGCACCCGTCTCGTTCTGTTCCCGGGACCGGGCACACCGGCATGGCGGCCGCTCGACGACGTGCTCGGCTGCCCCACACCGCCACCAGCCGAGCCCACGGGCGAGATCATCGGCGAGGCCCCCGCGCCATGACGCTCGAGCAGGAGCGCTGGGCCGAGGCGCATATGGTTCTCGAACTTCATGGCAACGCGGTGTTCACGTTCATTGCCGAGCGTATCATCGTACTGGCGAGGGATGGGGACGAGGCTGGCGTCAACCGATGGCGCGACATTGCTGATCGCGTGACGAAGCTGCAGATCGGGCGGCTACACTGAGGGAGGCGGGCACTCCGGACCAAAATCGCGCTGAGCGCAACGGGACGAACCTACGCGTAACGCGAGCCTCACTACGGACTCAACTAGCCTGCGCCGCGTCGCCGTTTGCGCCACCCATGTATACGCTGGGGGGCAGGGGGCGCGGAATGCCGCACGCGAATGACGCGAATGGGCAGCGTTGTAGGAGAGCGCGGTCCGCGGCAGTATCAGCCGGACTCGCGTCCGGCGGGTGTCTCAACTGACCAAGGTGATCAAAGATGTGCAATCGGGCACGTAATCTGGGTGAACCCGAGACCCTGATCGAGAAGTTTGGCGCCAACTGGCTGAGCTCGAGGCCGATGGACAACCGGTTCAACCCGGTCGAGCTGCGGCCGAAGGCGCGCGCCTATGTCGTGCGCGAGGCCGATGACAAACGTGTTTTTGACGTCATGAACTGGGATGTCCTCGGCGGTGGCGCGGCGTGGCCCATGACGAACGTCCGCAATCTCGGCCTCAAGCAATGGCAAAGGCTTGCCGAAAGTCCAGAAAACCGGTGCCTCATCCCGCTGACGGAATTTTGCGAATGGACGCCGAACAAGCACGATCTCAACGACGGCAAGCCGCCGTTGAAAGGTGAGATGTGGTTCGCCGTCACCGATCAGCCGATCTTCGCGGTGGCTGGCTTCTGGCAGCAGACCAAGGAGGGGGCGGGGTTCGCGATGGTGACGTGCGATCCGAATGAGCTGGTCGCTCCCATCCACCCCAAGGCGATGATCACCATCTGTAGATTTCCGCTGAGAAGTGACCCGGGATTTTCATCGAGAAGTGACCCGGGTGGAAGCTATGTCCCGCGGCACGGGACGTAGGTCAAGCTGGTGATTTTTCCCTTCTTGTTTTGGGTGTGGCCGAGCTTGCTCTGAACCGGAAGCTGTCGTTGCCGGTCTCGAGGATATGGCAGTGATGGGTGAGCCGATCGAGCAGTGCGGTGGTCATCTTGGCATCGCCGAACACCTCAGCCCATTCGCTGAAGCTGAGATTGGTGGTGATGACCACGCTGGTGCGCTCGTAGAGTTTGCTGAGCAGATGGAACAGCAGGGCCCCGCCTGACGGACTGAACGGCAGATACCCCAGCTCGTCAAGGATGACGAGATCAAGGCGCAGCAGCCGTTCGGCAAGCTGGCCGGCCTTGTTCATAGCCTTTTCCTGCTCAAGCGCATTGACCAGATCGACCGTGGCGAAGAACCGGACCTTCTTGCGGTGATGCTCGACTGCCTGGATGCCCACCGCTGTCGCGATGTGGGATTTTCCGGTGCCGGGACCGCCGATCAGCACGACATTGTCACCGCCGTCGATAAACTCGCCGCCATGCAGGGCGCGCACCATGGCTTCATTGACTTCGCTTGAGGCAAAGTCGAACCCGGCCAGATCCTTGTAGGCAGGGAACCGGGCCGCCTTGATCTGGTAGGCGATCGAGCGGACCTCGCGCTCGGCCATCTCAGCTTTAAGCAACTGGGAGATAATCGGCACTGCAGCGCCGAAGGCCGGGGCACCTTGTTCGATGAGATCGCCCACCGCCTGGGCCATGCCGTACATCTTCAGCGCCTTGAGCATGACGACAACCGCGGCGCTGGCAGGATCATGACGCATGACGCAGCCCTCCGTCGCGAAGGGCATCATAGCGCCCGACATTGGCCAGCGGCTCCTGGGCAAGGCGCAACGCCTGGGGCGCATCGATCGGGGATGCCGGAGGAGCCTTGCCGTCGATCAGGCGGTGCAGCAGGTTGAGGACGTGGGTCTTGGTCGCAACGCCCGCCTCAAGTGCCAGTTCGACCGCGCAAAGCACGGCTTGCTCATCGTGCTGCAGCACCAGTGCCAGGATCTCGGCCATCTCCCTGTCCCCGCCGGGACGGCGCAAGAGCTGGCTTTGCAGCTGCTTGAAAGCCTCGGGCAACTGCGTAAACGGCGCGCCGTTGCGCAGCGCTCCGGGCTTGCGCTGGATCACCGCCAGATAATGACGCCAGTCATAGATCGTCTGTCCGCCGGTGTGGTGGGACCGGTCGATGATCCGGGAATGCTCGCACAGGATCTGACCCTCTGCTGCCACGACGATCCGCCCGGGATAGATCCTGACGCTGACCGGCCGGTTGGCGAAGGAGGCTGGCACGCTGTAACGGTTGCGCTCAAAGTGGACGAGGCAGATCGGCGATACCCGCTTGGTGTGCTCGACAAAACCATCAAAGGGCCGCCCCACCGGCATCAGGCTGTCCATCTCCGCGGCATGAACGTCGGCGACGCTGCCGGGCAAGCCGCCATGCTGGATATCGCCCCATTGCGTGATGCACTGTTCCTCGAGCCAGGCGTTGAGCGCATCGATATCCGGGAAGCTCGGCAGCCGCTGCCACAGTCGGCGCCGCGCATCTTGCACGTTCTTCTCGACCTGTCCCTTCTCCCACCCCGAGGCCGGATTACAAAACTCGGGCTCGAACAGGTAATGGCTGGCCATCGCCGCGAACCGGGCGTTGACCTGTCGCGCCTTGCCGACACCGATCCGGTCGACCGCAGTCTTCATGTTGTCGAAGATCCCGCGCTGGGGAACGCCGCCAAGCACGCGGAACGCTTGGGTCAGTGCGTCGAACAGCATCTCGTGGGTCTGGAGCGGATAGGCCCGCACGATGAACGCCTTGCTGTGCGACAGCTTTGTGTGCGCTGCCTGCAACTTGACGCGCTCACCACCCAGAACGGCCCAATCTTCGCTCCAGTCGAACTGGAACGCCTCGCCGGCCCCGAACACCAGCGGCACAAACGTGCCGCGCCCACTCGTCTGCTGGTCACGCTGCCGATCGGCTTTCCAGGTCCGCACGAAGGCCGCGACCCGGCTATACGATCCATCGAAGCCGAGAGCGACGAGGTCGGCGTGTATCTGCTTGGCCGTGCGCTTCTGCTTGCGCGACTTGCCAGCTTCGATCCGCAACCAACCTGACAGCTTCTCGGCGAACGCGTCCAGCTTACTCGGCCGGTCGGGAACCTTGAACTGCGGTTCAACTGTATCGGCGCGCAGATACTTGCGGATCGTGTTGCGCGACAATCCGCTCCGCCGCTCGATCTCCCGGATCGGCATCTTCTGCCGAAAACGCCAGCGACGAATTACACTCAGTAAATCCATGTTGATCACTCCTCATACCCCCGACCGGTCAGCCAGGGGCGGGTTCAAACATGGGTCAAATCTCGATGGAAACTTATGCCCCTCCCGGGTCACTTCTCAGCAGAAATCTACAGTTCGGCGTCCGCGGCAAGAATGCGCGCACGCTCGCGCCCGGTCGCAGCCAGGTAAACATGATGCAAACCCGCAAGCGTGAACACAGTCGCAAGCCCGACGAGCAATACAATATTATCGAGGACTGTAGTTGGGGGCCTCGTCTCGAATTGTTTAGTCGCGGCGTCCGGGACGGATGGACATCGTGGGGAAATCAGGCCGACAGTGGCTATAGCCCCGATTGGGCTACTTACCGCTATAACAGCTCCTTAGTCAAAGCTGCGGAGTAGGCGCTCGACCGCATAGGCGGCTTAAAGATACCCCCCCTCAACACCAGGGCCGCCGCCGCCCCTCCCACGGC
>JALYTW010000029.1 GCA_030854075.1 Pseudomonadota bacterium
CGCGCGGAGCGCGCGAACGCGTGCGTCACGCGGCGGCGGCAACGTCCCGGAGAGCGACCGCGCCGCGGCGAACGCATCGCGCCCGCTGATACGGATGACCGCGATCGCGGCCGGCGGTCGCCCGCTCGATACCGCGACGATCGTCGTCATCGCGCGGTCAGTCGCCCGACTTGCCGGACCGCGCGCCCGCGCCTGCGCCCGACCCCAATCCCGCCTCGAACAGCCGCCGCCACATCGATAGCCCCGCGTCGCCCATCGGGGCCCAGTTCTTCATCATCGTTTCGATCATTTCGGGCTTCACGCTGCCGTCCATCGAATCGAGCATCATCGCGATATAGCGATCGTGGACGGGCGACAGATCGGGCAGCCCGACCGCGCGGCGCGCTTCCTCGGGCGTGCATTCAACCTCGACATTGACCTTCATCGCATCACCCCTTCGTGTCGTTGCACGCTTGAGTGAAGCGCGCGCGCGATGCATAGCCGACCACATGGCCACACGCGAGACCGCTTCGCTGACGACCGCAATCGGCATGATCGATGTCGAGGCGATCGATGGCGTCATCACGCGGATCGGGATCGATTCGGCGCCGACCGCCCCCGCCGCCGCGCCAACACCGCATGTTCCGGCGCTGCTGGAAGCGATACACCAGCTTGACGCGTATTTCGCGGGTCGATTGACGGTATTCAACTTGCCCCTCGCCGCCGCCGCGACGCCGCGGGGCGCAGTGTTACGTCAGGCGATCATCGACATCGGCTACGGCGACACTGCCAGCTATGGCGAAGTCGCGACGCTGGTCGGATCGAGTCCGCGCGCGCTGGGTCAGGCGTGCGCGCGCAATCCGTTCCCGATCGTCGTGCCGTGTCATCGGATCCTGCGCGCAGGGCGAATCGGTTATTATTCAGCGGGCAACGGCGTCGCGACGAAGCGCTGGCTGCTCACCCACGAACAAGGAATGCGACCATGACCAAGACCGCCACGATCGACGCGCTGGACGGCAACGGCAGTTTCACGGCTTATGTCGCCGAACCCGCGGGCACGCCCACGGCTGCGATTATCGTGATCCAGGAGATTTTCGGGGTGAATGCAGGAATTCGCCGGAAGTGCGATACGCTCGCCGAGGCGGGGTATCTCGCCTCCGCGCCCGATCTGTTTCACCAGCTGGAGCCCGGAATCGAGCTCGATCCCGATATCGCGCCCGAAATGCAGCGCGCGCTCGGGCTGATGGGGCGGTTCGACCAGGATCAAGGCGTCCGCGATATCGAAGCGACGATCCGGGCGGCCCGCGCCGCGCTGGGGGGCAGCGGCAAGGTAGGCGCGGTCGGTTACTGCCTCGGCGGGCGATTGGCCTATATGACCGCGGCGCGGACCGATGTGGATGCAAGCGTCGGCTATTATGCGGTCGGCATCGACGGATTGCTGCGCGAATGCCACGCCATCGCCAACCCGCTGATGCTTCACATTCCGCAAGACGATCATTTTGTCGACCATGCGACCCAAGCGGCGATGCACGCGGGGCTCGACGATCATCCCAAGGTGACGCTGTACGATTATCCTGGCGAGGACCACGGCTTCGCGACCGAATTCGGCAAGCGCCGTTCGCCCGCAGCGGCGGGTGAGGCCGATGCGCGGACGATGGCGTTCTTCGCGGAGCATCTATGTTAAGTGATTGAAAAGGCTTAGTATACCGGTGTCCGGTGACACCGCGCCCTCGTGGATCATCCGGATCGCCACCCCCACGATCACCAGGAGCCCGACATAGGCGATCCAGTGATAGCGATCGATGACCCGCGCGATCACGTTGGCGGCGAGCCCCATCACCGCGACCGAAAAGATCAGACCGAACACCAGGATACCCGGATGCTCGCGCGCCGCGCCCGCGACGCCCAGGACATTGTCGAGGCTCATCGATACATCGGCCAGCGCGACCGACCAGGCGGCCGCGGCAAAGCTCTTGGGGGGTTTGGTCTCGCCGATCTCGTCCTGCCGGGTGCCGCGCAACTCACGCCACATCTTCCACGCTACCCACAGCAGCAGCAATCCGCCCGCGAACAGCAGCCCGACGATGTCGAGCAACTGGGTCGCGACCAGCGCAAAGATGATCCGCAGGACCAGCGCCGCGCCGATCCCGACCAGAATGACCTTCTTTTGCTGCTCCTTGGGCAATCCCGCCGCGAGCGCGCCGACGACGACCGCATTGTCCCCCGCCAGAACCAGGTCGATGACGATGACGCTGCCGAGCGCGGCCAGCGCACTGGCGGAAAAGAACGAGCCTAGATCCATCCCGTCGCCCTAGGCAGCGCCGCCCGGCCTCGCAAGCACGTCAGCGCAACAGATGGCCGATCCCTACCTCCGGATCGACGATGCCATCGTAGATCATCGATCCCGCGACATAGACGATCACGACGAGCCCGAGGTAGGCGATCCAGTGGTAGCGCTGGATGATCCGTGCGATCAGGTTCGCCGCCAGCGCCATCAGCGTCACCGACAGCGCCAGCCCGAAGAACAACACGGTCGGATGGTCCCGCGCCGCGCCCGCCACCGCGAGGACGTTGTCGAGGCTCATCGACAGATCGGCGATCGCGACCTGAATCGCGGCCTTGGCAAAGCTCTTGGGCGGCCTGAGCCCATCGATTGCGTCGCCGCCCGCGCCGATATCGCCCGCATGCACCTCGCGGAACAGCTTCCACGCGACCCACAGCAGCAGCAGCCCGCCCGCAAATAACAGCCCGACGACGTGGAGCAACTGGGTCGCGAAATAGGCGAAGCCGACCAGGAAGATGAGCGCGATCCCGACCCCGAACGCCAGCACCTGCTTGCGCTGTTTGGGCTCCAGCCCCGAAGCCAGCGTGCCGAGCACGACGACATTGTCCCCCGCCAGCATCAGGTCGATCATGATGACCTGCCCGAGTGTCGCCAGCCCCGCTGAGGTGAACACGTCGGCGATGCTGAAATCGGGCATGGCAGCGCGCGTAACGCTTTAGCGCAGCTAAAGCGAGCCTCCGGCGCGCTGACCGGCCAGCCTCGCTACAGCGAGGACTGACGACGCGGCTTTGCCGCGGCGTGACGCAATGTCGGTTTGATTTTTGAGGACCAGCTCAACGCGGGCGTGGGCAAAGCCCATACCGTCGACCGGGTGCTTCGCCCCGTCGGCCGGGCTGGCGCGGGTCAGTCGGACGATGCCGTCAGGGGCAACCCCGCAAAATAATACTTTGCGGGGACCCCTGCCGCGCTGCGCTACTGATTCATCGATTCGTAGAAGTCTTCGTTGGTCTTCGAATTCTTCATCTTGTCGAGCAGGAATTCCATCGAATCGATCGTGCCCATCTGCATGAGAATACGGCGCAGGACCCACATCTTGCTGAGCACGTCCTTCTCCACCAGCAGTTCTTCCTTGCGAGTGCCCGATTTGCCGACATCGAGCGCGGGGAAGATGCGCTTGTCGGCCACCTTGCGGTCGAGGACTATTTCGGAGTTGCCGGTCCCCTTGAACTCTTCGAAGATCACTTCGTCCATCCGGCTGCCGGTGTCGATCAGCGCGGTCGCGATGATCGAGAGCGAACCGCCCTCTTCGATGTTGCGCGCGGCGCCGAAGAAGCGCTTGGGGCGCTGCAAGGCATTGGCATCGACGCCGCCGGTTAGCACCTTGCCCGATGACGGCACGACGGTGTTGTAGGCGCGCCCCAGCCGGGTGATCGAATCGAGCAGGATCACGACGTCCTTCTTGTGCTCGACCAGCCGCTTGGCCTTTTCGATTACCATTTCGGCAACCTGGACGTGGCGGGTAGCGGGTTCGTCGAAGGTGGAGCTGACGACCTCACCCTTCACCGAACGCTGCATGTCGGTGACTTCCTCGGGCCGCTCGTCGATCAGCAGCACGATCAGGAACACCTCGGGATGATTGTCGGTGATCGCCTTGGCGATATTCTGGAGCATCACCGTCTTGCCGACCCGCGGCGGTGCGACGATCAGCGTGCGCTGACCCTTGCCCTGCGGACTGATGATGTCGATCACCCGCGCCGATTTGTCCTTGATCGTCGGATCGGCCGGATCGAGGGTGAGCTTCTCGTCGGGATAGAGCGGGGTCAGATTGTCGAAATTGACGCGGTGCCGCACCGCATCGGGGTCGTCGAAATTGACCGCGGTAATGAGCATCAGCGCGAAATAGCGTTCGCCGTCGCGCGGCCCGCGGATCTCTCCCTCGACGGTGTCGCCGGTGCGCAAACCGTGCTTGCGGACCTGGTTGGGGGAGACATAAATGTCATCGGGACCCGCGAGATAGTTCGCCTCCGGGCTGCGCAAGAAGCCGAAGCCGTCCTGGAGCACCTCGATCGTGCCAAGCCCCATGATCTGGTCGCCGTTTTCGGATTGCACCTTCAGGATCGCGAACAGCAGGTCCTGTTTGCGCAATGTCGAGGCGCTCTCGACCCCCAGTTCTTCAGCCATGCTCACGAGCTCGGCGGGGGTCTTCTTCTTCAAATCTTTGAGATGCATGGAAATTTCCGGATGCGGGGCGTCAGGGAAAAGCCAGGTCGGCGGCAAGGATAGCGGCGACATACAGCTGGGAGCGCAAGGACGCGGAACGGCAGGACGCCGCTCTACGCGAGATCAGGAGGTAGGTAGGGCGGCGCGCTTAGTCAAGCGATGTCAGAAGGGTTTGATGATCGCGAGGATCACGATCACCGTGACCCCCAAGGCGGGAATTTCGTTGAGCATCCGGAGCGTTTTGCCCTGAAGCGTGGGCGTTCCGGCGGCGAGTTTACGCGCATAGCCGACCGCCCAACCGTGATATCCCGATAGGCCGACCACGAAGAGCAGCTTCGCGCCGAGCCAACCCTCGGCCCAATGATGCCCCAGCGTCGCCAGCGTGATGCCGAGCAACCACACCACGGCGATCGATGGGGTAAGGATGATGTGGCGAATCTTGGCTTCGCGGGTCACCCACAGGGCGGCCTCATCGGCGCGACCCGCGGCCAGCGCTTCCTGATGATAGACCAGATAGCGCGGCAACATGAACAGCCCCGCCATCCAGAACACGACGAAGATCAGATGCGCGGCGAGGAACCAGTTATAGGCCAAGGCTAGATACTCCATCGGCGTCGCTAGCTCCGTATCCGTGCGATCAAGGCCTCGACATGCGCGATCGGGGTATGCTGCCCGATCCCGTGGCCCAGGTTGAAGATGTGGGGACGATCCACGAATGCCGCCAGCACGCGGTCGATCCCCTCGTCGAGCGCGCGTCCCCCCGCCAGCAACGCCAGCGGATCGAGATTGCCCTGGACCGGCATGCCAATTGGCAGGACCGCGTTCGCCCAGCGCGGATCGACCGTTTCGTCGAGCCCGACCGCATCGACCCCGGTCTCGCGCGCATACGCCGGCAGTTTCGCGCCAGCTCCCTTGGGAAAACCGATCACGACTGCCTGCGGGCACCGCGCTTTCACACCCGCGACGATCGCGGCGTTGGGCGCGATCACCCAGCGTTCGAACTGCGCGGGGCTGAGCGATCCCGCCCAGCTGTCGAACAACTGGACCGCCTCGACCCCCGCCTCGATCTGGCGCGCTAGATACTCGATGGTGAGGTTCACGATCGCATCGATGATCGCGCCGAATGCGATCGGGTCCTGATACGCGTAACTGCGGGTCTCGGCCTGATCCTTCGATCCCTGGCCCGCGACCATGTAGGTCGCGACCGTCCAGGGAGAGCCTGCAAAGCCCAAGAACGTGGTTGCGGGGGGCAACGCACCCGCGACCCGCGCGACCGTCTGGTAGACCGGCTCCAGCCGGTCCGGGGCATGGTCGAGCGCGGCCAGCGCGTGGTCGACCAGCGCGGGGATCAGCCGTGGCCCCTCGCCCGCGCCGAACGTGAGGTCCTGACCGAGCGCCCAGGGGACCATCAGAATGTCCGAGAACAGAATCGCGCCATCGAAGCCGAACCGGCGGATCGGCTGGAGCGTCACCTCCGCTGCAGCGTCGGGATCAGTCGCGAGCGCGAGGAAACCACCCTTGGTCTCGCGCAGCGAACGATATTCGGGCAGATACCGGCCCGCCTGACGCATCAGCCAGATGGGTGGCACCAGCTGCCGTTCGCGCCTGAGCACCGACATCAACGGCTTGGCGACGGGAACGGTCAGGGTCCTTCTTCCTCTAGTAGAAGATTCTAAACATAGGATGTTGAAGTGGTTGGCACGTGGAACGCGGGATAAAGCCGGTTGTCCCGTAACCATCAACGCCTTGACCGGCAAGCAGCCACGATTCGAGCCCGATTCGCGGAGGTTGCCCCCGTTATCCACAGCGTGTGGACGGAACCGGGTGCTGTGCGCGGGTTTGTGGATAGATCGATGGTTGTCCACCGCGGCGGGGTCGCTTGGCGGGGGTGGCGAGTTACGCTAGCCGTTTTGCGATGGTTATCCACAGATCCGCCCAGCCTGCCCGATGACGCGGCTCCACCTCCATCTGCTGTCGGATTCGACCGGCGAGACGCTGGAGAACATCGCCAAGGCGGCGCTCGCGCAATATGACGATGTCGAAACCGTCCGTCATTTCTGGCCGATGGTGCGGACCGAGGCGCATCTCGAACGCATCCTTCAGGAAATCGCGCAGAATCCCGGGCTCGTCATCTTCACGCTGGTCAATGTCGCGACCCGACGCATTCTGGAAGCGCGATGCCGCGCGCTGGGCTTGCCCGCGGTCGCGCCGCTCGATCCGGTCAACGATGCGCTCTCGCACCTGCT
>JALYTW010000064.1 GCA_030854075.1 Pseudomonadota bacterium
GTTCTTCTTCGCCGAGGTCGAACCGGTGCGAACCGACTTCGATACCGAAAGGCTGGCAGCGGGGTTAACCGGTGCTGCCATGGCTGGTGCTACAACCATCGTGGCCGCCGCAGCCGCCGCAAGATAAGTCCCGAGACGCATTCTAAACTCCCTGTGTGTTCGTCGCGGCGACAAATGACAGCGAATCGCGACCAGTGCAACCGTTTTTTGTCCGGCTCGCGCCAACATTGCTCAGGATCGTGTCGGAAGCGCAGGCGATCCGGCGCCGCTGGTTTGAGACTCGCTTGCCGTCGGCAGCGACACTCAATTGCTCGTCGCGGCCGCCCCTAAGTCGAAAGATACCATCTTTCAGCATCGTGCATCCCGATTGCCGTCAAACGACCCGTTAGATAAGCGCCCGTATCGATCCCGATCCGATGGAGACGC
The DNA here is from genome assembly GCA_030854075.1 of Pseudomonadota bacterium. Classification (GTDB taxonomy): domain Bacteria; phylum Pseudomonadota; class Alphaproteobacteria; order Sphingomonadales; family Sphingomonadaceae; genus Sphingomonas. The sequence goes on from JALYTW010000064.1 coordinate 427, forward strand.
TGGTCCACCTCGTCGCTGATGGTGTGGCCGTGCACGACGATTTTGCCGAGCGAGCGGGCGAAGCCGAGAAATGGTTCGCGAATCCAGCGAAGATCGCGAGCAACCTGGTCGTCGAGGGGTACCGACGGGCGAATGCCGGCGTGAACGAACATATAATCGCCGATCGTGATCATGTCCTCGAACGACGCCAGAAAATCCCGGTGAGCTTGGGGTATCTTCGCGTCGAGCGCGTGCTGCAGTTCTCCGTAATCGCAGCGATCATATTGCTCGACACTGACGCCATAGCTCAGCAGCGTTTCTCGTCCGCCGATCCGGGTGAACATCCGTAGCGCCTTGCTGTCGCCGGAGAGTGCACCAAGAAAAATCTCTTCGTGGTTGCCAAGGATCAGGCGAAGCGCGGGGCGTTGCTGCTTCAGGGTGCGAAGGCGCTCGACGACCTTGGCCGAATCGGGGCCACGGTCGACGAGGTCGCCCAGAACAATGATCGTCGTCTCGGCGGGGCCGCGCGCGGTGTCGTCCGCGTCGATCGCGTCGATCAGTTCGCCAAGCAGGTCGTCGCACCCGTGAATATCGCCGATCGCGTACACGCGCTGCCCGGGCGGGATGCTAGCCTGAGGAAGGCGATTTCCTCGGCGGTTCAGAAACTTGGTGAGCATAATGGGAGATCGGCTGATGGTGAGGTGGGCCCTATAGGGGTCCTGGTCTCAAGGGGCAACGGCCCACCCCGCAGACCTTTGCTATAGCGCCGACCCATAGCTGCGCTAGGTCGCTGGATCATTTGCCGCGTCCCCCGTCCCCCGATAAGCGGGTGCGCAACGACAAGAGGAAAGTATGACGATCAAACGGGTGCGAAAAGCGGTATTTCCGGTGGCGGGTCTGGGGACCCGGTTCCTGCCCGCAACCAAGGCGATGCCCAAGGAAATGCTGACCGTCGTCGACAAGCCGCTGATCCAGTATGCGGTCGAGGAAGCGCTGGCGGCCGGAATTGAGCAGATCATCTTCGTCACGGGGCGCAACAAGTCCGCGATCGAGGATCATTTCGATATTGCGTATGAGCTCGAGGACACAATGCGCGCGCGTGGCAAGTCGCTCGATCCGATCGCGGGCATTCGCCAGAAACCGGGATCGCCGGTCTACATCCGCCAGCAGGAGCCCCTGGGGCTGGGGCATGCGGTGTGGTGCGCACGCGAGATTGTCGGCGACGAGCCGTTCGCGGTGCTGCTGCCCGACGAGTTGATGGTCGGCACCCCGGGTTTTCTTGCGCAGATGGTCGCGGCGTATGAGCGGGTCGGCGGCAATATCGTCGGCGCGCTCGAGGTGCCCGACCGCGACACTGACAAATACGGCATCATCTCCCCCGGCACGCGCGACGGGCGGCTGACCGAGGTGACCGGGCTGGTCGAGAAGCCCAAGGGCAAGGCACCGTCGAACCTGATGATCCCGGGCCGGTATATCCTCCAGCCCGACGTGATGCGAATCCTGGAGTGCCAAGAGAAAGGGGCGGGGGGCGAGATCCAGCTGACCGACGCGATGGCACAGCTGATCGGTCGGCAGCCGTTCCACGGCTTCACCTTCGATGGCGAGCGCTATGATTGCGGGGACAAGGCGGGCTATATTCAGGCGAACCTGGCATTGGCGCTGGCGCGCGACGATATCGGACCCGCGGTGCGCGACTTCGCGCGGGCGCTGCTCAGCTGATCGGTCGCGTCAGCGGCATTGAACGCGCAGCGAGCAAAGCATGGTCACCGGTTCGATGTAGCTCCCGATGGGAGACCCAAACCGCAGCAGGCGGTGCATCCGGGATCCTTTGGCAGCGCGATCGTCCTGAACCGCAGCGACAGCATATCCGCGACCAGCAGCTTGCCCGCGCTGTCCTCCCCGAACGGCACGATCGCGCGGATCGCCTCGAGCGCGGCGAGGCTGCCGAACACCCCCGCGACAGGGCCGAGGATGCCGTCCTCGGCGCAACTGCCCGCCGCGCGATCGGGCGCGCTGCCGACGAAGCAGCGATAGCAGGGCTTGTCCGCCTCCCACCCGCGGAACACCGCCAGCTGGCCGTCGAACTGCCCGACCGCGGCGGAGACGAGGGGGATGCGTGCGGCCTGGGTCGCGTCGGCGACGATCAGCCGGGTCGCGAAATTGTCGCAGCCGTCGAGGACGACATCGGCACCAGCGATCTGTGTGGCGACGTTGGACGCATCGAGTCGGATTGCGTGAGCCGCGATCGCGACGCCGGAATTGAGCGCGCACACGGCGGCTGCGGCGGCCGTCACCTTTGGCGTGCCGACATCGTCGGTTGAAAAGATCGTCTGGCGCTGGAGGTTCGACAGATCGACGCGGTCGTCGTCGACCAGTGTCAGCCGCCCGACCCCCGCCGCGGCGAGGTACTGGATCGCGGGGCTGCCGACCCCGCCCGCGCCGATTACCGCGACGTGCGCAGTGCTGAGCCGGTTCTGTCCGTCGCCGCCGATTTCCTTCAAAACGATATGTCGCGCATAGCGGACCAGGTCGTCGTCACCCAACATCAGTGCGTTCGTGCAGGTGCTATGCACGGCCGACAGCAGCCCTCGGTGACGGTATCAGCGTCCACGACTACCCTTACGGCTAGGCCGACGATCATCGCCCGGTCGATCCGAAGCCACCCGCGCCGCGCGCGGTGTCGTCGAGCGTCTCGACCTCGTCGATGAGCGCCCGCTGGACGGGCGCGGGGACGAGCTGCGCGATGCGGTCGCCGCGCTCGATCGCGAAGGGCGCGGAGCCGAGATTGGCGAGGATCACCTTCACCTCGCCGCGATAGTCGCTGTCGATCGTACCGGGGGTGTTGAGACAGGTGATGCCGTGCTTCAGCGCGAGCCCCGAACGAGGGCGAACCTGGATCTCATAACCAGCGGGTATCGCGATCGCGAAGCCGGTCGCGACCGCAGCGCGCGCGCCGGGGGCGAGCGTCAGGGCCTCCGCCGCGACGACGTCCATACCCGCCGCACCGGGTGTCGCATAGGCAGGGGCGGGAAGGCCATCGCCGTGGCGCAGGCGTTTGAGGGCGAGGCGAATGACGGTCATCGGGCGGCCCCCAGCGCATCCGAGATCCGATCTGCGAGCCGGGTGGCGACCTCGTCCTTCGGCAGCCGATCCCAAAACTCGCTGCCGGTGGCGGTGACGAGGTAAACGGTATTTGCCTCGCCGCCGAAGACATCGCCCGACACGTCGTTGGCGACCATCCAGTCGGCACCCTTGCGGGTCCGCTTCGCGGTGGCGTGCTCGACGACACGTTCGGTCTCGGCAGCGAAGCCAACCAGAAGCCGTGGTCGCCGCGGACTGCGGGCGAGGGTGGCGAGGATGTCGGGGTTCTCGGCGAGATGGAGCGTCGGCGGCGCATCGCCCTTTTTCATTTTCTGCGGCGCTGCCTCGACATGCCAGTCGGCGACCGCGGCGACCATGACCGCGGCATCGGCTGGCAGCGCATTGGCGACCGCGTTCGCCATCTCCTGCGCGCTCTCGACGTTGACGCGATCGACGCCGCGGGGCGTCGCCAGCGTGACCGGCCCAGCGATTAGCGTCACCCGCGCGCCGAGCCGGGCGAAAGCGGCGGCGATCGCGAAGCCCTGGCGGCCCGATGACCGATTGGCGATATAGCGGACCGGGTCGATCGGTTCGTGCGTCGGGCCGGCGGTGACGAGGATGTGCTGCCCGGTCAGCCTGCCGGCCGCCGCGGGAGAGCCGAGCGCGAAGTCGATCGCATCGGCGATCTCGATGGGTTCGGGAAGTCGCCCCGCGCCATATTCGCCGCAGGCCATGGGACCTTCGGGGGGCTGCATCACCGTGACGCCGTCGGCGCGGAGTTGCGCGACGTTGCGGCGAGTGGCGGCGTGGCTCCACATCCGGACGTTCATCGCAGGCGCAGCGAGGACGGGCTTGTCGGTCGCGAGCAGGAGCGTGGTGGCGAGGTCGCTCGCCTGGCCGGTCGCCATCTTTGCGAGCAGAGCCGCGGTCGCGGGGGCGACGACGACCAGGTCGGCCTCGCGGCTCAGCTGGATGTGCCCCATCTCGGCCTCGTCCTTGAGATCCCAGAGCGTGGTATAGACCTTGTCCTCGCTCAGCGCGGCGAGCGTCATCGGCGTCACGAAATGGCTGCCGCCCTCGGTTAGGACGCAGCGGACCGCGTGGCTGCGTTTCCTGAGCAGGCGGATGAGTTCGCACGTCTTGTACGCCGCGATCCCACCGCCGACGATCAGGAGCACGCGGCGTTCGGCCAACTTGGTCATCGTGTCACCCGCCTGACGGTGATCCGGCGCTGGTCGAGCGCGCGCGAGACGAGATCGCGCACCCCGTCTACCGCAAAGGCGAGCCCGAGCAGTAGCGCGGGCGCGACCAGCAAACCCCAGTAGAAGGTGTCGGAACGCCCGACGATGGACAGGATCGCGGCATAGCCCGCCAGCAACGCCAGCATGCGGATGCCGAGATCATCCGCCCACGCCGCCCAGCCGAACAGGGCGAGCCCAACGAGCGGCGCGGCGAGCCACAGCGGCACGAGGCTGAGCGCCGTCGAAATCGCCATCGTCTTCACGAAGAAACCGAAGCCGAGCATACCCGCCCAGCCCTGGGACGCGGGATCAAGCGGGCGCACTACCTGCGCTACGGCATGCGCGTGCGCGGCGAGCGCGAGTGCCAGGACAAGGATCGCGGCGAGCCACGCCAGTGGCTCGCGCCGTCCGCCCTCGAGAAATGCGAAGCATGCCATCAACGCAAGATAGGGAGCCGCGGTCTCGCGAACCAGCACCGCAGCAAGCCCGAACGCGACCGCTGGCAGCCAGCGGTCGCCACGGCGCAACGCGATCGACAGCGCGATGAAGAGTCCCGCCCAGATCTCATGAAAATAAATCAGGTCGGGCTGGACGAACGCCATCATGCCCGCGGCAAGCAGCGCCATCGCGACGATCCGCGGCGGCCGTCGCGTAAACGTAGGTGCAATCCGCGCGTACCAGGCGAGAGCGGTTGCCGCGGCAAGCGCATAAAGCATCGCGAGGATTGCCGTCTCGGGCAGCGTGGCTTGTACCATCGCTAGCGTCGGCAGGCGGAATACGACGAAGGGGCGAAGCGGATAATTGCCGCTGCGCAAGGCTTCCGCGGTGACGGGATAATAGCTGCCGCCGTGGCGGATGTTGCCGACGATCGTTGCGTACAGCACGACGTCAGTCTGGTCGTCGGCGCGTTGCACCGGGTCGCCGCTAACCGGCGGCGGTCCCGGCGTGCCGAGCGCGAGCAGCGTGGCGAGCAACAACGCGGCCAACAGCGCCAGCCCGATGCGGGCCTGCGTCGCGGTCAGCGCGGCGAATCGTGAGGGACGCGAGAGCCAGAGCGAGGAGAGCGGCCGAGGGATCATCATGCGCGTGTCAGCGGACCAGCAACACGATCGCCGCGCCCATCATCGCGGCGACGAGCGCAACGAGCGCATAGCGCCAGCCGCCGCCGATCCGCACCACCTCGATCTCGGCTAGGGGAGGGGTGGGGGGTGCACCACCGGCGGCGGGGTACCGCGCCTCGATCCGGCGGACGAGCGCGGGCAGGCGAACGAGGGTGCGGACGTCCTCGATCAGGCGGTCGGCAAGCGCCACCTCAGGGCCAAGTTCGGTACGAATCCATTCGCGTACGAACGGTGCGGCGGTCTCCCACAGGTTGATGTCGGGATTGAGCGCGGTCGCTACTCCCTCGACCATCACCATCGTCTTCTGGAGCAACAGCAGGTGCGGCTGTGTCACCATGTCGAAATCGCGCGTGATCGAGAACAGCCCCTCGAGCATCATCCCGATCGACATGTCCTTGACTGCCAGCCCGCGCATCGGTTCGCCGACCGCGCGCAGCGCAGTGGCGAATTCGGCGACATCATGGTGCGCGGGGACGTAGCCGGCCTCGAAATGGATTTCGGCGACGCGTTTGTAATTGCCGATGATGAGCCCGTAGAGGATTTCGGCGAGCCAGACACGCGCGCGCCGGTCGATCCGGCCCATAATCCCGAAATCGATCGCGGCGATGCGGTTGCCAGGCAGCGCGAACAGGTTTCCCTGGTGCATGTCGGCGTGGAAGAACCCTTCCGCGATCGCCTGGCGCAGAAAGGCCTGGACCAGCGTGTTGGCGAGATGGGGCAGGTCGTAACCGGCCTCGACCAGCGCATCGCGGTTCGACAGCTTGATCCCGTCGATCCATTCGATCGTCATCACCTTCGCGGTCGATCGTTGCCAGTCGATCGCGGGGACGAAAAAATCGGGTTCCGCAGTCATCGACTCGGCGAGTTCAGACGCCGAAGCAGCTTCGCGCCGAAAATTGAGTTCACGCGTGGTCCAGCGTTTGAAGGTCTCGATCGTAAGGCGGGGGCGCAGGCGGCGCGCCTCCGGGCTTATCGCTTCAAGCTGAGCGGCGGCCCATTCATAGGTATCGATCGCGCGCGCGAATTCTTCCTCTACCCCTGGGCGCAGGACCTTCACCGCGACCGTCCGCCCGTCGAGCGTCACTGCGCGATGGACTTGCGCGATGGACGCCGCGCCTACTGGCTGCTCCTCGATGCTCGCGAAGAACGCTGACGGCGGACGGCCCATGCTCGCCTCCATCGCGGCGCAGATCGTTGCGAACGGGACCGGGGGTAGGTTGTCCTGAAGCCGGAGCAGGTCGTGCGCGGCCTCATCGCCGACCAGATCGGGGCGGGTCGCGAGCGTCTGGCCGAGCTTGATCGCGGCAGGGCCGATCGCCTGGAAGGCGTCGGCGTATCGCGGGGTCGTCGGCACGCGTGCGCCAAACCGGGCAAGGCGCGCGAGGCGGCGTACCTGCGCGGGGGTGTTGGGATCGCGCTCGATTCCGCGCAGTGCGCCGTGGCGTGCAAGGGTTCGGCCCCATTTCAGGAGGCGCCAGGTGTGGACGAGAGCGGAAGTCACGCGGCGATCAAATCTTCCAGCCGCTGTGGATCGCGACGAGACCGCCGAGCAGCGGCTCGACCGTCGTGCGAACGAACCCCGCCTCGCCAATCATCGCCTCAAAAGTCGGCATGTCGGGAAAACGCCGAATCGATTCGACCAAATAGCGATAGCTGCCGGCATCCTGCGCGAGCAGTTGGCCCAGCCTTGGCACGACCTTATGCGAATAGGCATCGTAGACTTCCTTGAATCCCGGCCATACCGTGGTCGAGAATTCGAGGCAGAAAAACCGCCCGCCGCGGCGCAGGACGCGGTGCGCCTCGCACAATGCGGCGGGGATGTCGGTCACGTTGCGGATGCCGAACGCGATCGTATAGGCGTCGAAAAACTTGTCGGGGAAGGCCAGCGTCTCGGCGTTCGCCTCGGTCCACACCAAGCCGTCGATGCCGCGTTTCTGCGCGCGCTCCATGCCCACTTCGAGCATCGCGGGGTTGATGTCGGCTACGGTGATCGCCGCGCCCGAGGGTGCCATGCGGAACGCGATGTCGCCGGTGCCCCCCGCCATGTCGAGGATCTGCTCGCTAGCGCGCGGGCTGACCCGGCGGACGAAGCGGTCCTTCCACAGCCGGTGCATCCCCCCCGACATCGCATCGTTCATCAGGTCGTAGGAACCCGCAACGCTCTTGAAGACGCCGCCGACGCGCGCGGTCTTTTCGGCGGGGGCGACGTCTTCGTAGCCGAAGGAGACGGTGTCGATCATGCAGGTGGCTCTAGCCGCGCCTTGTGGCGCGGGCAAACCCAACCTAGCTGGAGGCGTGCCAGAACTTCCCGAAGTCGAGACCACCGTCCGCGGGCTGACCCCCGTTCTTCTCCGCCAGCGTCTCACGGTGGTCGAACCGCGGCGCGCCGATCTGCGCAAGGTAATCCCGGTCGACCTGCGCCAGCGGCTGACCGGCGCGACGATCACCACGATGGGGCGGCGCGCCAAATATGGGCTGATCGAGACCGATCGCGGCGACACCTTGATCTTTCACCTCGGCATGTCGGGCAGATGGCGGGTCGATCCCGACGAGTTGCTCGCGCACGACCATTTGCTGATCGAGACTGAGGCGGGGCGGCGGCTCGCGCTCAATGATCCGCGGCGGTTCGGCTTCATCGAACTGTGGCGAACCGATACGATCGCGGCTTATCCCGCCTTCGCCGCGATGGGGCCTGAGCCGCTCGGTCCCGACCTCACCGCGGCGTATCTTGACCGAATGCTGGCAGGGCGCACCGCGTCAATCAAGGCGATGCTGCTCGACCAGCGGATCGTGGCAGGGCTAGGCAACATCTATGTATGCGAAGCGCTTCACGTAGCGGGAATCGCACCGGGGCGCGCGGCAGGACAGATATCGCGTGCGCGATTGGATCGACTCGTCATGGCGGTGCGCGCCGTGCTGCGTGCCGCGATCGAGGCGGGGGGATCGACGCTGCGCGACTTTGCACACCCCGATGGCGAACTGGGCTATTTCTCGAAACAATTCCTGGTCTATGGCCGCGAGGGTCGGTCTTGCGAGTGCGGGGGAACCGTGCGGCGGCGGACCGAGAACGGGCGGTCAACCTTCTGGTGCCCCAAATGCCAGCGCTAGGGGCGTTGTCAGCAGCACGGCGTCAGCGCGCATGACCACTACCCTAACTTGACGATTCGCATGTCGCCGACTAAGGGCAGCGCTTTCCGGGCCGGGAGCGATTCCCGCGCCCTTTTCATTTGACCACAGATCCGAGGACTTCATGGCGAACACGCCGCAGGCAAAAAAGCGTATCCGTCGCAACGAGCGGCGTACCGAAGTGAACGGTGCGCGAGTCGGTCGTATCAGGACGTTCATCAAGAAGGTCGAAGCGGCGCTGGCATCGGGAGACAAGGCCGCGGCGACTCAGGCGCTGCAGCAAGTGCAGCCCGAACTGGCGCGCGGCGTCGCCAAGGGCGTGTTCCACAAGAATACTGCTAGCCGGAAGTTTTCCCGGCTGACCAAGGCGGTTGCCGCGATCTCCTAAGCGAGTCGCGACTGAAATGACGAGGCCCGTCGGGATTGTCCCGGCGGGCCTTTTTCGTTCCGTGCGCCAAACGGATCGCGCGATCACTAACCCTAGCTTTCGCGGCGATTCGACGTCCTCAGTTGACGGAACTTCTGTATTAGTCGCGGTAAAACAATAGCTTATAAGAATTCCGACGCATTTCCTTGGGTGATGGCGAGTCAAGCCGGTATTTCAAAAATGTTACCTTGATCGACTCGCTCCAAAGCTCATAGTCGATCCTTGCCGCGGCGGTGTTCATCGCGTGCGGTTACTAAACAGGGCGGAATGCTTGGCGACCCATGGGGGCGCTCGGGGGATGTTTCGATAAGCTAGAACGATCCGTGCGGGTCATCGCGCGGACGCGGGAGAGGTGTGCGTGGTGGGTATGCAGGCAACGTCGGCACAGGGAGAGGCGCGCAAAGCCTGGGCCCGGGTGCGTGCGAACCTGCGCGAATCGGCGGGCACGCGATTGTTCGAACAATGGCTGAAGCCAATGGAGCTGATCGATGGCGACGACTCCGATACGATCCGACTCGGGCTGCCTTCGGCGTTCATGACCAACTGGGTCCGCAGCCACTATGCCGACCGACTGGTCATGGAATTCAACGCCTTACTGCCGCGGGTACGCAGCGTGTCGATCGAAACGCGAATCGCGGGGCCGACGCCCGTGCTGCTGGTGGCCGACGCCGGGGCTGACGCGCTCGCGGTGTCCGACATCCCGTCCGGGGTGCCGGTCGGCCCGGTCGCGATTCGCCCCGTGCTAGACGCCCGCTTCACCTTCGATCGGTTCGTCGTCGATGCCTCTAACCGGGTTGCGTTCAACGCGGCCAGAACGCTAAGCGAGCCCGGCCCGCCGCGGTTCAGTCCGCTGTTTCTCCATTCGGGGACGGGGCAGGGCAAGACGCATCTGATGCACGCGATCGGCCACGCCTTTCTGGAGGCGCGCCCCGGAGCGACCGTGATCTGCATGTCCGCCGAGCGCTTCATGTACGATTTCGTCGCGGCGATGCGCGCCAAGGACACGTTCTCGTTCAAGCAGCGGTTGCGCGCTGCCGACCTGTTGCTGATCGACGACCTCCAGTTCATCGCGGGCAAGGACGCGACTCAGGAGGAATTCTTCCACACCGTCAACGAGATCATGAGCGCGGGCAAGCGGCTGGTGATCAGCGCGGATCGCTGCCCGCAGGCGCTCGACGGGGTCGAGGCGCGGATCGTGTCGCGGATGGCGGCCGGGCTCGTCGCGGACATCAAGGCCCCCGACCTTGCGCTGCGCCGCGCGATCCTGACGCGCAAATGCGTCGATATCGATGCGCGGGTGCCCGCCGAGGTGCTCGACCTGCTGGCCGCGCGGATCCACGCGAATATCCGTGAGCTCGAGGGCGCACTCAACCGGATCGTCGCTTATGCGCAGCTGACCGGCGACACGATCGATCTCGATTTCGCGATCGCGACGCTGGGCGATGTGCTGCGCGGGGCGCAGCGGCGGGTGACGATCGACGAAATCCAGAAACTGGTGTCGGCGCATTTCGAGTTGAAGCCGCTCGACCTGATCTCGGCGCGACGCAGCCGGGTGGTGGCACGTCCTCGCCAGATCGCGATGTACCTCGCCAAGCGGCTGACGACGCGGTCGCTTCCCGAGATCGGACGCAAGTTCGGCGGGCGCGATCATTCGACCGTGATCCACGCGGTGCGCAAGATCGAAGAACTGCGCGACACCGATCGCGACATCGATACCGCGGTCAGGGTGCTGATGCGGGAATTGGAAGCGTAGGCTAGCAAATTCTCCGTCGGCAGGTGGAGGTAGTGCGCGATGACCGTATATAGAACCGTTCGTGCTGAGCTTGTCGAAGCACGATGAGACTCACCGCCCTTCGACAAGCTCAGGGCGAACGGCGCAAACGCCGGGTCAAGCTAACGTCATCACGCTTTAGGTTAGCAGCCCCATCGCATCCTGCGCGGCCTTGAGCGTTGGCGCGGCGAGCGCGCGGGCCTTTTCGGCGCCCTGGTTCAGGATCGCAGCGATCGCGGCCTTGTCGTCGAGCAACCGGACCATCTTGTTGCGGATTGGCGCGAGTGTCGCGACCGCGAGATCGGCGAGCGCGGGCTTGAACGCGCCGAACCCCTTGCCCGCATAATCGTCGAGCACGTGCTGGGGCGCGCGATCGGACAGCGCGGAAAAGATCGTCAGCAGGTTGCTGGCCTCTGGGCGGTCCGCCAACTCCTCGACGGTGGCGGGTAGGAGATCGGCGTCGCTCTTCGCCTTGCGGAATTTCTCCGCGATGACGTCGTCGCTGTCGACCAGCTTGACGACCGATTGCTCAGAGGCGTTTGATTTCGACATCTTCGCGCCCGCATC
>JALYTW010000126.1 GCA_030854075.1 Pseudomonadota bacterium
CGGAATTCCTACGAGCAAGGCGGTTGGTCACGGTTCGACAATGATGCGCCGGTCTACACCCAGGACCAAGTTATCGAAGAGCGGACCCGCTATCCAGCCCGCTAAGGCCTAGCGAAGGCCAGAATGAGAGGGGGGTCGGGAGCATTCTCGGCCCCCTTCCCAGTGCCGTAGTTCTCGCTACTGTCAGGTAAGCCTGATCCGCAGGGATTGACGGATCGAGCGGCGTGGCCATCTCGTGTTAACCGTTCGTCGCTAACGACAGGCTCGTGCCAATCGCGAGGCAGGGTGACGGAACCGTGGCGGCAGAATCATATAGAATCTTGTCTCGCCGCGGCCTCGAGCCGCTAGTTCCTTGGTTGGTCGCGGCGATCGCGACCTCGGGACTCTACTTCGGTCGATCGGTGCTGATCCCGATCATTTTGGCCATCCTGCTTTCGTTTCTGCTGTCACCCATCGTCGCAGGCTTGCGTCGAGCGAAGCTGCCACGATCAGCGGCGGTCATACTGGCCGTTTCGCTTGCACTGGCCGGCATCGCCACCACCAGCGCCGTCATCGTCAGTCAGGCTTCGACGCTGAGCAAGAATGCGCCGCTATATTCGGAGCGCATCGCAGACAAGGCCGCGCACCTTCAAGCCGGCATCGAGCATCGCTTTGGTTTCCTGCTCCGCGAAAGCACGAACGGCGGCAGCGGCAGCCGCAAGGCTTCGCGAGCGCGGCGTGAGGGCGTCCGCGCTCTCACGACTGCGCCGCCGAGTGGGGCGGTCGCAGTCGAGGTTCAGGACGCGCCGCTGACCGCATTCCAGGAGATGAAGGCCTACGTCGTGCCAGCTCTGGCGCCGATCGAGACGGCGCTGATCGTCATTGTCGTTGCGGTCTTCATCCTCGTCTAAAAGGAGGATCTGCGCGACCGCTTGATCCGGCTGATGGGTGCTGCCGACCTTCATCGCACCACGCTTGCGCTGGACGACGGCGCCAAGCGCCTCAGCCGATATTTTCTGTCGCAGTTCTCGGTCAATTGCGGGTTCGGAGCGGTAATCTGGGCCGGGCTGTTCATGCTCGGCGTTCCCTCGCCGGGCCTGTGGGGTATCCTGGCCGGGCTGCTGCGCTTCATACCGTATGTGGGCACGTTCATCGCGTTGCTTGGCCCGCTCGCGCTCGCTGCTGCGGTCGATCCTGGCTGGACTATGGTGATATGGGTCGTGTTGCTGTTCGCGCTCGTGGAGCCGATCGTCGGTTATGTCATCGAGCCGCTGCTCTATGGGCACTCAACCGGTCTTTCGCCTTTTTCCGTAGTCATCGCCGCATTGTTCTGGACGTGGCTATGGGGGCCACTTGGCCTTGTCCTGGCCATGCCGCTGACGCTGATGCTCGTCGTTCTCGGACGACATATCCCGGCGTTCGAGGTGTTCGATATCCTGCTTGGCGATCGACCGGCGCTGTCGCCTGCCGAGACGTTCTACCAGCGGGTGCTGGCCGGCCATCCCGAGGAGGCGATCGAACAGGCGGATGATTTGCTCGAGACTCAAACGTTGGCGATCTATTATGACGACGTCGTTCTGGGCGGCCTACGGTTGGCGGCTGCCGCGGTCGATCGCGGTGCGGTCAAACGTTCTGCGCTGCGCTCGGTGTGCGACACGACGCTCGAGGTGCTGGCCGCCCTGGCCGATCACGTCGACGCGGAGGAGACCGATGCAGGACTTTCGCCAACGGACACCGAACCGTCCGGAGCCCCCAGCGGTTGCAAGTGCGATGATCTCAGCGGTCGGACTGTGGTGTGCTTCCCAGGGAGGGGGCCTCTCGATGGTGTCGTCGCGGCGATGATGACGCAACTCCTTCGTCGCGCAGGATGCCAAGTTCTCGAGCAATCACGCGATCCGACGCAGCGCGTTCGTGTTGCGGAGGTGCAGCAGGGCGAGGCCGACGCAGTCTGCATCCTCGGTCTCTTCGACGAGCGATCGTTCCGTCGCCTCGAGCCGCTCGTTCAGCGAGCCAGTTCGACTGCCCCGCTGATCGGAGTCCAGAGGACCGACGTCGCCGCTGACGCCGAGCGCAGCCTCGAAGGGTTGCTTCCATCGTTGTCGGCGGTCTGCGACGCCGTATATCGGTCCGCCCAACAATCCGTCTCAGATTAGCCCTCAGCAGAACATTTCCAATTTGGAATTTCGGATCGCACCATCCGTGGCCCGG
>JALYTW010000088.1 GCA_030854075.1 Pseudomonadota bacterium
GCCGCGTCCTTGTCGACCCCCGCCGCCAGACCCACCGGGTTGGGGAAATCCACCCCCGCGACCGTGGTCGCGAGACGCGGCGATCGTTCGACACCCCCGGTCGGTGCGCCGATACGACCCCAGGCGGCGAGCGCAGCGATCGTCATCCGGTGCGCGCGTTCGGGCTCGAGGCGGAAGAGGAGCGAGTGGTAAAACGCCATCGCGCGGGTGTCGCATTACCGGCTATCCAAGCGCAACCGCGAACGCCTGCGAATCGCTCGCAAAGATAGCGGTTGATCGGCTCGCGCCGCGCCCCCATTTGCGTATTCGGAATGATTTGGTCCGATTAGATTATGAAACTGTCTTCGCTTGCTGATTACGCGGTCGTGATGATGGCCGCCACCGCGCGTCACTGTGGTGGCGTGGCGCGGCTCAACGCGACGGTGCTGGCGGAGGTGACGGGGGTGCCGTTACCGACGGTGCAAAAGCTCGTCAGCCGGTTGTCGGCGGCGGGCCTGATCGAGAGTACCCGGGGTACCGGCGGCGGTTTTCGCCTGTCGCGGCCGCCCTCTGCGATATCGCTGGCGGACATCATCGAAGCGGTCGAAGGGCCGATCGCGTTGACCAGTTGCCTCGACGGCGCGGCGCAGGATTGCTGCATCGACCAGCGGTGCAAGGTGAAACCGCACTGGAACGCGGTGAACGGTGCGGTTCGCGGCGCGCTCGCGGGGGTTTCGCTGGCCAGTCTTTCTTCTCCCCCGGCTCCGTTCGTTTCGAGCGTAGTCGAGAAACCCGCGCGCGAGACTCATGTCTCGACGGCGCTCGAAACGAACGGAATGAGGGCATAATGGCTACCAAGAACGCCGAAGCCTATGCCGCGGTCGCCAGGACCTATGAATGGGGCTTCTCCTCCGACATCGAGCAGGAATTCGCCCCCAAGGGGCTCTCCGAAGACACGGTCCGCTTCATCTCCGCCAAGAAGGGCGAGCCGCAGTGGATGCTCGATTGGCGGCTAAAGGCTTATGCGAAGTGGCTGACGATGGAGACGCCCGATTGGGCCAAGCTCAAGATCGATCCGATCGATTATCAGGACGCCTATTACTACGCCGAGCCCAAGGCGAAGCCCAAGCTCGGGAGCCTCGACGAAGTCGATCCCGAAATTCTGCGCGTGTACGAAAAGCTCGGCATCCCGATCGGCGAACAGAAGGTGCTCGCCGGCGTCGAGGGCGCCGAAATGCCGCGCCGCGTTGCGGTCGACGCGGTGTTCGACAGCGTGTCGGTCGCCACCACCTTCCGCAAGGAACTCGAATCCGCGGGCGTTATCTTCCGGTCGATCAGCGAAGCGATCAAGGAATACCCCGATCTCGTCCGCAAATGGCTGGGCAAGGTCGTGCCCCAGCATGACAATTACTTCGCCACGCTCAACAGCGCGGTCTTCAGCGACGGGACGTTCGTCTATATCCCCGAAGGCGTGCGCTGTCCGATGGAGCTCAGCACCTATTTCCGGATCAACGCGGAAAATACCGGGCAGTTCGAACGCACGCTCATTGTGGCCGACAAGGGGTCGTACGTCTCCTACCTCGAAGGCTGCACCGCGCCGATGCGCGACGAAAACCAGCTCCACGCCGCGGTCGTCGAACTCGTCACGCTCGACGATGCCGAGATTAAATATTCGACCGTCCAGAACTGGTATCCCGGCGACGAGAACGGCAAGGGCGGGATCTATAATTTCGTCACCAAGCGCGCGCTCTGCCAGGGCAAGAACAGCAAGGTCAGCTGGACGCAGGTCGAAACCGGCAGCGCGGTGACGTGGAAATACCCCTCCTGCGTGCTCGTCGGTGACGGATCGGTCGGCGAATTCTATTCGGTCGCGGTCACCAACAACCGCCAACAGGCCGACACCGGCACCAAGATGATCCACCTCGGCAAGAACACGCGCTCGACGATCGTGTCGAAGGGGATTTCCGCGGGTCGTTCGGACAACACCTATCGGGGGTTGGTGAGGGTCGCGCCCACCGCTGAGGGCGTGCGCAACTTTACCCAATGCGACAGCCTGCTGCTCGGCGACCAGTGCGGTGCGCACACCATACCGTATATCGAGGTGCGCAATCCCTCGGCGCAGATCGAGCATGAGGCGACGACCTCAAAGATCAGCGACGACCAGATGTTCTACGCGATGAGCCGCGGCCTCGACAGCGAGGCGGCGGTGGCGCTGATCGTCAACGGCTTCGCGCGCGAGGTGCTGAAGCAACTGCCGATGGAATTCGCGGTCGAGGCGCAGAAGCTGTTGGGGATCAGCCTTGAGGGGAGTGTGGGGTGATTGCCCTCGCCACGATCACGACCTTCATGCAAATGTTAGGGATGTCGGTGCCAGCACATCCCTTGGATAGCTATATGACCTGCGTCGGGGTTAGTGCTCGCGTCGAATTAGAACGTGGAACTGACGTAGCGGGATCTGCTCGAAATGCCGAGCATAATTGCGAGCACCTTGCTGACGCAGCAATTGAGCGGATGAGTCATGATGCCGCGTCGGGATACGATCGAGATAGATATTTGAAAGACTACGGTTTGATGTTCGCCGCAACTGCCAGCGAAAATCGATTACGACTACAGCGCGCTGTTGACGCTCCATCGGCGCGGGTCGCTGTGAACATAAAGTCCGGGACGAGTAAAAATTGATGCTTAAAATTACCGACCTCCACGCCGAGATCGACGGCAAGGAAATCCTCAAGGGCCTGTCGCTTACCGTGAATGCGGGTGAGATGCATGCGATCATGGGGCCGAACGGCGCGGGCAAGTCTACGCTGGGCTATGTGCTCGGCGGACGCCCCGGTTATGAGGTGACCGCGGGATCGGTGATGTTCCGTGCCGCCCCCCATCCCGTTCGTGCTGAGCCTGTCGAAGCACGGGAGGAGGGCGGGACGCTCG
>JALYTW010000048.1 GCA_030854075.1 Pseudomonadota bacterium
GAGTGTGGCGGCACGCGTCGCCGCCACACACGCGCGGGGAACATCGCCCGCCTCGACCCGGAGTTGCGCGAGATCGACCAACGCGGGCGCGACATTCTTGTGAGTCGCCACCAGAGAGGTCAGCAGAGGAGCCAGCAGGTGCTCTGCCGCCTGACGTTGTCCCTGCGCTGCGAGAATACGAGCGTGGGCGCGGATCGCCATTTCGTCGCCCGACGGTGCTGCGACCGCCTCCGCCAATCCGCGGTCGAGATCGCCCTGAAGAAACAACGCGCGTGCGCGCTCACCCCTGGTACGGGTCGCAGGAATGCCTTGGTCGGTGGCACGGGTCAGCGCCGCTTCCGCGGCCAGCCCGTCGCCGAGCAGGAGATACGCGCGCGCGAGCGCGAGGTGCCCATTTGCGGAAGTCGGGTCGGCGGTGATCGCGGCCAGCGCATCGTTGCGCGCAGCGCTGTAATTGCCACGCGCCATCGCCGCCGACGCCTCGACCAATGAGGTGCGGGGATCGGCAGCGTTGTGTCGACGCAGCGCGAGCACCGCGAGCCCCATCAGCGCAACGACTGCGACGGCCAGCCCAATCGACCATATCCGCCGCCGCGGCACGGTCCACGACCGCGCGAATCGACGACGCCGTCGGTGCGCACGCAGCAGCGGATAGGCGGTGTCAGCCATGCAGATCGTAGGTCTTGAGCAGGTCGTACAGCGTCGGACGGCTAACCCCCAGCAACCGCGAGGCACCCGAGATATTGCCATCCGATCGCGATAGCGCGTGACGGATTGCCTTGCGATCCGCGATCTCCCGGACGACCCGCAGGTTGAGCGGCAGCGCGTCAGTCAGACTATCGTCGAGGTCGAGATCGGCGGCGGTCACGGTCTTGCCGTCAGCCATGATGACCGCGCGCTTGATTCGGTTTTCGAGTTCGCGGACGTTGCCCGGCCAGCCCCAGCCATCGATCGCGGCGAGCGCATCGGGGGCCAGCCCGGTGACTGCCGACTTCATCGCCGCGGCGTGACGCGTGACGAAATGGCGCGCCAGCAACCCCGCATCGCCGCTGCGGTCGCCGAGCGCGGGGATTCGCACGACGATCTCTGCAAGCCGATAATAAAGGTCCTCGCGAAAGCTGCCCGCGGTTACCATTGCGTCGATATCCTGGTGAGTTGCGCAGACGATGCGGGTGTCGACCGGGATCGCCTTGCGCCCGCCGAGCCGCTCGATCACGCGTTCCTGGAGGAAACGGAGCAATTTGACCTGAAGCGCGAGCGGCACGTCGCCGATCTCATCGAGGAACAGCGTGCCGCCGCTCGCCTGTTCGATCTTGCCTTCGACGGTGCGTACCGCGCCCGTGAATGCGCCCTTCTCATGCCCGAACAGCTCGCTTTCGAGCAATGTTTCGGGGATCGCGGCACAATTGATCGCGACGAACGCGCCGCGCGATCGGGGTGATGCATCGTGAAGCCCGCGCGCCAGC
This sequence comes from Pseudomonadota bacterium, assembly GCA_030854075.1. Classification (GTDB taxonomy): domain Bacteria; phylum Pseudomonadota; class Alphaproteobacteria; order Sphingomonadales; family Sphingomonadaceae; genus Sphingomonas. The sequence goes on from JALYTW010000048.1 coordinate 1,467, forward strand.
AATTCCTTGCCGGTCCCGCTCGCGCCGAGCAGCATCACCGATACGTCGGCGGGCGCGACACGTTCGATCGTCCGCACCGTCCGTGTCATTTCGGGCGAGGCGTAGATCAGCCCGGCAAACCCCGCGCCACCGCGCGCGGCGAGGCGGCGGTTCTCCGCCTCCAGCGCATGGACGTGGAACGCGCGCGACACGATGAGCCCGAGCGCGTCGATGTCGATCGGCTTGGCATAAAAATCCCATGCCCCCTGCCCGATCGCCTGGAGCGCGCTGTCGCGGGCACCGTGGCCGGAGGCGACGATCACCTTCGTATCCGGCTTCAACGCCAATATCTCGGCGAGTGCCGCGAAGCCTTCGCTGGTGCCGTCGGGATCGGGGGGCAGACCAAGATCGAGCGTTACCACTGCTGGCTCGTGAGTGCGCAATGCGTCGATCGCCGCGGCGCGGGTTCCCACCCCGATGACCTCATAACCGTCATACGCCCAGCGCAACTGCCGCTGAAGCGCGGCATCGTCCTCGACGACCAGCAGCACCGGCTTGCCGGTCATGCCGCCGCCTCGAGCGCGAGGGCGGCGGGCAGCGACACGCGGAAGCATGTCCCCACCCCTTCACGACTATCGACCGCGATGCTGCCGCCCATCGCTTCGGCAAGCTGCCGCGCCTCATAGGCGCCGATCCCGAAGCCGCCGGATTTCGACGACGCGAATGGGCGGAACAGCTGGTCCCGAACGAAGGCTGGCGACATCCCGCAGCCGTGATCGACAACCTCGACGCAAACGCGACCGTCGGTCGACGTCACCTGCACGGTCACGGGATCGTCCGGCGCGCTCGCCTCTATGGCGTTCTGAAGGAGGTGGCGGAGCAGTTGCTCGAGCCGCCCCGGCTGCGCGATCGCAATGCCGCTGCCCACCGCTTCGATGCGGTGCTGCGCACGGCGCGGTGCCGACAGCCGCGCGGCAAGCGCGCCGACATCGACCGGCTGGGCCGACTCGATCGGTGAGTGGTGATGCTGGGACAGCCTGGCGAGCAAGCCGTTCATCCGCGCCACCGAATCCTGCAGTGTCGCGATCATGTCGGCGCGGAATTCGGGGTTGTCGGCGTGACGCTCGGCATTGCGCGCGACGAGCGTCAGTCCGCTCACCAGGTTTTTGATGTCGTGAAGAATGAACGCGAAGCGCCGGTTGAATTCATCGAACCGCTGGGCATCGGCCAGCGCGCCATGAGCACGCTCCTCCGCAAGATAGCTTGCCGCCTGGCGTCCCGCCACCCGCAGCAGGTCGAGGTCCTCCCAATCGAGCGCCCGATCGACCGGCGGACGCGCGAGCAGGATCGCGCCGACCAACGTCGCATGATGGATCAGCGGCACCAATACCCACGCATCCGCCCGCGCGATCATCCAGTCCGGGATTTCCGCGGCCTCCGCCGCTTCGGCCCGTCCGCTGCGGACCATGTCGAGCTCGACGATCCGCGACGTGGTTTCGAGATAGGTTGCGAGCCCGACACCGGCCTCGCCACCGCCATCCCAACGCCAGCTTGTCGCGGGCTCGAGTCCGCATGCGTGGGCGGCCAGGAGCAACCCGGCGGGCGCATCGGTCAGATTAGCGATCGCCTTCACGATTCTGAGGTCGAGTGGGTCTGCGCCAAGGCCAGGCAGGCCAAGCGTGGTGGTGAACCGCTGCCATTCGGTTCGATAGTCATAGCGGTGGCGGAACAGGTGCTTGGCGAGCTTCACGCGCGTCCAGGCGCGCAGCCACGGCGTCGACACCAGCGTCATCAGCGCGGTCGCCGACCCCAGCACGACCGCGGTCTGGACAATCCGGACGTAGCCGGCGGGGACGTGCCGCGCGAGCGTGGTCAGCCAGATGGTGACGCCCGCATAAGCGATCAGCGCGACCACCGACAGCGCGCGCAGCGCCGCGCCGCGCGAGACCGCCATCCGCCATTCGCCGCCATCCTTCGCCATGACGCCGAACAGCACCGCCGCGCCGCCCATGACGAACCCGCGCGCAATCACCAATGAAGGCGGGACCCCTTCCCCCAGATAGCCGAATGCGGACATCAGCAGCTCCGCCCCCCACATCGCGCCGAGCATGAGGGCAGCGGGCCTCGCCAGCCACCGCGCGCGAGTATCGGTGACGCTGGCGAGATGATGGGCCAGCACCAGCGCCGCGACCGCAGCCATCATTCGGCACGCGTAGCCCGCGTGCGCGAGTGCTTCGAGGCCCGCCGGTTCGATCGGCGCGGTGGCGACCAGCGCCAGCGCGGCGGTGGCGATGGTCATGCCGATCGCCACCGCATAGACCGACACCAGCGCGATTCCGGCGGTGCGATGACGGCGGACGAGTAGTCCCATCACCGCGAACCAGGCGATATCGCGGACGGCCAGCGCGATGGGATTGGCGATATCGCGCGAATCGATCCCAGCGACCGCGAGCGCCCACAGGCTGGTCGTCGCCAATGCCACCACAAGCGCCGCCTTCGGCCAGTCACCCCGCGCGCGATTGGCCTGATCCAGCGCCAGCAACCCGAACGCAAGCGCGGCGATCGCGTGCCCCCAGAGGATCAGCGCGCCTGTCATCCAACGACTCTCATCGCGCGCCGATCGGCCAGAGCACGACCCGCAGCGTCTGGAGCATAATCAGCAGATCGAGGAACGGCGAATAGTTCTTGGCGTAATACAGGTCGTATTCGAGCTTGTGCCGCGCATCGTCGATCGAGGCACCGTAGGGGTAATTGATCTGAGCCCAGCCGGTAATTCCGGGCTTTACCATATGACGTTCGGCGTAGAATGGCAGCTGCTGTTCGAGTTGTTCTACGAATTGGGGTCGTTCGGGGCGCGGGCCGACGAAACTCATCTCACCCCTCAGGACGGTCCAGGTCTGCGGCAGCTCGTCGATCCGCAATTGGCGGATGATCCGACCGATCCGGGTGATCCGAGGGTCGCGCTCCGCGGCCCAGACCGCCTGGCCCCCACTCTCGGCGTCGGTCCGCATCGAGCGGAGCTTCAGGATGTCGAACGACTGATTGTAGAGGCCGACGCGGCGCTGCCGATAGAAAGCAGGACCCTTCGATTCGAGCTTGATCGCGATCGCGGTGATCACGATCACCGGCAAGGTTACAACCAGCAGCAGCAGGCTGGCCACGATATCGAACGCGCGTTTGAAGAAGCTCGACACCATCCGCCCGGACGCGAAGCCGTCGGAGAAGATCAGCCATGACGGGTTGACGCTGTTGAGATCGATCCGCCCGGTCTGGCGTTCGAGGAAGGTCCAGATTTCACTGACTAGGACGCCGGTCGTCTTGACCCGCAGCAAATCTTGCAACGGCAATGCATTGCGGCGCTCCTCGAGCGCGAGCACGACCTCGGTTGCGCGCAGCTTGATCACATGAGCCGCAAGATTCACTATCGCATCGCGCGCGATGGCACCGGGTACGGCCGGTGCGGACTCCCCCATCGCGACAAACCCCACCACCATGAAGTTGGTCCCTGGCTCCCCCGCCAAGGCACCGATCCGCGCGGCCCGGGTTCCCGCGCCAAGCACGACGATGCGGCGCTTGAACCGATCCCCGCCGAGCGTCTTGCCGAGCAAGGCGCGTACCGCGACGAGCAGGAACGCCGCGACGATCATCGAGTAAAGCAAGCTCGATCGCCACAGCGACAGCGTAGGAAACAGGAAGAAGATCAACGACAGGAAAATGACGCCCAGCGCGACTGCAACCGCCAGCCGTGCTGCGGCGAACCGCAGCGATCTGAACGACGCCGCACTGTATCCGCCCACCGCGACCAGCGCGATCTGCAAAGCGGCGGCGAACGACATGAGCTGCGGGATGCGCGTGGTAATTGGGTCGATCAGCATCCCGATCTGATCGGCGCGCACGATCCAGCCGATTTCGGCCGCGGCCATCAGCAACGCTGTGTCGACGAGGCCGAGGAGCAATACTGCGTGAGGCAGGTAATGTTTGAAGACCCGGATCATCGTTGCGCGCTTCCGACGGACCTCTTGTAAAACTTTCCGACACCACGGCATCGCATCAAAAGGCAAATAAAGCCTGAACGTTCGCGAAGATGGCACGCGATTGATCCTGATCGCTTGCCACGCGTGATCGAGGCCTTCATGGCGTGCACTAGCGGAGGATTTATGGCCAATACGACGATCGTGCCGGTTATCCTGTCGGGCGGGTCCGGGACGCGGCTCTGGCCGATGTCGACCCCGGAACGCCCAAAGCAATTGCTGGCGCTGACCGCGGACGAGACGATGCTGCAGCTGACCGCGCTGCGCACCCGGGGTGCGGCCTTCGCCGCGCCGATCATCGTCGCCAACGCCGCGCATGCCGATGAGGTCGAACGCCAGCTTGGCGCAGTCGGGGCCGATCCGCAGGCGCTGATTCTGGAACCGGTTGCCCGTAACACCGCCCCCGCGATCGCACTCGCCGCGCTGGCGGCGGGCGGGGGCGACACCCCGCTGCTGGTCATGCCGTCGGACCATGTGATCGGGGATGTCGACGCGTTTCATGCAGCGATCCAGGCGGCGCTGCCGCTGGTGGAACAAGGCTGGCTGGCGACCTTCGGGATCCAGCCCGACGCGCCCGAGACGGGCTATGGCTGGATCCGGATCGGCGAGGCGATCGGCGCGGGGGTATTCCGGGTTGCACGCTTCGTCGAAAAACCCTTGCTGGCCAAGGCAGAGGCGATGCTGGCAGCGGGCGATCACGTGTGGAACGGGGGGATATTCCTGTTCCGCGCCGATCGCTTTCTCGATGAGCTGGCAGTGCTCGAACCCGCCATGTTCGCCGCCGCGACGGCCGCCATGGTCGCGGCGGACCGCGAAGGCACGCGGATCTATCCCGATGCTACCCAGTTCGCCGCCGCCCCCGCCGAATCAGTCGACTATGCGGTCATGGAGCGCGCGGACCGCGTTGCGGTGGTCCCGGTAGCTATGGGATGGAACGATGTCGGTAGCTGGGACGCACTCCACGCGATCAGCGCGCGGGACGACGCGGGCAACGCGCACCGCGGCAAGGTCACCGCGATCGACACCCGGGACTGCCTGGTCCGCACCGATGGCGCGCGCGTCGCGCTGGTCGGCGTATCGGACCTGATCGTCGTCGCGAGCGGCAACGACATCCTCGTCATTCCACGAGGTCGCAGCCAGGAGGTCAAGGCGCTGATCGAAGCGATGAAGCGCGACTGAGCCGCTGGTGGCGGTCAGGTCGCCGCGGTTGCCGGGTCAGGCACCGCGAGGGTTAGCCAGTGGGTGCACCCCCCCTGTGTCGTTACCGCGATTCCGGACATTTGCTGGATCTTGCGACCGAGCGTGAGCAGACCGTCGCTGACCGCGTTGCGCTGGGTCTCGCTGATCGTGGCGCCGGGTTTCAGCGTCGCGGCCAACTTCGGCAACGCGTCGAGCAGCGGTTGCGACTCCCCGCAATTCTTGGGCGCACCCGTCACCAGTTTGACTTGCCACACCTTGCCATCACGGCGGCTGAAAACCTGCGCGCTGCCGGCGGCACCGTTGAGTACCCGCACGGTGCCCCCGGTCTTGGTGTCGACCATCGGGTCGCTAGTCCGCGCGTCGTTCCACGGCGCGCCATATGACTGGACTTCCTGAATGACGGCCGGGCCATCGACCGCGAACGCGGGTTTGGCGGGTTCGGTCGATGTGGGTGCGGCAGTGGGGGTGTCGGCGGGCTGGCCGCAGCCAGCAAGGGTCAATGCCAGACCAATCGCTCCAATCGTCGCTGATAATCGCATGCACTTTCTCCTTCGTGCGCAGTCATGTTGCTTGCCGGGACAGAGGTCGATCAACGCCGCGGAAACGACAGAGGCCGATGGATCGCTCCATCGGCCTCGTTTTGTCTGATCGGTCGGGTACCGGCAAAGCCGGTGCTGGAACGTCAGACCGATTTGGCGTCGCCAAGGGGGCTGGCCGATCCGATTTTCTGTCCGGGACAGGTTGCCCTGCCCCGGTCGAAAATCAGAAGTCCATGCCGCCCATGCCACCCATGCCGCCGCCGCCGCCCATGGGCATCGCCGGCTTGTCTTCGGGCATTTCGCTCACCGCCGCTTCGGTGGTGATCAACAGGCCCGCGACCGAAGCTGCATTCTGTAGCGCGGTGCGCACGACCTTGGTCGGATCGATCACGCCGGACTCGACGAGGTTCTCGTACTTGTCGGTCTGGGCGTTGAAGCCCATCGCCGGGTTGTTGCCCTCGAGCAGCTTGCCCGACACCACCGCACCGTCATGACCGGCGTTCTGCGCGATCTGGCGAACCAGTGAGGTCAGTGCCTTGCGGACGATGTCGACGCCGCGGGTCTGGTCGTCGTTATCGCCGGTCATGCCCTCGAGTGCCTTGGTCGCATAGAGCAACGCGGTGCCGCCACCGGGGACGATGCCTTCTTCGACCGCGGCGCGGGTGGCGTGGAGGGCGTCGTCGACGCGATCCTTGCGCTCCTTGACCTCGACCTCGGAGGCGCCGCCGACCTTGATGACCGCAACGCCGCCTGCGAGCTTGGCGAGGCGCTCCTGGAGCTTCTCCTTGTCATAGTCGCTGGTGGTGTTCTCGATCTGCTGGCGGATCGCTTCGGTGCGGCCCTTGATCGCGTCATGGTCTCCGGCACCATCGACGATGACGGTGTTGTCCTTGTCGATCGACACGCGCTTGGCGGTGCCAAGCATGGCGAGCGTCACGGTTTCGAGCTTGATCCCGAGATCTTCCGAGATCATCTCGCCCTTGGTCAGGACCGCGATGTCCTCAAGCATCGCCTTGCGACGATCGCCGAAGCCAGGTGCCTTGACCGCTGCGACCTTCAGGCCGCCGCGCAGCTTGTTGACGACGAGCGTGGCGAGCGCCTCGCCCTCGATGTCCTCAGCGATGATCAGGAGCGGACGACCCGACTGGACGACGGCTTCCAGGATCGGGAGCATCGCCTGCAGGTTGCTGAGCTTCTTCTCGTGGATCAGAATGTACGGATCGGCGAGTTCGACCGTCATCTTCTCGGGGTTGGTGATGAAGTACGGCGACAGATAGCCGCGATCGAACTGCATGCCCTCGACGACGTCGAGCTCGAATTCGAGGCCCTTGGCTTCCTCGACGGTGATTACGCCTTCCTTGCCGACCTTCTCCATCGCTTCGGCGATCTTCTCGCCGACGACCTTGTCGCCATTGGCAGAGATGATGCCGACCTGAGCGATTTCCTTGGTGCCGGACACCGGCTTCGACCGTGCCTTGAGATCGGCGACGACTGCTTCGACTGCCTGGTCGATGCCGCGCTTCAGATCCATCGGGTTCATGCCCGCCGAGACCGACTTCATGCCCTCGCGAACGATCGCCTGAGCGAGCACGGTGGCGGTGGTGGTGCCGTCACCGGCGTTGTCGTTGGTCTTGGAGGCCACTTCGCGCAACATCTGCGCGCCCATGTTCTCATACTTGTCCTTGAGCTCGATCTCCTTGGCGACGGTGACGCCGTCCTTGGTGATGCGCGGTGCGCCGTAGCTCTTGTCGAGCACGACGTTGCGGCCCTTCGGCCCCAACGTGACCTTCACCGCATCGGCGAGAATGTCGACGCCGCGCAGAATGCGCTCCCGCGCGTCGCGACCGAATTTTACGTCCTTGGCTGCCATGGTGGCTACCCTTTCTGAATGGTTTGAAGTTGACGAAGTTTACACGGAATCGGGTATTTGCCCGGCTCCGCTCAGGATCACGCCTCGACGATGCCGAGGATGTCCGATTCCTTCATGATCAGCAGCTCTTCGCCATCGACCTTGACCTCGGTGCCCGACCATTTGCCGAACAGGATCTTGTCGCCGGCCTTCACTTCGAGCGGGTGAACCTCACCAGCTTCGTTGCGCGCGCCGGTGCCGGCGGCGACGACCTCGCCCTCCTGGGGCTTTTCCTTGGCGGTGTCGGGAATGATGATCCCACCCGACGTCTTTTCCTCGGCCTCGACGCGGCGAACGAGCACGCGGTCGTGCAACGGACGAAAGTTCATTGCTGATACCCTCTTTTCTAAGTTCGTGACAGTTTTTTGGCACTCGAACGAGCCGAGTGCCAGCACCCGCCATATGTGAACGCGTTCATCGAGCGTCAATGGGCGCGACCCGCAAAATTACGGAAGTTTTCGCTCAGTCGACGCCATCGGGGGTCAGCCCGAGCGCATCGCGGCGATGCCACCGCCAAATGAGCAGCAGCGACACCGCGAACAACCCCGCCGCAAGCCCGATCCAGATCCCGACGCCCCGCCAGTGCGCCCAGAAGCCCAGCGCCAGCGCGGTGCCGAACCCCACCACCCAATAGCCGAACAGCGCGATCAGCATCGGCATACGCGTGTCCTGCAGCCCGCGCAGCACCCCCGCCGCGACCGCTTGCCCCCCATCGAATAACTGGAACATCGCGGCGATCGCCAGATACTGGAGCGTCAGCGCGACCAGCCGCGCGTTGGCGGGCGCATCGACGTCGATATAAACGCTGATAAATAGCCGCGGCAGCAGCCATAGCAGCAGCGCGGTAAACACCATGCAGCCGATCCCGAGCGCCAGGGCCACCCACCCCGCGCGCGCCATCCACGCGCGGTCTAGCGCACCATAGGCCATGCCGACGCGGATCGTCGCTGCCTGCGCGATCCCGAACGGGATCTGGAACGCGACCGCTGCGATCTGGAGCGCGATCGCGTGCGCGCCGACCTCGGTCACCCCGAACAACCCCATCAGGAACCCCGCCGAACTGAACAACGCGCCCTCGAACGTCATCGTCACCGCGATCGGCACCCCGATCCGGACGATCTCGAGGAGCCGTGACCATTCGGTGCGCCACCAGTTGCCGAACAGCCGAAACCGCCGGATGCGGCGATCGGTGACGAGGATCACGACATAGGCGAGCATCATCGCGGTGCTGGTGACCACGCTGGCGATTGCGGAGCCTTCGAGCCCAAGCGCGGGAAACCCCCAATGCCCGAAGACGAGCAGCCAGTTGCCGAGCAGGTTCACCGCCAGTGCCAGCGCAGTGACCGCGGTCGCCCAGCCCGGTCGTCCGAGCGCGGCGGCGGTGACGCGCATCGCCGCGGCCGCGATCGAGGGGATCATCGCGAATAACAGGATATCGAGAAACGCGCCGGTCCGCGCCGCGACGACCGGGTCCTGGCCCGCGAGCCGCAGCAGCGCCTCGCCCTGCGCCAGCACGATCAGAAACGGCAGCGCACCGAGCACGGCGAGCCACAGCGACATCCGGAACGACCGCCGCACCTCGCGCACCGCGTGGCGGCGGCGCCCCAGTTCGGCGGCGATCACCGGCGCGGCGGCCCCGACCAGCCCCACCAGTGCCCACATCATCACCGAATAGAGATAGACGCCGAGCGTCGCGGCGGCGAGTTCGACCGTTCCCAACCGCGCGACGAAGATGACATCCACCGCGTAGACCGCCATCTGCAGGATATTCGCCGCGACCAGCGGCGACGCGAGCGCGACCAGCGCGCCGAGTTCGCCCCGCGCGGTGGCAGGGGCTGGCCCGGCGAGCGGGGACTGGACGGCGAGCGCGGTCATGGCGGGCGGGTGCCTAGCAGGGGAAACGCGCGTTGGCTGCTCTTTCGTCGACGGTCCCCCGCTCGCGTTGCACCAACACTCGCGTCGCACCAACAAGCGTATTGCTCAGCCATAACACTTCCGGCTAGAGCACCGCGACGAAGGAGAACGACGTGAAACTGGTGCGTGGCGCATGGAAGTTGCTGGTGGGGGTCAAGGATGGGCTGGTGCTCATCGCGATGCTGCTGTTCTTCGGCCTGTTGTTCGCCGCGCTGAACGCGCGTCCGGGCTCCAAACCCATCCACGATGGTGCATTGGTCTTGAATCTCGACGGGCCGATCGTCGAGCAGCCCCAGAATCCCGCCCCCTTCGCGATATTGTCGGGGCAGGGAATTGCACACCAATTTCGCGCGCGCGACCTGATCCGTACGATCGACGCCGCCCGGAGCGACGATCACGTCAAGGCGCTGGTGCTCGACCTGGACGGGTTCGGGGGGGCTTATCCGGCGACCCTCGATGAAGTCGGCAACGCGATCCGCCGGTTCCGCGATACGAAAAAGCCCGTGCTCGCCTATGCGACCGGGTACACCGATGGCGGCTATCGCATCGCCGCCAATGCCAGCGAGATCTGGGTCGACCCGCTGGGCGGGGCGATGTTCGCAGGCCCGGGCGGCAGCCAGCTCTATTACAAGGGGCTGATCGACAAGCTCGGCGTCAACGCCCACGTCTATCGGGTCGGCAAGTTCAAATCATTCGTCGAACCTTATACCCGGAGCGACCAGAGCCCCGAGGCGCGCGACGCGAGCCAGGCGCTCTACGGCGTGTTGTTCGCCGAGTGGCAGGAGGCGGTGAAAAAGGCGCGACCCAAGGCGAATATCGCGGCGTTCCTGGCGAACCCGGCCGCACCCGTCCTCGCCGCCAATGGCGACGTGTCGAAGGCGAACCTGGCGGCGGGGCTGGTCGACAAACTGGGTGACCGCGTCGCGTTCGGACGCCGCCTCGCGGCGCTGGTCGGTGGCAAGGACAGCAAGCCCGCGGGCTATTTCGATGCGATCGATTACGACGATTATCTGGGCGCGCACCCGCTGCCGACCGCCGGCGACGCGATCGGCGTCGTGACCATCGCGGGCGACATCGTCGACGGTAAGGGTGGGCCCGGCAGCGCGCATGGCGACACGATCGCCAACGCGATCCTGAAGGGGCTCGCCAGAAAGAACCTGAAGGCGCTGGTCGTCCGGGTCGATTCGCCGGGCGGATCGGTGTTGGCGTCGGAGAAGATCCGGCTGGCGATCCTGGAAGCGAAACGTCAAGGATTGCCCATCGTCGTGTCGATGGGCGGGCTCGCGGCATCGGGTGGCTATTGGGTGTCGACCCCGGGCGACGTGATCTTCGCCGAGCCATCGACGATCACCGGATCGATCGGGATCTTCGGGATCATCCCGACCTTCGAAAACTCGCTTGCCAAGATCGGCGTCACGACGGATGGCGTGAAGACCACCCCGCTGTCGGGGCAACCCGACATCCTTGGCGGGACCACCCCTGCATTCGACGCGATCCTGCAGGCGACGATCGAGAACGGTTATCGCGCCTTCATCATGCGGGTCGCGCAATCGCGCCATATGACGCCGGAGCGGGTCAACGAGATCGGCCAAGGCCGGGTCTGGGACGGCGGGACCGCGCACCAACTCGGGCTGGTCGACCGGTTCGGCACGATCGACGATGCGATCGCGGAGGCCGCGCGCCGCGCCAAGCTCGATCCTGCCAAGGTCCATGCCGTCTATCTTGAAGATAAGCCTGGCTGGGCCGCCGAATTCGCCAAATCGCTGCGCGGCAGTGACGATGACGAGGATACCGCCGGTGCCGACATCTTCGCGCGGATCGCCGCCGACCAGCGCGGCCTGTTGGCGCAGGCGGTCGGGGACCTGAAGCGGCTGACCGCGGGCGGGGGCATCCAGGCACGCTGCCTGGAGTGCGGCGGGCTGGGGCCGAGTGCCGCCATCGGCACCGATACCCGCTTGCTCGATATCGTGCTCGCGAAGATCGGTTTCGCCACCCGATGATCGTGATCCGCGCTGCGCGTCCGGACGACGCCGCCGCGATCGCCGCCATCTACGCGCCGCACGTCCTGATCGGCACCGCGAGCTTCGAAGTCGAGGCGCCCGATAGTCGCCAGATGCGCACGCGGATGGCGGCGTCGGACGGCCTTTATCCCTGGATCGTCGCGACCGCGGCTGATCAGGGCGGCGCGGAATCAGGCGTGCTCGGCTATGCTTATGCGACCCGGTTCCGCGAACGTCCCGCCTATCGCTATGTCGTCGAAACATCGGTTTATATCGCCGATGCCTCGCAGCGTCAGGGGGCGGGGCGGCTGCTGTACGAAGCGCTAATCGACACGCTGCGCAACCAAGGGTTCACCCAGGCGATCGGCACGATCGCGTTGCCCAACGACCTCTCGATCGCGCTGCACGAGCAGGTTGGATTTCGCCGCGCCGGGGTGATCCGCGAGGCAGGGTACAAGCTGGGCCGCTGGATCGACGTCGGTTATTGGCAATGCGAACTCGCCGATGCGACGAGCCCGCCCACCGAACCGAAGCGCTTTGCCGACGTCGGGGTCGTGCGCGCCTAACGCAGACCGCGATACGCCGGCAGCCCGAGGCGGAAGTGGATCGCCGCCGCCCGCAACCCGAATCCCAGGATCGCGGCGATCACCGCCGCGACCAGGCGCGTCACGCCAACCTCATAGAGGACGACGTAGCTCGCGGACGACAGTGCCGCGGCGGTGACGTACAGTTCGGGCCGCATCAAAATCGACGGTTCGCCCGCCAACATGTCGCGGATGATCCCCCCGACGCACGCCGTGATCACCCCCATCAACGCCGCGGGCACGGGCGGCACGCCATACGTCAGCGCCTTCGCCGCACCATATACCGCATAGGCCCCGAGGCCGGCCGCATCGAACCAGGCGAGCGCCCGGTCGGACCACCAGCGTTGCGGCGTGATCCAGATGACGACCGCGACCGCCAGGCAGACGATCGCGGCGCGCGCATCCTGTACCCAGAACACGCGCGCACCGATCAGCAAGTCGCGAACGGTGCCGCCGCCAACCCCGGTAATCAGCGCGAAGAAGCTCAACGTCACGATGGTCTGGCCCCGCTTGGCCGCGGCAAGTGCGCCCGAGACGGCGAAGACCGCGAGGCCCGCCAGATCGAACCACGGGGCAAACGCGGGCAGCAGCGCGGCGGCGGGGGACAGCACTTGAGGGATCGATTGGGACATCGCGCGGCTCCGTAGCCGGTTTGCGCCGCGGCGTCAGCCTGCAGTCCAAAGGCCGGGAAGCCGCGATGCCTCGACGCGGCGATCACTGGCAATCTGGCGCCTGCTTCTCTAACGCCGCGGCAGCATTCGAACTGAAGGACATGACATGGGTTTTCGTTGCGGCATCGTGGGACTCCCCAATGTCGGCAAATCGACGCTGTTCAACGCGCTGACCGAGACCGCAGCGGCGCAGGCGGCGAATTATCCGTTCTGCACGATCGAGCCCAACGTCGGCAATGTTGGCGTGCCCGACAAGCGATTGGACAAGCTTGCCGCCATCGCGGGTTCGCAGAAGATCATCGAAACCCAGCTCGCGTTTGTCGACATCGCCGGCCTCGTGCGGGGAGCATCGAAGGGCGAAGGGCTCGGCAACCAGTTCCTCGGCAATATCCGCGAGGTCGACGCGATCGTCCATGTCCTGCGCTGTTTCGAAGGCGGCGACGTGACCCATGTCGAGGGCAAGATCGATCCGATCGCAGACGCCGACACGGTCGAGACCGAGCTGATGCTGTCCGACCTCGAAAGCCTTGAAAAGCGCGTGCCGAGCCTCGCCAAGAAGGCGGCGCAGGGCGACAAGGAAGCCAAGATCGGCGCATCCGTGCTCGGCCAGGCGCTCGACCTGCTCCGCGAAGGCAAGCCCGCGCGGCTGACGGTGCCCAAGGACGAGGAGGAGGAACGCGTCTTCAAGGCGGCGCAGCTGATCACCAGCAAACCCGTTCTGTATGTCTGCAACGTCGACGAGGGCGATGCCGCGAACGGCAACGCGCTGTCGGCGCGGGTGTTCGCCAAGGCCGCGGCGGAGGGCGCCGAGGCGGTCGTCGTCTCCGCCGCCATCGAAGCGGAGATTGCGACGATGCCGCCCGAGGATCGTGGGGAGTTTCTCGGTGAGCTCGGGCTCGAGGAAACCGGGCTCGCGCGCGTCATCACCGCGGGTTACAAGCTGCTCCATCTGCTCACGTTTTTCACCGTCGGCCCCAAGGAGGCGCGCGCCTGGACGGTCCATGTCGGCGCGACCGCGCCGGAGGCGGCAGGCGAGATCCATACCGATTTCGAAAAGGGCTTCATCCGCGCTGAGACCATCGCCTATGACGATTTTCTTGCGCTGGGTGGTGAGGCGCGGGCGCGCGAGGCGGGCAAGCTACGCGCCGAAGGCAAGAGCTATGTCGTCCATGACGGCGACGTGATGCACTTCCTGCACAGCTGAGAAGCCGGAGGCACTTCGGGGTCGGCGACCATCGCCCCCCGCCCCTCGTCCGGTTCGAGTAACCTGCGTTTGGGATCGGTGGCAATGCTGGTCAGCTTGCGGTAGTCGATCGCCACGAGGCACTGGAGATTGAACATGGTGACGATGGGGGCGGTCTGGGATCGAACGACCGAGGTTCTCGCGGGGCGCGCGGGCATGCTGGCGGGGATCGCCGTGCCGACGCTGTTCCTGCCTGGCATCGTCCGCGATGCATTCGTCGCCTATTCGACCCCGGGGACGTCGGGGTTCGCAGCGATCGGCGGCTTGCTGTCGCTGGTCGTCCTGGTGATCACGATCTGGGGCGGACTTGCGGTGATCGCGTTGTCGAGCGATCCCCTTACCGACCGCGCGGCGGCGATCGATGTGGCGAACCATCGCTTCCTCCCTGCGATCGGCGTGTCGGTCGTCATGGTCGTCGCGGTGGTCGCGACGCTGATCCCGCTGGTCGCACTAGTGGGATTTTCAGGGGTCGATTTCGCCGCGGTGGCGGCGGGCAGACAGCCGTCGATGTCGGGCATGAGCCCTGGAGCATTGGTGGGTGTGACGCTCTTCATGCTGGTCTGGGGAATTGCGGTACTGTTCGTCGGTGCACGGCTCGCGATCTGGCAGCCGGTGCTCGTCAATGAGCGGTTGGGATTGCGCTCGATTGCGCGCGCCTGGCAGCTGACCAAGGGTGCGACGTGGCGGATCGTGGGGGTGCTGATCCTCTATTCGATCGTCCTCATGGTCGCGACGCTGGCGGCACAGGCGGTCGTCGGGATCGTGTTCCGGTTGATCCTGGGGGCGGACAACATCGCGACCGCACGGTTTCTGGGGACTATCGCCGGCGCGGCGGTCAGCACGATATTTGTCGTTCTTGCCATCGTCTTCACCGCTCAGCTCTACATGGCGCTCGCGGGGGCCAAGGGTAGCCGCGAGCCCGCGGCGGCGTGAGGGTCGACTTCGCGCGACTGCTCCGCGACGCCTGGGCGCTGTTCGTGCGCGACCGGGACCTGCTGATCCGGGTTGCCGGGGTATTCTTCTTCCTGCCGGCTTATGCGCTCGTGCTGCTCGTGCCACCCACCCCCGCGCCCGATCGCGCCATCACCGATCGCCAGGCCCAGGCGGAAGCGTGGATTGCGGCGTTGCAGAACTGGCTGGGGGATTATGGGATCGGTTGCAGCATCGCGTATCTGTGCGGGTATCTAGGGCTTGCGCTCGTGTTCGCGCTGTATCTCGATTCGGATCGCCCCGCGGTCGCCGGCGCGCTGCGGCGGGCGGCAAGGATCTTCCCGCGGTTCCTTCTGGCGATGCTGGTCGTATCGATTCCGACCGGAGCGGGGATGTACCTGCTGCTGATTCCCGGGCTTTATCTGATGAGTCGCTTTTTCCTCGTCGGGCCGATCATCATCGCGAATCGGTCGGCGGGGGCACTGGGCGCGATCGCGCAATCGTGGCGGGTGACGCGGCGCGCGCAGCTTGCGTTGCTCGGGGTCGTCGCGTTGGTGTATTTGTCGGGAATGCTGCTGGGCCAGCCATTCCTGCTGTTGGGCCAGTGGCTCGCGGGGGGTGGCACCGCGAACCCGGTCGCGGTCGCGGTGGCGTCGGCGGCGGCAGCCTCAGTCGCGATGGCGGCGCAACTCGCCTCGGCGCTGCTGGCGGTCGCAGCCTATCGGCGGCTGGTCGCAAGATAGGCGATCTGGGGCGCGGCCTCGCGCGGCAGCAGCCCGGTCGCACGAGGATCGGGGAAGGTCTCCACCGTCCGCCGCACGACCTCGAAGCCCTGCGCGCGATAGAAGCCCATCGCGCGCGGCGCATCGAGCGTGCAGGTGTTGACGCCCACTGCAGCAACCCCGGGCCGCCACGCGCGGGCCAGAGTTTCGGCTATCAGCCAGCGGCCATGACCCTGACCGGTGAGGTCGGGAACCAGCCCGAAATAGGCGATCTCGCAGTGTCCGGGGGTGCGCAGGTCGAGTTCGACCATACCGACCTCGATCCCGCCCCGATCGACCACCGCGTTCACCTCGACCCGCTCGTCGGCGATGATCGCGACCAGCGCGGCGTCGTCGAGCAATAGCCGCGAATACCACAGCCACGGTTCACCCACCCGCCGGAACAGCGCGCGGTAGCGCGCGGGCGTCGGCGCCATCCAGCGAACGAGCCGCAACCGCGATTCGGGCATCGGCCGCAGCGGCGGGCGCTGGCGCATGCGCAGCGTCGTTACCACCGTCGCGAGTTCGCCATCGGCGACCGGCGTCAGCGCCATCGGCCCAATCCCCGCCCGATTAGGCCCCGCCCGATTAGGCCCCGCCCGATCAATCCCACCTCGCGACGGGAGGCAGGCTCATCAGGATCGCCTCGACATTGCCCCCGGTTTTGAGCCCGAACGAGGTACCCCGATCGTACACCAGGTTGAATTCGGCGTAGCGCCCGCGCCAGGCATCGCGCTGCGCGATATCCGGCTGGGTGAACGGCGCGGCCATCCGTCGCCGTACGATCCGGGGGTAGACGTCGAGAAAGGCTTCGCCCACCGCGCGGGTGAACGCGAAATTCGTGTCGAAGTCGCCTTCGAGATGATCAAAGAAAATCCCGCCGACGCCGCGGTGCGTCCGGCGATGAGGGATGTAGAAATACTCGTCCGCCCACGCCTTGAAGCGGGGGTAATCGCCTGCCTGCGGATGCGCATCGCACGCGGCTTGCAGCGCGGCATGAAAATCGACGGTATCCGCCTCGATCGGCAGCGGCGGGTTGAGATCCGCGCCGCCGCCGAACCAGCGTTTCGCGGTGACGAGGAACCGGC
Organism: Pseudomonadota bacterium; assembly: GCA_030854075.1. Classification (GTDB taxonomy): domain Bacteria; phylum Pseudomonadota; class Alphaproteobacteria; order Sphingomonadales; family Sphingomonadaceae; genus Sphingomonas. The sequence continues at coordinate 18,316 of JALYTW010000048.1, forward strand.
AGTTCATGTGCACCGCGGGAACGTGCGGGTTCGCCATGTGCGCGACCAGACTGATGCCGGTCGCGAAGAAGCTGGGATCGTCGCCGGCCCCGTGGATGGTCTTGGCGAAATCGCCGTCGAAGCTACCCCCGACGGTCGAGACGTTGATCCCGACCTTTTCGAATACGCGACCCTTCATGACCCCGCGCACCCCGCCACCACCGGGCGCGCCCGTCGGGTCGATGCGGTCCCACGGGGTATAGGCGAACGCAGCGTCCGACCCCGCGCCGCGCTCGATCTCCTCGAATGCCGCGCAGATGCGATCCCGGAGCGATTCGAACCACGCGCGGGCAGTGGATTGCTGTGAGTCGAGGGGGGGCATGGCGGTTTCCTATCAGTTCCTCTCCGGGACAGGAGGATCAGCGTGGCCACTGACCCGTTTGCCGAAGTGCCTCCGCCAGCACAATCCCGACCGAGGTCGCAAGGTTGAGCGAGCGCATTGGCGGCTTCATCGGGATGACGACCCGGGCTTCGGCGCGGGAGTGGACAGCGTCGGGCACCCCGGCCCCTTCCTGACCGAACAACAGCACGTCGTCTGACTGGAACATGGTGTCGCAAAGCGGCGTCGCACCCTTCGTCGTCAGCAGCACCAGCCGACCCGTCGCCTGCCGCTCGAACGTCGCCCAGTCGGGGTGGCGCGCGAAACTGACGTGATCGATATAATCCATCGCGGCACGTGCGACGCGCTTGTCGTCCCAGGTAAATCCCATTGGTTCGATCAGGTCGACCGCGGCACCCAGACACGCCGCAGTACGCAACACGGCACCGACGTTGCCGGCAATTTCGGGCTGAAAGAGAGCGATGCGCATCGCGAACGCTCATAGCCGCGTCGTTGCGCGCCCGCAAAATCAGGTTGGCAAAGCGCGCATGCGCCGTCTATCAGTCCGCAACCTCTCCCGTGGGGACGGGAGAACTCGCCGGGGTGCGTCTCGCACGGTCCGGTCGATCAATAAGTGCAAGGGCTCAGGTGAATGGCGACTGACAGCATCGTTCCTCTCGGCGAAGATCCGGCGCCGTATCACGAGGAAGTCCACGATCCGCGCCGCCGCGATTTCATCAACATCGCGGCCGTCGCCTTTGCCGGTGTCGGCGGGGTCGCGATCGTCCTGCCGCTGGTGAACCAGATGAACCCGTCCGCCGACGTGCTCGCACAGTCGTCGACCGAGGTCGATCTCAGCAAGATCGTACCGGGGCAAGGTATCGTCACCACCTTCCGCAAGCAGCCGTTGTTCGTCCGCAATCTGACCCCCAAGGAGATCGCGGAGGCCAATGCGGTCGACATCAGCACGCTGCGCGACCCGCAGACGCTGGCCGAGCGGACCAAGACCGGCAAGGAGAACTGGCTGATCACGCTGGGGGTCTGCACCCATCTCGGCTGCATTCCGCTTGGCATCCACGAGGGTGACAATCGCGGCCCGTTCGGCGGGTATTTCTGCCCGTGCCACGGCTCGGCGTATGACACCGCGGCTCGGATCCGGCAGGGACCGGCACCCAAGAATCTATTCGTCCCCGAATATACCTTCAACTCTGACACCGCCGTCACGGTCGGCTGAGGTAGCGCACGATGAGTTTTCCCTGGGCCAAGCATTACGAACCGAAGCAACCGCTGATGCGGTGGCTCGATGAGAAGCTGCCGCTGCCGCGCCTCGTCTATGGCGCGATCGGTGCGGGCTATCCGGTGCCGCGCAACCTCAATTATTTTTGGAATTTTGGGGTATTGGCGGGGCTTGCGCTGGTGCTCCAGATCATCACCGGGGTCACGCTGGCGATGCATTACGCCTCCTACTCGGGGGGCGCGTTCGCATCGGTCGAAGCCATTATGCGTGACGTCAACGCGGGCTGGTTCCTGCGCTATGCGCACGCCAACGGGGCGTCGATGTTCCTGCTGGTCGTCTACATCCATATCGGCCGCGGGCTCTATTACGGGTCGTACAAGGCACCGCGCGAGATGGTGTGGCTGCTCGGCGTCACGATCTTCCTCCTCATGATGGCAACCGCGTTCATGGGCTATGTCCTCCCCTGGGGACAGATGAGCTTTTGGGGCGCGCAGGTAATCACCGGGTTCTTTTCGGCGATACCGCTAGTCGGCGAGAGCATCCGGATTTGGCTGCTCGGCGGTTTCGCACCCGACAACGCGGCACTCAACCGCTTCTTCTCGCTTCACTATCTGCTGCCGTTCGTAATCGCGGGGGTCATCATCCTCCATATCTGGGCGCTGCATATTCCGGGGTCGAACAACCCGACCGGGGTCGATGTGAAGGGCGAACAGGATACCGTGCCGTTCCACCCTTATTACACCGCCAAGGACGGCGTCGGTGTCGGGGTGTTCATGCTGATCCTCGCCGCGCTGATTTTCTTCAGCCCCAATCTGCTCGGCCATCCTGATAACTATATCGAGGCGAACCCGCTCTCGACACCCGCGCACATCGTTCCTGAATGGTATTTCCTGCCGTTCTACGCGATCCTCAAGAGCTTCACCGCGAACTTCATCCTCCCGGCCAAGCTGTGGGGCGTGCTGGCGATGTTCGGGTCGATCCTGCTGCTCTTCTTCCTGCCGTGGCTCGACACGTCGCCGGTGCGATCGGCGAATTATCGTCCGAAACTGCGCATCGCCTTGGTCGTGCTTCTCGTCGACATCCTGATCCTGGGCTATGTCGGGGGTGCGGAACCGATCGCACGCAACGTGATCATGGGGCAGATCGCGGCGGCATATTATTTCGCGCACTTCCTGATCATCCTGCCGTGGATTTCGTGGTTGGAAAAGCCGGTCGCCCTGCCCCATTCGATCACCGAGGCAGTGCTCGCCAAGCATGGCGGAACCAGCCCCGCCCATTCGGCGCTCACCAACGAGCCCGAACTACCGCACAATAGCGCGCTCGCGAACTGAGCCGATTAGGGGATTCGACTGACCATGGTTCGCACTATTTCCACCCTGATCGGCGCAGCGTTCGTCTTCGTGCTGGCGCTGGCACTGTTCGGGACCGTCAAAACGACGATCACCGAGCCGGCCATCGAAAGCGTCGAGGCGGTGTACCACAAGCATCCCGCCGATATCGGCCTGCCCTCGGCCGGACTGCTCGGCAAATTCGACAACCGCCAGGTCCAGCGCGGATTTCAGGTGTTCAAGGAAGTCTGCGCGGCGTGCCATTCGCTGAAGTACGTCCATTTCCGCGATCTGACCGGAATCGGCTATTCCACGGCGGAGGTGAAGGCGATCGCGGATCAGTGGGTGATCGAGCAACCTTCGATCAATCCTGATACCGGTGAGCCCGCGACCCGCAAGAACGTCGCCTCCGATCCATTCCCTGCGCCGTTCGCGAACGAAATCGCGGCACGCGCCGCGAACAACAATGCGCTGCCGCCAGATTTTTCGCTGATCACCAAAGCGCGCGAGGATGGCGCCAATTACGTCCACGCGCTCATCACCGGCTACCAGGATCCACCGGCGGCGTTGAAGCGTGAATTTCCCGCTTTCTCGACTCCGCCTGGACTGCATTACAACCCGTATTTCGCGAACCTCAACATTGCGATGCCGCCGCCGCTGACTGCCGACGGACAGGTGACGTATGTCGATGGCACCAAAGCAACCAAGGACCAGATGGCACGCGACGTTGCGGCGTTTCTGACCTGGACCGCCGAGCCCAATTTGAGTGCGCGCCACGCGGCGGGAACCGCGGCGATTCTCTTCATCCTGATGTTCGTGTTCCTGGCATGGGGCGCCTATCAGAACGTCTGGCGCGACCTGAAGCACTGATCGCGTCATCGCGAACCGGCGCTGGGCGGTGAGCAGTCGCCCGGGGCGGCGGCGCGCGATGGCAGACGTACCGGTCATTACAGGTTCAGGCGGAACCTGCGATAACCTGCCCTAGTTATACGATGGATCGGCGCGCGAGTCCCTGGCGCGTCTCCATGCGTATCCGGGAGAGTAGTATGACCCTCAAGCGTATCGGCCTATTCAGCCTCGTTATCGGCATCGGTCTCGGCACTGCCGCGTGCACCGACGGCTATGGCTTCAGCGGCTTGTCGGTCGGCTATGGTAGCGGCGGCTATGGTAGCGGAGGCTATTATGGCGATGGCTATGACAGCGGCTATGGTTACGGCAACGGTTACAACAGCGCCTATGGCGCGCCCTATTACGGTTGGTACAACGACTATTATTACCCCGGCACGGGCATCTACGTCTACGACCAGTATCGTCGGCCCTTTCGCTGGAACGATGGTCAACGTCGCTATTGGGAAGGCCGCCGCAACAACTGGCGCGGCGACCGCAATTATCGCAACGACTGGAATGGTTTTCAGCGCCGCGGCGATCATGACGGACGCTACGATGGCGACCGGCGCAACGGTGGCGATCGGAACTGGAACGGCGGCGATCATAATAACGACGGCGGTCAGCGGTATCGCAACGACGGCGGCAATCGCGGTGACTGGCGGAACCGCCGCGGCGGCGGCAATGGCGCCGTCGGGAATCAGCAGCCTGGCGTGAACAATGGCTATTATCAGCGACGGGAAAATCGCGGCGCCGCGCCCAATATGGCCGTGTCGCCGCAAGCCGCGATCCGGACCCCTGCGGTGCCGGCGCAAGTCGAAGAGAACCGGCGTCGCCGAGACGAGCGCAGGGGTGAGCGGCAGGGTCGGGAGCCTTACGTCAATGTGCGCCCCCAATGACTGTCAGGCGTGACCGTTAGGCCGGGTGCGTCGCGACCAGTCCGTTGGACACCATCGACATGACCGCGACATCGTCCTGATTGAAGACCGTCAGCCGGCTTTTGAAGATCCCCATCTCAGGCCGGCTGGCGGAACGACGTTTGTCGATTACCTCGCTCTCGCAGCGCAGCGTGTCGCCGGGATAGACGGGTTTCAGCCATTTGAGTTCGTCGATTCCCGGCGATCCCAACCCCGCCTGGCGGTGGTTCTTGAGATTTTCGACCAGCATCGACATTGTCATCGCGCAGGTATGCCAGCCACTCGCCGACAACCGCCCGAAATGCGTCTTCGCCGCCGCCTCGTCTGACAGGTGAAACGGCTGCGGATCATATTTCGCCGCGAATTCCATCACTTCCTCGCGCGTCACCCGGTACGCGCCGAAGCTGGCGGTCGCGCCGACCTCGATATCCTCGAAATACTGCATCAGTGCCGCTCCCTCATCACCGCCCGAAACGGGGCATCGCTGCCGTCCAGTGCATTACCCGTGGGTAGCCCCAACAGATTACGCAGCAGCGGCGCAACATCGACGTTCTCGAAGGTCGACAGCCGCTTGCCCGCCATGAACGCGGGACCGTTAGCGATGAACAGCGCGCGCATATCAAGGGCGTGGTTGTCATAGCCGTGCTGGCCGCCAGTCCTGGCTTCGGTCGGTGAGGTGGGGGCGGTGGCGGCGATTGTCCAGCCGTCCTCCGCCAGACAGAAATACGGGGGGATGCGCGGATTGGTGCCGTAATGGAATCGCGTCGGGATCGCGCCCTTGCGCCAGCACGTCATGTGCGGGTGCGTGCCGAGGATCGCCTTAGCGAACGCGGCCTCACGCCCCGCGACCGGGTAGAGTCCCGCATATGGCCCGGCTTCCTCGATCCGATAGTCGGCGGGATCGGCGATCGTATCCAGCGCCACCGTCCGCGCGGTCGAGGTCGCGGCCATGCCATGGTCGGCCACGATCACGAGGTTGGCGGGCTGGCCGAGTTCGGCCAGCCC
>JALYTW010000193.1 GCA_030854075.1 Pseudomonadota bacterium
AAGGAACGCTGAGCAGCGCTTCATGGGCGCATATGCTCCAGCTCAATCCAACCACGAGAAACGACAAGATTATAGCGTGCCGCCGCCAGCGCCTCTATCAGGCCCTAACACGACTGGGAGACATTGAGATGCGCGAAACGGCGGCGGAAAAGCAGGAACGCAAGGTGGCTTACGCGACGCTGATCCGCCTGGCGAACAGCTGCGAGCGAACTGCTGCGCAAGGCAGTTCGGCCACCCCCTATGCCGGGGATTTGAACGACGAAGATTTTCTGACGATCGCTGATATCTTGCGCCAGATGGCGCTGACCGTCGGCGAAAAGGACGACTAATAAGGTCGGGGAATTATCATACGTGCCCAAGCACTTGGTTATGCTTCCGATCCAACGGGTCGGTACCCCACTCCGATCCGTCGTTCGGCTGAAGCCCTGCGCGCAAGGGTCTGTGCGACGAAGCGCTCAGCCGCACGCGGGCAGCTAAACGAGACCGCCATCCCCTGCCCCCGCCCGCCGATCCGGCCCCAGTGCAACTCGACGATCATATGGCCAAACAAATCGCGCGCTGATGTGATGCTGTAGCTCCGGCGAATGTTTCGCGCACCATCAACAGCTTCGAGGTCGACCCGGTAGTTGGCGAGCCGCGTGGGGAAAGTGACCATAAAGAGATTTTGACTCATCGGTCGCTTGCCGTCCAACAAGCTTTCTGAATCAGTCTTGGCGCACTGATTCAGAAAACCGATCGCGCGTTAAAGTTCTGACGGCGAAACGATCACGCTGGATCCTTCGGTGGCAGTTGTACCCTGCCCTGCAGGTTGCACTGCGTGATCCGTCGGGGGCGCGTAATCGAAGCGCCACCGTGGATCGACGCTCAGATCGCGGCAGAACGGCGACGTGATCGCCGGGCCAAGGCGAATTAGTTGCGCAGCACGAACCCAAACTCGCGCCTTCATCTTTGCCTGGGACCACGGTCGGACCAGCGCCGCCCCCCGAACCGAAAGCCGGAAATTGGTGGCGAGGTCACCTCGCATGGCGGCGCAGCACGCGACACTGATATAAGGTGGCTGAGGTGCGGCAGGTTGCCGGGCCAAACGGGGATCAGCGGCGCCGCGACGTCATCCGTTATGGATGGGAACGCATAAGGCCCGCGATCCATGGGCGTTCAATCCCTTGGTACTGCAACGCGTAAGGCTACGAGGTGCGGTTGACCTGACCCACTCGGTGCGCGTCAAAGGCAGCCAGCCACTTGGGCCACACCTACTCATAGAGCCCGGCGGGCTAGAGACCGTAGGCGACGTCGGCGTCCTTATCGCCGGGGACGGGTCGGAGGTCGGGACCAGGCCACTGGAAGCGATTGGCTTCGTTGAGCACGATCCAGGAGCGCGCCTCGTCGAGGCCCCGACGGACCTTGGTCCCGGCCGGAATTCCGACAGCCAGGCGCTCGTCGGCAGGCGGCGTATGCGTCACCGGCAGAACGGTGACGATCTGCCCGCCATTCTCGGTGGTTGTCGCGAGGAGCACGGCGCATGGCCGGTCCTTGCTACCCTTTTCGCTTCCAGCCTTGGCCTCGCAAGTCCAGAGAAACGAGTAACGGATAATTCGCGGATCAAAGTCGGCCCCGACGATCCGGTGGCGGCGTTCCCGCTGTCGGTGACGCTGGCCAACCAGCTGTTCCGTGACGGGACGCCGTTGACGGGCCAGTCGAACCACATTGCCAATATCGAGCTGGGGCTGGAGGATCAGGATAGCCTGTCGCAGCAGACGCTGCTGCTATCCTACGCCAGCATGCGGACGACGCGGCGTGGACCGTCGGGTCAGCCCGACATCCGAGAACAGCCCGGCTTCCACCTGGATTTCATTGCGCGCGAAGGCGTCGAGTTCGAAGGCGTGCCGGCCGAGATCAAGTTCGAGGTGCGCAATATCACCGGGACCAAATATCAGGAATATCAGCAGAGCGGCGACAACCGGGTCTATTACAACCTCTACAATGTCGGCACGACCGCAACGCTGGGGGTCTCGGTCAACTTCTGATCGTCGGGCAAGGGCCGGGGCCGACGGGTAACTGCGACAC
>JALYTW010000009.1 GCA_030854075.1 Pseudomonadota bacterium
GCCCCCGGGGGAGCCTCGCCGCGGTCAGGTCGCTTATGCGGCCTGGAGGTTGACGGCGGAGGTCTTGCCCCGCTTGTCGTTCTCGAGCTCGTAAGAGACGCGCTGGTCCTTATCGAGAGTGTGCATCCCAGCGCGTTCCACCGCCGAAATGTGAACGAATGCGTCGTCCCCGCCGCCTTCGGGCGCAATGAAGCCATAGCCCTTGTCGGCATTGAAGAATTTTACGGTTCCGGTGATCATATTGGGTATCCTTGTCCCAAGTAATGACGGGCATGCGCCAATTGCGGCGCATCCCGGCTTCGGTGAGGCTAGAAAGGGACAAAGGGGAGAGCCGAAGCGGCCCAATATCCGTCGCATGCGACGTCAGCCCGACCTGTATAGCCCGGATCGGGGTGAAATGAAAGGGGTAAGCCGACTGCTTCGACAACAGGACCCAGAGCCACGACCGTTACGGCCGCCAACCCTTCGCTTTTGCTCCCGCGGGAACAGCGGCTCTCTCAAATATCAAGTGCCCAGCCGTCGCGCCCCAGCGCGTCGGGCGCGTCCGCGGGTACGTACGATTCCTCGCCTGCGGTCAGCCGGAGCACGCTCCAGTCGCCGCGCTGATCGACGACGTCGAGCGAACAGCCGCACGCCACGAACGCTGCGACCACCGCGTCGCGCTGCGATTCGAGAAGCCCGGCAAGCACGATCGTTGCCCGTGACGCGGCAATCGCCGCGACCTCGGGAGCCATCGCGATCAGCGGCCCGGCAAGGATGTTGGCGATCACCAGATCATAGGGCGCCCCCGCCGTGATCGCCGCGGCGCGGGCACCGTCCGCGACGATCAGATCGATGCCCTCGATGCGGTTGGCGACGGCGTTCTGCGCGGTGACCATGATCGCCTTGGGGTCGATATCGGTCGCCATGACTCGTGCGGCGGGCCACAGATGCGCCGCAGCGAAGGCGAGCAGCCCGGTTCCGGTCCCGAGGTCGATGATAGTCGCGAACGTCTCATCCGCCAGTGCATCGAGCATCGCGAGGCACCCCGACGTCGTCGCATGATGCCCGGTCCCGAACGCCTGCCCTGCGTCGATCAGGAATGCGCGACCTCCGGTCAGCGGGTCGGCGGGATGCGCGCTGGTATGGACGACGAACCGCCCCTCGCGGATCGGCGCCAGCCCCGCCTGGCTCAGCGTCACCCAATCTTCTGCGATCAGCGCTTCGATCACCGGCTCGATCCCAGCCGCGCTGGGTACTAGCGCGCGCAGGTGCGCGATCGTCGCGGGGCAGGGTTCGTGCTCGACATAGGCGTCGAGCCGCCAGTGCTCGCGATCGTCCTCGACCTCTTCGGTCGTCATCAGCACGACGTCACGTTCGATTTCGCCCGCGTCGATCGCTTCCGCCTCCGCGCGGGTACAGGGCAGCGTGATCTTCCAGGATTCGGCGCGGTCAGCGAACATAGCTCGCCCCATTCACGTCGATCACCGCCCCCGTCATCGACGCCGGCGCCTCCAGCGCGCAATAGCGCACGATCGATGCGATCTCCGCCGGGTCCGCAACCTTGCCGAGCGGGATGTCGGCGAGCAGCTTATCGCCGCCGCGGCTCTCGAGATAATCGTCCGCCATCCCGGTCATCGTGAAGCCGGGGCAGATCGCGAAGGCGAGGATGCCCTCGGCGGCATAGCCGCGCGCGATGGTCTTGGTCATTGCCACCATGCCCGCTTTGGAGGCGGCATAATGCCAATGCGCGGGACTGTCGCCGCGATAGGCGGCGCGGCTCGCGACATTGACGATCCGTCCGCCGACCCTTCGGTTGCGCCAATGGAGCACCGCAAGGCGGCACAGTTCGGCCGCCGCGGTCAGGTTGACCCGCATCGTCCGCTCCCATTGCTCGGTCCAGTCGTCTGCCTCGATCGGGTTTGCCTCGAACACCCCGGCATTGTTGATCAGCACGTCGATTTCGCCCCCCGCCTGATCGAGCGCGCGATGCCAGAGCGTCGCGGGTGCGGCGGGGTCGGTGAAGTCGGCGGGGATGCCGCTCTTGGTGGCATGACCGATGACGGTCGGACCCGCCTCGCGCAGCGTGGAAAGGATCGCGGCACCGATGCCGCGGCTCGAACCGGTCAGGAGAATCGTCATAGCGCCAAGTCTAGCCGCGCGTCGGCGGGGTTCCTAGAGCGTGCCGCCATCAAGCTCCGTCCAGCAGTCGCCGCCCAGTCGCCAAGTCAGGCTTGATGTGCTTGGCCGTTCCGGCGTGAAATAACTACGGATCCGTCGCGATAGCGCCGTCTGTCGCAATCGAGCAGATGCTCGGCGACCGAGCGTTCGGGCGTGCCCGCGATCAGGGTTCGTCTAAGCCGCCACCTTGGTGACGAACGCCCCCGCGCTGGTTTTAAGCGTGCCGATCCGTTCATCAAGCACGTCAAAGCCGCGACCGACTCCGTCCATCTCGCTTGCCACCGTCTCGGTATCCTGGCGGATCGCGGCGATCGTCAGCGACATCGAATCCGCCGCCAGCGCGGTCTCGTCGACCGCCGCGGTGATCGCGGTGACGGTCTGGGCCTGCGCCTCCATCGCGTGGCGAATCCGTTCGGCGCTTTCCTGGACCTCGGCGACGGTGCTCTTGATCCCGATATTGGTATCGACCGCGCCCTTGGTCGCGGCCTGGATCGCGGCGATCTTGCCTGCGATGTCGTCGGTTGCCCGCGCGGTCTGATTGGCGAGACTCTTCACCTCCTGCGCGACGACCGCGAAGCCGCGTCCCGCGTCGCCCGCGCGCGCGGCCTCGATCGTCGCATTGAGCGCGAGCAGGTTGGTTTGCCCCGCGATGTCGCGGATCAGCCCCAGAATCGATTCGATCGATTTCGCATGGTCGCTCAGCGCCTCGCTCATGCCGACCGCCTCGCCCGCCTGGCTGGCGGCGCGGGTCGCGACCTCGGCGGCAACCTCGACCTCGCCGCGCGCATCCTCGATCGCGCGGATCAGCCCTGCCGCGGTCTGCGCCGCCTCGCGCATCGCGACCGCGGATTGTTCGGCCGCGGCGGCGACTTCACTTGCCTTGCCCAGCATACCGCGCGCGACGGTGCTTGCCTGGTTGCTCTGACGCCGCAGCGCGCTGCTCTCGTCGGACGCCGATTCGACGGTTGCCCGGATGTCGCTCTGAAAATCCCCGGCCAGCCGTTCGCGATCGAGCCCAGCGGTATGCGCGGACAGGCTGTTGTAGATTTCGACGGTGATTTCCGATTCCATCCCGAACAATCGGAGCAGCACGTCGACGAACACCGGGAACCGGGGGTCGTCGGCGGTGACCAGCGTCATCAGCAATGCCAGCGCCGCGCGATCGCTGGCGCAGGTCATCGACAAGAGCGACATTGTCTTTACCCCCGCCTTGTACCCGGCCGTGACCGATCGCTCCATCGATTCAACCCAATAGCGCTCGTCGAGATGGCAGAACCGGTTTTTAAGGTAGAGGACGCCCAGTTCCACGAGCCGCGTCTGGTCCTGGCGGAACCAGTGTTCCTGCCCGGGATTCTCGACCAGCCATTGGTCCCAATACGCCATGATGATCGTGGTCGCCTCTGGCTCCAGCACCGCCCACAGCGCGCGTGCCTCACGCTTAAGCGTGCCGTCGACGTCGAACGCCGCGATCCGCGATGGCAGGTCGATCCGTCCGGCGATCACGCCTGGGGTCGGGAGATCAGCGTCGGTCAAAACGGTCAAGGCGGGTGCTCCAGGGGACTGGTTGTCCATAACGCATGGGCTACCCGATCAATGGTTAAAGCTGGGTTAGGGAAGCCCACGCCGCTTGCATCATGCGGCCCGCTGCCTAATTAGGTCGCGATAGCTGCACCCCGGCGCGCCACCCCGCGCCCGCGATCCTCGAGGACCATCCATGGCATCCCGCCCGACCAGTCGACCCCGCAGCCCGCATCTTTTTTCGGGGTTTATGCGGCTCCACTTCCACTGGGGCCCGCACATGCTGGTCTCGATCCTCCACCGGGTAACCGGCGATGGGATGGCGACCGTGGGAACGCTGCTGCTCGTCTGGTGGCTTGCCGCGCTGGCCGCAGGAGAGCAGGCCTATGCGACGTTCCGCGATGTGTTCACCACCGATGCGGGCAATCTCAACGCGCTCGGCTGGATCATCGGAGTTGGGCTGACCTGGGCGCTTTTCCAGCATATGATGAGCGGTATCCGCCATCTCGTGCTCGATACCGGCGCCGCATACGAACTGAAGACCAACCGCCTGTTCGCGCTCGCCACGATGGTCGTGGCCGCCGCGTTGACGCTAGCCTTCTGGCTCTATCTGGGGAACAAATAATGGGTTGGGGCACCAGCATCGGGCGCGTTCGCGGGCTCGGCAGCGCGCATGAGGGCACGCATCATTGGTGGCACCAGCGGCTGACCGCGGGTTTCAACCTCTTCCTGATGGCGTGGCTGATGTTCTCGATCGCGCGGCTTGGCGGGTATGACTATGCGAGCGTGCATAGCTGGTTGCGATCGACCTGGGTCGCGATCCCGATGACGTTGCTGATCGTGTCGGTCTTCTATCATTTCCGGCTGGGCCTCCAGGTCGTGATCGAGGATTACGCGCATCACGAGGGGAAGATCGTCCTGATGGTCCTCCTTAACCTCTTCACGGTCGCGACCGCCGCGATCGCCATCTTCGCGATCCTGAAGGTCGCGTTCGGAGCCGCAGCATAATGGCCGACGCGTATAAGATCATCGACCACACCTATGACGCCGTCGTCGTCGGCGCGGGGGGCAGTGGGCTGCGCGCGACGATGGGGATCGCCGAAAGCGGGCTCAAGACCGCGTGCATCACCAAGGTGTTCCCGACCCGGTCGCACACCGTTGCCGCGCAGGGCGGGATCGCCGCGAGCCTTGGCAACATGGGGCCGGATCACTGGACCTGGCACATGTACGATACCGTCAAGGGATCGGACTGGCTCGGCGACCAGGATGCGATCGAATATCTGTGCCGCGAGGCGCCCGCTGCGGTGTACGAGCTCGAACACGCCGGGGTGCCTTTCAGCCGCACCGAAGAGGGCAAGATCTACCAGCGCCCGTTCGGCGGCATGATGCAGAACATGGGCGAGGGGCCACCCGCGCAGCGTACCTGCGCGGCGGCGGACCGCACCGGTCACGCGATGCTTCACGCGCTGTATCAGCAGTCGCTGAAGTACGACGCCGACTTCTACGTCGAATATTTCGCGCTCGATCTGATCATGGAAAACGGCGAATGCCGCGGCGTGATCGCGTTGTGCATGGACGACGGCAGCATTCATCGCTTCCGTGCGCATCAGGTCGTGCTCGCGACCGGTGGCTATGGCCGGTGCTATTATTCCGCGACCAGCGCCCACACCTGCACCGGCGACGGTGGCGGGATGGTGCTGCGCGCGGGGCTGCCGCTCCAAGACATGGAGTTCGTCCAGTTTCACCCGACCGGCATCTACGGCGCGGGTGTGCTCATCACCGAGGGCGCACGCGGCGAGGGCGGCTATCTGACCAATTCCGAGGGCGAACGCTTCATGGAGCGCTATGCCCCGTCGGCGAAGGATCTCGCCAGCCGCGACGTGGTGTCACGCGCGATGGCGCTTGAGATGCGAGAGGGGCGCGGCGTCGGCAAGGAGAAGGATCATATCTTCCTCCACCTCGATCATATCGATCCCGCGGTGCTCCACGAACGCCTGCCGGGCATTACCGAAACCGGCAAGATCTTCGCCGGGGTCGACCTGACGCGCCAGCCGCTGCCCGTGACGCCGACGGTCCATTACAACATGGGCGGCATCCCGACCAACTTCCACGGCGAGGTCGTGAACCTGAAGAACGGCGATCCCGACAGCGTCGTCCCCGGCCTGTTCGCCGTCGGCGAAGCCGCGTGCGTGTCGGTCCACGGCGCCAATCGGCTCGGGTCGAACAGCCTGATCGATCTGGTCGTGTTCGGTCGCGCGACGGGCCTTCGGATCAAGGATCAGTTGAAACCCGGCACCAGCCACAACCTGCTGCCCAAGGGATCGGAAGAGCTGTCGCTGACGCGCCTCGATCACTTCCGCAACGCCAATGGTGGATCGCCAACCGCGGACATCCGCCTCGAGATGCAGCGCACGATGCAAAAACATTGCGCGGTGTTCCGAGATAATGCCCTCCTCACGGAGGGTCAGGACAAGATCGCGGCGATCTACCAGCGGATGGCGGACGTCCACGTCACCGACGGATCACTGATCTGGAACACCGATCTGGTCGAGACGCTCGAACTCGACAATCTGATCGCGCAGGCCAAGGTGACGATCGACAGCGCCGCCAATCGCAAGGAATCGCGCGGCGCGCACGTCAACGAAGACTATCCCGATCGCGACGACGCCGAGTGGATGAAGCATACCATCACCACCTTCGACGGCTGGGGCGGCAAGGGTGGCGCGACCGCGATCGATTACCGCCCGGTCCATGATTACACGCTGACCGACGACATCGAGTACATCAAGCCGAAGAAGCGGGTTTATTGAGCTAACGCTGCTTCTCTATGCCTTCTGAGGGTTCGGGGGGTCAAGCACCAGCTTAACTCGATCGGTGCTTGACAGGGGGTGCGGTCCACCGGACGATCCATCCTGACAGCGGGGGTGCGATGACGGATCTCAGGGGGTGGGGACTGGCAGTAATCGCGGCACTCGCCAGCCCTGCGTCCGGACAATACCGCCCGCCTGCGCATACTCAGCAGGCGCCACTGCTCGCCAACGCCACTGTGGGCGAGATCGCGATGCTCGCTGAACTCGGCACCTCGATCGAGCGCAATCGCAGCGCGACCGAAGAGCTCACCGAACACCGTCGTCTCGCTACCGCGCTCGCCCAGCTCAAACCCGGCCGGCCGGGGGTCATCGAGGCATTCGTCGTCACCGTCGCGCTCGACAGCGATCTGGTCTTCGGGCGAGAGGCGCGCGAGGCGGGCCGCGTCCTGACCCGGCGCTACGCCGCTAGCGGGCATAGCTTGGTGCTCGCGGGCAGCGACGGCAACGCCCCGAGCGCGCTGCCGATGGGCAGCCCCGCGAATATCGAAATCGCGCTCGCCCGTGTCGCCGAACTGATGGGGAAGGAGGACGTGCTCGTCCTTTACACCACCAGCCACGGCGCACCGTTCGGGGTGGTCTATAATGACGGCGACCAGGGGTTCGGCGCGATCTCCCCGACCCGGCTCTGGAGCATCCTGCAGCAGTTGGGGATCGAGAACCGCCTCCTCCTGATCAGCGCCTGCTATGCCGGTGTCTTCGTGCCGATGCTGGCCTCCGACACCACCGCAATCCTGACCGCGTCCGCAGCAGACCGCACCTCGTTCGGGTGTCGGGCCGACAGCGACTGGACCTTTTTCGGCGATGCGATGATCAACCACGCGCTCCGCCAGCCGCGGCCGCTCGCAACCGCCGCCGCGGAGGCGGGGACGCTGATCGGCGGGTGGGAGTCGAGAGGCGGACTTACCCCCTCGCAACCACAGGTGAGCATCGGCGCGAAGACGACGTGGCTCGCCGCGCTGGAGGCCCATCTACCCGCCGCGACACCGATGGTCGGCCGGCCTGCGGTGTCTGCGTTGCACCTGCCTTGAACGATGGACCGACCCAGCGCTCCCGCTTGACTCCGAATATTTCCTCGCTGCGAGGAACATCCATCACGGCACGAGGTTCGACGTCCATGCCAACCGACACCGACAGGAATAATGCCAGCAATTATCCGTTGCTCGCCACCCCGCACGTCCGCCTTCACGGAACAGTGGATGGGATGATGTACGCCAATTTCCAGCAGCAACTCGCCAACGCGCCGTCCGACGGTCCGCTGGTCGTGTCGATCACGACACTGGGCGGCGACCCCGAAATGGCGCGCGCGATGGCCGACGATATCCGGTTGCTGCGTCAATATACTGGTCGTGAATGCCTGTTCCTGGGCAAGGTCGCGGTCTATTCGGCGGGCGCGACGTTCATGGCGGCGTTTCCGGTCGACAAGCGCTTTCTGACCCGCCACTCGCGGATCATGATCCACGAACGGCTGATGCAGTCGACGATCCAGCTCAACGGACCGCTCAACACCCTCGCCCCCACGTTGCGTGCGAAGCTTCACGAGATCGAGGACTCGATCAAAATCCAGGATGAAGGGTTCGCCGATCTGGTCCGCGGGTCGGGGGTGACGCTGGAGGAACTAAAGCGAAAGGCGCCGTCCAACTGGTATATCGAGGCGGAGCAGGCGCGCGACCTGGGGCTGGTCCTCGACATCATCTGACCTTGCCCGAGCATCGCTTCGGCTTTAGCGGGCGTCATTCGTCGGGTAATCGGGAGCGTCACACGATGGAAGATACCCGCACCCCCGGGCGCAAGCTGCTGCTCGCAATCCTGATCGGTGCGCTGCTCGCGATCCCGCTCTTCACGATCTATCTGCTCGTCTATGATCGCCAGTCGCAGTCGCAGTCGGCGCGCGAATCGATCGCGGCGGGCTGGGGTGGGCCGCAGACAATCGCTGGGCCGGTGCTCGCCATCCCGTATCAGGAACAAGTGACCGAGACCGTCACCGAGGGTGGCCGACAGGTCGCGCGGACCAACACCGTCTGGCGCGAACTGACGCTGTCTCCGGTCACCGCGGACATCCGCACCACTCTGGTCCCAGAGCGCCGCAGCCGTTCGATCTACGAAGCGGTGCTGTTCGAGGCGACCGCCAGCGGCGCGGCGCGGTTCATACTGCCCGCGGATATGTCGCGCTACGGTGTGACGATCGATCGGCTCTATTTCGATCGCGCCGAACTTCGTTTCGGTCTTAGCGACGCGCGCGGGCTGTTCGGGAGGCCACCCACCGTGACCGTTGCCGGGCGAACGCTTCCGCTCGAGCCGGGCAAGGGGCTTGCGGCTGCCAACGGATCGGGGTTCTACGCGCCGCTCGACGCGGGATCGCTGCGGGAGCGTCCGCTGGACGCTGCCTTCCGCTTCGCGTTCCGCGGTAACGGCTGGCTTGCGCTCGCACCACAGGCGGGCGACACGCGATGGACGGTGGCGTCGCGCTGGCCGCATCCCAGCTTTCAGGGCGGGTTCCTGCCGGCGACCCACCGGATCGGTGACGACGGATTCAACGCGGTGTGGCGGGTCGGGAATCTTGCGCTCGGCCGGGCGCTGGTCGGCACCGGGGAGCCGCAATCGAATAATCGCCCCGATGCGTCGAGCCGACTCATCGCCAACAATCCGGCGGGCGATTACGAGGCGCGGGTCGATCTCGTCTCGCCAGTCGATCTCTACAGCCAGGTTAACCGATCGGTGAAATACGGGTTCCTGTTCATCGGCTTCACCTTCATGGCCTTCCTGATGTTCGACGTGATCGGCGGCATTCGGGTGGCCTTGGTCGAATATCTGCTCGTCGGCGCCGGCCTCGTTTTGTTCTTCGTGATGTTGCTCGCCTTCGCAGAAGTGGTCGGCTTCGGTTGGGCCTATGTCCTGGCGGCTGCCGCGATCATCGGGCTGCTCGCGGCATACTCTGCCGCGGTGCTCCGCAGTTGGCGGCGCGGCGGTTATATCGCCGGGCTGCTCGCCGCCCTGTACGGGGTGCTGTATATCCTGCTGAGCCTGGAGGCCTATTCGCTCCTGATCGGTTCGATACTCTTGTTTGCCGCGCTTGCCGGGGTCATGTATCTGACGCGCAAGATCGACTGGAGCGGCACACGCGCCGCACCGCCAATCGCCTGACGGAATAGGATTGAAATGGCCGAATTCACCCTGCCCAAGAACAGCAAAGTCTCATCGAAGGGCAAGGTGCACCACGCTCCCGAGGGCGCCAAACGCACGCGCAAATTCCAGGTCTATCGCTACGATCCCGACAGCGGTGAGAACCCGCGGTATGACAATTTCGAGCTCGACCTCGACGAGACCGGGCCGATGGTGCTCGACGCGTTGATCAAGATGAAGGCCGACCAGGATTCGTCCCTCACCTTCCGTCGTTCGTGCCGCGAAGGTATCTGCGGCTCGTGCGCGATGAACATCGATGGCAAGAACGGCCTCGCCTGCACGACTGCGATCGAGGATTGCAAGAGCACGGTGAAGATCACGCCCTTGCCCGCGATGGACGTGATCAAGGACCTCGTCCCCGATTTCACGCATTTCTACGCGCAATATGCGTCGATCAAGCCGTGGCTGCAGACCGTGACTCCGCCGCCCGCGGGCAAGGAGCGGCTCCAGAGCCCCGAGGATCGCGCCAAGCTCGATGGGCTGTACGAATGCATCCTGTGCGCCTGCTGCTCGACCTCGTGCCCCAGCTATTGGTGGAACAGCGACAAGTTCCTGGGGCCGGCTGTCCTGCTCCAGGCATATCGCTGGCTGGCCGACAGTCGCGACGAGATGACCGGTGACCGGCTCGATCAGCTCGAAGATCCGTTTCGCCTCTACCGCTGCCACACGATCATGAACTGCGCCAACGCGTGTCCGAAGGGGCTCAATCCCGCCAAGGCGATCGCCGAGATCAAGAAGATGGAAGCCGACCGCGTCGTTTGATCCGTTGACCGACGTACCGACGCCCGCGTTCGTCTATGAGGACGATCCCGATCTGCCCGGCTGGAAACGCTGGCAGTTTCGCGATTCCACGCGCTTCAACGCGTTTATCGAGCCGCTCCATGTCCGGATCGAGGGTGACATCGCGCGCGTCCGGATGGACCCCCGGCATCACCATTCGAACATGCGCGATGCGGTGCATGGCGGCGCGCTGCTCGGCTTCATGGACGTCGCGCTGTTCGCGGCGAGCCGCGGGTTCGGATCGCTCAACGCGGGCGGCGCGGTGACGCTCGATCTGTCGGCGCAGTTCATCGGGATGGGCGCGATCGGGGTGCCGCTCGAGGCGCGGATCGAACTGCTGCGCGAAACGGGCCGGATGCTGTTTCTGCGCGGACTCGTAATGCAGGAGGGTCAGCCGACGATCGCAAGCTTTACGGGCACGCTCCGGAAGATGTCGTGACGACCAATCGAGTATGACTTCGGTTCTTGTTGCCTACGCCGCGCTCGTCGCCGCGGGCGAACTGCGCCCCGATCCAGCACAGGCCGCCGCCGCACACCGCCTCGATGCGCTCGCCGCCGAACTCGAAGCGACCCCGAACCGCGGCAGCCTCCTCTGGCGGCTTGCGCGGCGCAAACCCGCATCGCCGCGCGGGGTGTATCTGTGGGGCGGAGTCGGGCGCGGCAAGTCGATGCTGATGGACCTGTTCTTTGCGAATCTCGACATCCGCCGCAAACGCCGGGTCCATTTCTCGGAATTCATGATCGAGGTTCACGGGCGCATCGCGGTCGAACGCCGCAACGAGATCGGCGATCCGATCGCGCCCGTCGCCGCCGCGCTGGCCGAGGAAGCGCGGCTGCTCGCGTTCGACGAGATGATGGTCACCAACTCGCCCGACGCGATGATCCTCAGCCGCTTGTTCACCGCGCTGGTCGAGGCGGGGACGACCGTCGTCACCACGTCGAACCGCCCCCCCCGCGACCTCTACAAGGACGGGCTCAACCGCGAGCATTTCCTGCCCTTTATCGCGATGATCGACCGGCGGCTCGACGTGATGCCGCTCAACGGCCCGGTCGACTATCGCCGCGACCGGCTCGGCGCGCAGGACACCTGGCTCGTCCCGAACGGCGCGGCGGCGACGGCGCAGCTTTCGGCGGCGTTCTTCCGACTGACCGACTATCCCCCAGAAGACAGCGCTCACGTCCCGGTCGACGAGCTAATCGTTCAGGGTCGCAGCCTGCGCGTTCCCAAATCGCTCAAGGGTGTCGCGGTGTTCTCGTTTCGGAAGCTGTGCGGCGAAGCGCGCGGTGCGGCGGATTATCTCGCGATCGCGCGGCGATTTCACACTGTCATCGTCGTCGGCATCCCGGTGCTTGGTCCCGATCAGCGCAACGAAGCCGCGCGGTTCGTCGCGCTGATCGATGCGCTCTACGAACACAAGGTCAAGCTGTTGGCCGCCGCAGATGCCGAACCCGATGCGCTCTATGCGTCCGGCGACGGCAATTTCGAATTTCAGCGGACGGTCAGTCGGCTCGAAGAAATGCGCTCAGAAGCCTATCTGTCGACAGGGCACGGCATTAATGATATTGAGAATAACACGCAATAAGATCGGCGGCGGCCCGCTTTAGCGGTTGTGCGTTAGCGCCAATGCGCCTATGCGGCGTGGCCAATCACGACTTCGACGGAGAAGGATTGGATGGCTCGCAAGAAAATCGCGCTGATCGGCGCCGGTAACATCGGCGGAACGCTCGCGCATCTCGCCGCGCTCAAAGGGCTTGGCGATGTCGTTCTGTTCGACGTCGCTGAGGGGTTGCCGCAGGGCAAGGCGCTCGATCTGTCGCAATGTGGCCCGGTCGAGGGCTTCTCGTCCACCATCACCGGCTCGAATGATTACGCCGATATCGCTGGCGCCGATGTCATCATCGTCACCGCCGGGGTCGCGCGCAAGCCAGGGATGAGCCGCGACGACCTGCTCGGCATCAACCTCAAGGTGATGAAGGCGGTCGGCGAGGGCATCAAGACCAACGCGCCTGGCGCGTTCGTGATCTGCATCACCAATCCGCTTGACGCGATGGTCTGGGCGCTGCGCGAATTCTCGGGGCTCCCGCACCATATGGTCGTCGGGATGGCGGGCGTGCTCGACAGCTCGCGCTTCAGCCATTTCCTGGCGGACGAGTTCAAGGTCGCGGTGAAGGATGTCACCAGCTTCGTCCTCGGCGGGCACGGCGATACGATGGTGCCGGTGATCAACTATTCGGCGGTGTCTGGCATCCCAGTCCCCGATTTGATCGCGATGGGGATGTCGACCCAGGACAAGATCGACGCGATCATCAAGCGCACCCGCGGCGGCGGCGGGGAGATCGTCGCGCTGCTCAAGACGGGCAGCGCCTATTACGCCCCGGCGACCAGCGGAATCGCGATGGCGGAGGCGTATCTGTACGACCAGAAGCGCGTGCTGCCGTGCGCGGCGTATGTGTCGGGCGAA
Organism: Pseudomonadota bacterium; assembly: GCA_030854075.1. GTDB lineage: Bacteria > Pseudomonadota > Alphaproteobacteria > Sphingomonadales > Sphingomonadaceae > Sphingomonas. Next base: position 12,971 of record JALYTW010000009.1, read on the forward strand.
TACGGAGTCGACGGTCTCTACGTCGGCGTGCCCGTGATGCTCGGCGCGGGCGGGGTCGAGCAGATCATCGAGATCAAGCTGGACGACGAGGCCAAGGGCAATCTCAAGGTCTCGGTCGACGCGGTCAAGGAACTGATCGAGGCGTGCAAGGGAATTGATGCGTCGCTGACGTGAGGCTCTGAAAAAAAACTCCTCCCCGGCGAACGCCGGGGTCCAGTGGGGAGCGCCCGCGATGAATGGACCGGCCTATGTCTATATCATGGCCAATCATCGCAACGGCACGATCTATCTCGGATCGACGACGAACTTGCCGAAGCGGGCATGGGACCATCGCAACGGCGTCGTCGAGGGATTTACGAAGCGATACGGCTGTCATCTTCTCGTCTGGTACGAGACTCACGACAGCTGGGAAGCGGCGCGGCAGCGTGAGCGGCAGATGAAGGAGTGGAGGCGGAACTGGAAAGTGCAGGAGATCGAAGGCGAAAATCCCGACTGGGATGATTTATACGATCGAATCGCACGACCATGACCACCTTCCCAACTGGACCCCGGCGTTCGCCGGGGCGGTAAGGATAAAGATCGAATGAGCATCCTCGTCGACAAGAATACCAAGGTCATCACGCAAGGGATGACCGGCAATACTGGCAGCTTCCACACCCAGGCGGCGCTGGATTACGGCACGCAGATGGTCGCAGGCGTGACGCCGGGCAAGGGCGGTACGACGCATCTCGGGCTGCCCAACTTCAACACCGTCGCCGAGGCGATGCACGCGACCGGGGCGACCGCATCGGTCGTGTACGTGCCGCCCCCCTTCGCCGCGGATTCGATCCTCGAGGCGATCGACGCGCAAGTCCCGCTGATCGTGTGCATCACCGAAGGCATCCCGGTGCTCGATATGGTCAAGGTCAAGCGCTCGCTCTCGGGCAGCAAGTCGCGCCTCATCGGGCCGAACTGCCCCGGGGTGCTGACGCCCGGCGAGTGCAAGATCGGGATCATGCCGGGGTCGATCTTCAAGCAGGGGTCGGTGGGCGTCGTCTCGCGTTCGGGCACGCTGACCTATGAGGCGGTGTTCCAGACCAGCAACGCCGGCCTCGGCCAGACCACCGCGGTCGGGATCGGCGGCGATCCGGTCAACGGCACCAACTTCATCGACGTGCTCGAACTGTTTCTGGCGGACGAGGCCACCAAATCGATCATCATGATCGGCGAGATCGGCGGCGATGCCGAGGAACAGGCGGCGCAGTTCCTGATCGACGAAGCGAAGCGTGGCCGCAAGAAGCCGATGGCGGGGTTCATCGCCGGCCGCACTGCGCCTCCCGGGCGGCGGATGGGGCATGCCGGCGCGATCGTGTCGGGTGGCAAGGGCGATGCGGATAGCAAGATCGCGGCGATGGAAGCTGCTGGCATCACGGTGTCGGCGAGCCCTAGCGAATTGGGCGAAACGCTGCTCGCGGTGCTGAACGGCTGATACAATCCGGGCTCGCGCCGTCGCGGGAGCACCAAGGAGCGGTAAGATGGGCTACGAGACCCGAGATTTCAGCGAGATCGCCGCGGGCGTCAGCCCCGGGTTCGTCGAGGGCCTGTACGCGAAATATAAGACCGCGCCCGACAGCGTCGAGCAGGGGTGGCGCGAATTCTTCGACGGGCTCGAAGGATCGATGGCAGGGCCGAGCTGGGGTAATCCCGCCTGGCCTCCTACGACCACCGACGACCTCACTGCTGCGCTCGATCCCACCCAGATGGAACCCGCGCCGAGGCCCGCAAAGGCCGGCAAGCCGTCCACTGCTCCCGCCGCCGCACCCGACCAGGATGCGGTGATTCGCGCCGCAAATGATTCGATCTGCGCGATGATGCTGATCCGCACCTACCGCGTCCGTGGCCACCTCGCCGCCAATCTCGATCCGCTCAAGCTATCCGCCGCGCGCGAACTGCCGGTCGATCTCACGACCGATTATCACCACTTTTCCGACGCCGATATTGATCGCAAGGTGTATCTTGGCGGCGCGCTCGGCTTCGAATGGGCCACTGTGCGCGAACTCGTCGATACGCTACGCGCCAATTACTGTGGCAACGTCGGCCTGGAATATATGCACATCGCCGATGTCGAGGAACGGCGCTTCCTCCAGGAGCGGATGGAGGGCAAGGACAAGGCGATCGACTTCACGCCGCTCGGCAAGAAGGCGCTTCTGAACAAGGTGGTCGAGGCCGAACAGTGGGAGAAATTCCTCGGCCGCAAATATGTCGGCACCAAACGTTTCGGTCTCGACGGCGGCGAATCGATGATCCCCGCGCTGGAAAGCGTCATCAAATACGGCGGCGCGATGGGTGTGCGCGAAATCGTGTTCGGGATGGCGCATCGCGGTCGACTCAACGTGCTCGCGAACGTGCTGGGCAAGCCGTTTCGCGTGATCTTCCACGAATTCGGCGGCGGCTCCGACAATCCCGACGACGTCGCGGGATCAGGCGACGTCAAATACCATCTCGGCACCAGTACCGACCGCGAGTTCGACGGGATCAAGGTCCACATGTCGCTCGTCGCCAACCCGTCGCATCTCGAGGCGGAGGACCCCGTCGTCCTCGGCAAGACCCGCGCGATCCAGGCGATCGCGGGCGATCTCGAACATCATTGCCAGGCGCTCCCCGTCCTGATTCACGGCGATGCCGCGTTCGCCGGGCAGGGGATCGTGTGGGAATGTTTCGGCTTTTCCGACATCCGCGGCTACAACACCGGCGGCTGCATCCATTTTGTCATCAACAACCAGATCGGCTTCACCACGAGCCCGCAATTCGCACGCTCGTCGCCCTATCCCTCCGATGTCGCCAAGGGCGTTCAGGCGCCGATCTTCCACGTCAACGGCGACGATCCCGAGGCGGTTACCTTCGCAACCAAGATGGCGATTGAATACCGCCAGAAATTTCACCGCGACGTGGTGATCGACATGTGGTGCTATCGCCGCTTCGGCCATAACGAGGGCGACGAGCCGTCGTTTACCCAGCCGCTGATGTACCAGGCGATCAAGGCGCATCCGCCGGTCAGCGAGATATACGGCAAGCGCCTGATCGCGGAGGGCGTCGTCGATGCGGCGTGGATCGACGACAATTCGAAGCAATATGTGACCCTGCTCGAGGGCGAGTTCGAGGCTGGCGCGAGCTACAAGCCCAACCGCGCCGACTGGTTCGCGGGCCGCTGGTCGGGGCTCAGCGCGCCGACCGATGGCGGCGTTGAACGGCGCAATGTCGCGACCGGCGTCGAAAAGAAACTCTTCGACAGCCTCGGCCGCACGCTCACCACCGTCCCCGACAGCATCCAGATCCACAAGACGCTTGCGCGCGTCCTGGATGCCAAGCGCGAGATGTTCGCAAGCGGTGCGAACTTCGACTGGGCGACCGGCGAGGCGCTGGCGTTCGGGTCGCTGCTGTCCGAAGGCTATGGCGTCCGCCTGTCGGGGCAGGATTCGGGTCGTGGCACCTTCAGCCAGCGTCACGCCGTGTGGGTCGATCAGATCGACGAGCACAAATACGTGCCGCTCTGGACGGTCGAGCACGGCAGCTTCGAGGTGCTCGACAGTCCCTTGAGCGAATATGGCGTGCTCGGCTTCGAATATGGTTATGCGCTCGCCGACCCGAAAACGCTAGTGCTGTGGGAAGCGCAATTCGGGGATTTCTCGAATGGCGCGCAGATCATGATCGACCAGTTCATCGCCAGCGGAGAGGCTAAGTGGCTGCGCGCCAATGGGCTCGTGATGCTGCTGCCGCACGGCTACGAAGGCCAGGGGCCGGAGCATTCGTCGGCACGCCCCGAACGGTTCCTGCAATTGTGCGCGCAGGACAACATCCAGGTCGCCAATTGCACCACGCCGGCCAATTACTTCCACCTGCTGCGGCGGCAGATGCATCGCAATTTCCGCAAACCCTTGATCATCATGACGCCCAAATCGCTGCTGCGGCACAAGCTGGCGGTCAGCACCGCGGCGGATTTCCAGGGCGACAGCCATTTCAAGCGTATCCTGTCCGACACCAACGGCGCGGCGGATGCGGCGACCAAGCGACTGGTATTGTGCACCGGCAAGGTCGCCTACGATCTGATCGAGGCGCGCGATGCGGCGGGCGATACCGCAACGCAGATCGTCCGGGTCGAGCAACTCTATCCCTTCCCCGGCGAGCCGCTGGCGGAACGCGTCAAGCGGATGCCCGCGCTCGAGGACGTGGTGTGGGCGCAGGAAGAACCGAAGAACAACGGCTGTTGGACCTTCGTCGAGCCGCTGATCGAGGAAGCGTTGAGCGCCGCCAAAGCGACCGTCGCCCGCGCCCGCTATGCGGGTCGCGCCGCAGCGGCGAGCCCGGCAACCGGCTTGATGAAGCGCCACCAACTCGAACAGGCCGCGCTCGTCGCCGACGCGCTCGGCCACAACGTCCGCGGGGAATTTCGCCGGACGCAGACAAAGTAGCACCCGGTTTGGGGAGCGCATCGAAGGTAGAAGAAGATGGCCACCGAAGTTCTCGTACCAACCCTCGGCGAATCGATCACCGAGGCCACGCTTGGCGAATGGCTGAAACAGCCAGGCGACGCGGTCGCCGCCGACGAACCGATCGCCAGCCTCGAAACCGACAAGGTCTCGATCGAGGTGCCGTCTCCCGTCGCGGGCACGATGGGCGAACATGCAGTCAAGGTCGGCGACACCGTCGAGGTGGGCGGCATGCTCGCGACGATCAACGCGGGGAGCGCCGCGCCGAAGCAGGCAGCCGCGCCGCAGCCTGCAGTGACCGAGAGCCCTGCGCGTAGCGGCAATCCGGCGGATGGAGCGGGTTATGGCGATCAGCCCGGAGCATCGGCGACCGACAGCGCTGCCGCCGACCCGACGGGGGATAGCCCCGCGGCGCTGTCCCCCTCGGTCCGACGCGCGGTGCTCGAACACGGCGTCGACCCAGCGACGATCAAGGGATCTGGCAAGGACGGTCGGATCACCAAGGAAGACGTCGTCGCCGCGGCCCAGAAGCCGGCGGCTGCACCGGCACCCGCTGCGGCTCCGGCCACCGTATCACCCGCGAGCGAGCGGAAAGAAGAGCGCGTCCGGATGACGCGGCTGCGCCAAACGATCGCCAAGCGCCTCAAGGAAGCGCAGAATACCGCCGCGCTCCTGACGACGTTCAACGATGTCGACATGACCGCGGTCATCGCGGCGCGGACCAAGTACAAGGACCTGTTCGAAAAGAAGCACGGCGTCCGCCTCGGCTTCATGGGCTTCTTCGTGAAGGCCGCGTGCATGGCGCTGAAGGACATCCCCAACGTCAACGCCTCGATCGACGGCGACGACATCGTCTATCACGACTATGCCGATATCTCGGTCGCGGTGTCGTCGCCCGGCGGGCTCGTCGTCCCCGTGATCCGCGATGCCGACCAGATGAGCGTCGCACAGGTCGAGAAGACGATCGGCGATTTCGGCCGCCGCGCCAAATCCGGCGAGCTCAAGATGGACGAGATGAAGGGGGGCACCTTCACCATCTCGAACGGCGGCGTGTTCGGTAGCCTGATGTCGACCCCGATCATTAACCCGCCGCAGTCGGCGGTGCTCGGGCTCCACCGGATCGAGGATCGCGCGGTGGTGGTCGACGGTCAGGTCGTCGTGCGCCCGATGATGTACCTGGCGCTAAGCTACGACCACCGTCTGGTCGACGGGCGCGAGGCGGTGACCTTCCTGGTCGCGCTCAAGAATGCCGTCGAGGACCCGACGCGGATTTTGATCGACCTTTGACCGGGAAGGAAAATACCTACATCCGTTCGTGCTGAGCTTGTCGAAGCACATATCCCCGACGGCAACGAAACGATCTTACCCGCCCTTCGACAGGCTCAGGGCGAACGGAGTGCATGATGGCTGACTACGACTATGACGTCCTTGTGATCGGTTCGGGCCCCGGCGGCTATGTCGCTGCGATTCGCGCCGCGCAGCTGGGCTTGCGCACCGCGTGCGCCGAATCGCGCGAGACGCTGGGCGGCACCTGTCTCAACGTCGGCTGCATCCCGTCGAAGGCGCTGCTCCACGCGTCGGAAATTTACGAGGAAGCGAGCGCCGGACATCTCACCAAGTTCGGCGTCGAATTCTCCGGGGTGAAGCTCAACCTCGACCAGATGCACGCCGAAAAGGCGAAGGCGGTCAAGGAACTGACCGGCGGCGTCGAATTCCTGTTCAAGAAGAACAAGGTGACGTGGCTCAAGGGCCTCGCCGCGTTCAAGGACGCGCATTCGGTCGAGATCGCGGGCGACACCGTCACCGCGAAGAACATCGTGATCGCGACCGGTTCGTCGGTCACGCCGCTGCCGGGCGTTGAGGTCGACCAGACAATCGTCGTCGACAGCACCGGCGCGCTCGCGCTTCCCAAGGTCCCCGACCATATGATCGTGATCGGCGGCGGCGTCATCGGGCTCGAACTCGGCTCGGTTTGGCGTCGTCTCGGCGCGAAGGTCACCGTCGTCGAATATATGGACCAGATTCTCCCCGGCTTCGACGAGGAGGTCCGCAAGGAATCTGCCAAACTCTTCAAGAAACAGGGCATGGACCTCAAGACCAGCACCAAGGTCACCGGCGTCGCGGTGGACGGCGACACCGCGACCGTTACGATCGAACCCGCGAACGGGGGAGGCGCCGAAACGCTGACCGCCGACGCGGTCCTCGTCAGCATCGGGCGCCGCCCCAATGTCGATGGGCTCAACCTCGCCGCGATCGGGATCGAACTCAACCGGCGCGGCCAGATCGAGACCGACCATTCGTTCCGGACCAAGGTCGATGGTGTCTGGGCGATCGGCGACTGCATTCCTGGCCTCATGCTTGCGCACAAGGCGGAAGACGAAGGCGTCGCGGTTGCGGAAAACATCGCGGGCCACACCGGCATCGTCAACGAAAACGTGATCCCCAGCGTGGTCTACACGATGCCCGAGATCGCCGGCGTCGGCCTCACCGAGGAAGCCGCGCGCGATCAGGCCGAAGCGTCAGGCAGCGCGATCAAGGTCGGCAAGTTCCCGATGATGGCCAACAGCCGCGCCAAGACCAACCGCGACACCGACGGCTTCGTCAAGGTCATCGCCGATGCCAAGAGCGACCGCGTGCTCGGCGTGTGGATCGTCGCCAGCCTCGCGGGCACGATGATCGCCGAAGCTGCGATCGCGATGGAATTCGGCGCGACCAGCGAGGACATCGCCTATACCTGCCACGCCCACCCCACCCACATGGAAGCGATCAAGGAAGCCGCGATGGCGGTCCAGGGGAAACCGATCCACATGTGATGGGCGTCAATATGCTCGATTGGGCCTGATAAATACCGTTAAACCTTCACGTCTAACCTCGAACGCCTCCGATCTCTCGATCAGCGTCGCCAATTTGGGGCAACCGTAGGTTCGCGGATCAAAGTCAGGCAACAGAACGGCCAATCGAGCACCGACCGCGCCGAGGGAATACCAGCCGTTCAGATCATCCATTTGGCTCAACGCCGTCCGAACGTGGACGGCGGCGGAGCTAAGCGGTTGCTTCACGGCCGCAGCATCTGAACTGGGTGCGTCTCCTGACCCAATGTTCGGCGCCCGACACCCTCCCTCCGAAGAAACGAGGTTCTCCGTATAGATGAACCGTTTGCACGCGGTCCGGAAACTTTCGGGCGTTTTGCGCTCGCCGAACCCAAATACATCTGCACCCTGCTCGCGGATGCGCGCCACAAGTCTGGTGAAATCGCTGTCCGAGGAAACGAGACAAAACCCGTCAAACCTACCGGTGTGAAGCAGGTCCATTGCATCGATGACCAACGCAATGTCCGAGGCATTCTTCCCAATAGTATTCGCAAAATTCTGATGCGGAATGATCGCATATGTTGCCAGGATGTCGGTCCATCCCTTCAGTCGTGTACCTGAAAAATCACCATATATACGCCGAGCACTGGCTTCACCGATTGCAGCGACCTCCTCAAATAGGCCCTTTGCAATGCGCGGCGACGCATTGTCCGCGTCAATCAGAATCGCCAGCCTTTGAGGGCGCTCGTGTTCGTAAGCCATTATTAGCTGTGATTACGAACAGACGGTTATGAAATACTCAATCAGACTGTGTGGCATCGTTGGGTGAGTTGCCATTGCGCCACTATCAACCTCACGTCTATCAACGCCGCGGCCCCCGAAAACCCTTCACTGCGGGGTTGCACCCGCCACCCCGATCCCCGACATCATTCGTCCATTGGGAGGCGAAAATGCGCGGACATATATTGGGGGTGGATGCCAGGACGGGGGACGGCATGGTCGCGGGCGATGATGGCGAGCGCTACGCGTTCCGCCCCGCCGACTGGGCAGCGCGCGGCGAGCCCGCGGTCGGGCTCTATGTCGATTTCGACGCCGAGGAGAATCGGGCGCTTACCCTCTTTCCCGCACCCGGGACGAACCAGCTCCAGCCCGTCGCCGGCCGTGCTACTGACCGCCCCGATACGCGCCCGGTCGCCAACGACCGCAACAAATACGTCGCCGCGATGCTTGCGTTCCTGCTCGGCGTGCTCGGCATCCACCGATTTTACACCGGGCGAACCGGGTCCGCGGTCGTCATGCTCGTCCTGACCTTTACCGTCATCGGCACGTTCGTGACATTGCCGTGGTCGCTGATCGACATGGTCCGCTATCTGATGATGTCCGATCGTGAATTTGCCGCACGCTACCCGCGGTCAAGCCCCGCCGCCGCTACCGATAATTGAAACTGATGCTGATCCGTTCGCTCTTGGCCGCATTTGGCGTCACTTCATGTCGCAGCCAGCTTTCCCACAGCAATACACTGCCGACCTCGGGCTCGACATAGACGAAGGTAGCGTGTTCGTCCCCGGCGTCGGCGAGCCGTGACGGCGCCGCCATCATCATGGGCAGCCGCGGGTCCTCCAGCTTCAGCGATCCGGATCCCGGTGGCACCGCGACATAGAGAGTCCCCGATACCACGCTGTGCGGATGGATATGCCCCGCATGCGTGCCGCCGGGTTTGAGGACATTGACCCAAATACTGTCGAGCTTGAGTTTCTTGTCCAGATCGAACGCGCATGCATCCGCGAACCGCGCTACATGCTTGTTCAGCACCCGCACCAGATCGCCGAACCGTGGATCGCGCACCGGCAGGTCGTCGAGCGAGGCGTAGGACGTATACCCCCGATAGCCATGGTCCTTCGACCAAGCCCGCCCCGCGCGATCCTCCCGCGCGAGATCGCGGCACGCCTCGTCTAGCTCCTCGACCAGCGCGGGGTCGCCAAGCGGCGCGGCGTAGAAGCGGGTGGCGAAAAGGGCGCGCGTGCTCATGCCGACTGTCGAAGCACGATGCGCCAGCGACATCAACCCGATTGGCGTCGCGTCACCATGAACGCTACAAGGAGCCGCCGCGATGGTTGACCTTGCCATGAGCGACCGGGGGGAAGCACGATGAGTCCGTTCGAACTGGTGTTCGCGGTATACGGGCTGTTGCTGGGTCTGGCGATCGCCGAGGTGCTGGGCGGATTTTCGCGCGCGCTGAAGGTGAAGCGCGGCACAAACGCGGTGCGGATCGGCTGGTTGACGCCGCTGCTGGGCGTGCTCGTGATGCTCGATTTGACCAGTTTCTGGCTGCTCGCTTGGGATGCTCGTGAGCAAATCGGTGCAAATTACGCAACCTTGTTGAGCGTGCTGGTAATGGTTGGCATCTATTACCTCGCCGCAACGCTGATCTTTCCCGACGCGCCGGAAGAGTGGCCGGATTTCGACGATTGGTACGACAAGCAACACCGGTTGGTGATCGGTGGGTTGCTGACGGCGAACGTGGCAAGCTGGTTCGGCGTCAGCGTGCTGGATGCGATGCACCCGCTACCCGAAGTGGCGGCAAGCTCGGTAAACGCCACCGCGGAATGGCTCTACATGATCAGCGGATTCTCGATCCTGGGGCTGTCCGTCGCGCTGCTGACGGTTGCCTCGCGACGCTGGAACGTGGCGATGCTCGCGATCGCTTGCGGGCTGATGCTGGTCTCGGGAATAACCGAACCATATGTTGGTTGAGAGGATGCGCGCTAGATCGCGCTGGTCTCACCCTTGCCGCATCGCAACGTCGTTCATGAACCGCACGCCGTCGCCCGCCGCCAACCAATCCGCCTCCCCCGCGATCGCGCCGAGCATGTCGGCGAGCGGGTCGATCTCGGCCTTGGTGTAATTGCCCAGCACGTAGCCGGTGACGCGATCCTTATGTCCCGGATGCCCGATTCCGATCCTGACGCGGCGAAACTCCGGCCCCAGATGCTGGTCGGTCGAGCGTAGCCCGTTATGTCCGGCCAGCCCACCGCCGGTGCGCACCTTCACCTTGAACGGGGCAAGGTCGAGCTCGTCATGAAACACCGTCAGCGCATCGACGTCTAGTTTGTAGAAGCGCAAGCACTCACCGATCGATCGCCCGCTGTCGTTCATGAAGGTCGCAGGCTTCAGCAGGACGATCTTCTCCGCGCCGATCCGCCCCTCTTGGGTCCAGCCCTGGAACGCCTTCTTCACCGCGCCGAAGCCGTGCACCTCCGCGATCGCGTCGACCGCCATGAAGCCGACATTGTGTCGCTGCATCGCATGCTGCCCGCCGGGATTGCCAAGTCCTGCCCAGATTTGCACGTCAGCCTCCTCAACGAAAAGGGCAGGGGCGTCGCCGCCACCTGCCCTGATCTCTAACCACAAGCGGTAAGGGTGCGAAGGGTTCAGCCCTCGGCCTTGTCCCCGCTTGCATCGCCGGGCTCCTCGCCCATGACGGTGTCGGCATCCTGTTCGGTGACGTCGGTCGTCTCGACCTCGTCGTCGCTGGCGGTCGACACGGTCGGCGGCACGATCGTCGCGATCGCGAAGTCACGGTCGTCGATCGCAGGCTTGGCGCCCTTGGGCAGCGTCACATCGCTGATATGGATCGAATCGCCGATCTCGCGGCCCTTGAGCGAAATCGTCAGCTCGCCCGGAATATCTGCTGCGTCGAGGATCAGTTCGACCTCGTGGCGGGTGATGTTGAGCACGCCACCCTGTTTGATGCCGCGGCACTCGTCTTCGTCGATGAAGTGGACCGGGATCGCAACCGTCACCGTAGCGTGTTCGCCGATGCGCAGGAAATCGACATGGATTGGGCGATCGGTCACCGGGTGGAACGACACGTCCTTCGGCAGGGTCCGCTGGCCGTCGACCATGACGACGCTGTTCATGAAGTGGCCCGACGATAGCGCCTTCACCAGCGCCTTTTCCTCGAGGTGGATCGCGGTCGGTTCTTTCTTGTCGCCATAGATCACGGCGGGCACGCGGCCATTGCGGCGCAGATCACGGGAGGCTCCCTTGCCAACCCGGTCACGCGTCTCGGCGGCGAGCGTCATCTGGTCGCTCATTGTCATTCTCCGAAATTCGTTAGGTCATTTCCGCGCCACGCCTCCAGGGATGACCATGAAGCGGAAGTGCGGGGCGATAGCGGGGTGGCGGGCAAAATGCAATGTTGCGGAGTCCGCCCCCTCCGTCTCGCTGTCGCGAGCCACCTTCCCCTGGCGGGAGAGGATTTGGCGGCATGTATTCCTCCCCCGCCAGGGGGAGGTGGCGGCGAAGCCGTCGGAGGCGGCTACCGCGCGTCAGTAATTTACCCGCGCGCTCTTCACCCCCAGCTTCGCCAGTTGCGCCTGGACCGAATCCTTCCCGGCGAGATGCCCCGCGCCGACCGCGATGAACACCGTTCCCGGTTGCGCCATCCGCTGCTTGATCCACCCTGCCCAACGCTGGTTGCGGTCGACCAGCAGCGTCTTCGCCACCTCGGGCGAATCCTTCAGGCTGTCGTTCATCTCCTTCGCCAGCGCCTCGGGTTTTCCCTCAGCCCAATCATCGACCATCGTCGCCATCGTCTTGGCCAGCGTCGGCAGTTCGTCGATCGTGCTGGTGAGGAACTGGATCTGTGCAGGCTCCGACAGCCCGCTGAAATAGCCCAGCTGCTGCGCCGCGGTTTCCAGCCCGGTCACGGGCTTGCCCGCGGCCTTGGCTGCGGCGGTGATCACTTCCTCGGGGCCGTTTGTCGAATCATAGCCGAGTTTCGACAGCGGCGCGATCGACAGCTGCGTCGCGGCCAGCCACGGTTTGTAGGTATCGAGCGCGTTGGCGGGCAGCCCCAGGTCGGTCACTGCCTTGGCATAGGCCGCGCGCTTGTCAGCGGGCAGCCGCTGGGTCAGCGGCGGGGTGCCGGTGGGCGCGACCCCGGTCGCCATCACCAACGATTGCATCGTCGCCGGATCGGGCATCACCAGCTCCAGCTTGACCTCACTTGCCGAATCGAACGCCTTCTTCACCGCCTCGTCGAACCACGTCATCCCGGGTTTCAGCACGTGGATCGTGCCGAACAGATAGATCGTCGTGTCCTGGTCCTTGACCACCCACAGCGCGGGGTCGGCATCCGGCGCGGTAAGCTTGGACTTCGGCTGGGGCTGCGCTTGGGGTTGAGTCTGCGCGCAAGCGGGGAGCGAGAGCGTGAGTGCGATCGCCGACAGTGCGGCGCCGATGGTCTTGATCATGGGGCGGGATATTCCACGGTTGGGATGAACGCAGACCTAATGCGCCGCCCGCGGACTTGCTAGACCGCGCCGCTTCGCCCTAAGCGCTCGGGCGTGACCGACCAGCCGCTCAGCTTCCAGCAGATGATCCTGACGCTCCACGATTACTGGAGCAAACAGGGATGCGTGATCCTTCAGCCCTATGACATGGAGATGGGCGCCGGGACGTTCCATCCCGCCACCACGCTGCGCGCGCTTGGCCCCGACACGTGGAACGCAGCCTTCGTCCAGCCCTGCCGCCGCCCGACCGATGGCCGCTATGGCGAAAACCCCAACCGGCTCCAGCATTATTACCAGTATCAGGTGATCCTGAAGCCGAGCCCGCCTGATCTCCAGGATCTCTATCTCGGCTCGCTGCGCGCGATCGGCGTCGACATGGCGCTGCACGACATCCGTTTCGTCGAGGACGATTGGGAAAGCCCGACGCTCGGCGCGTGGGGGCTTGGCTGGGAAGTCTGGTGCGACGGGATGGAGGTGACGCAATTCACCTATTTCCAGCAGATGGGCGGTTACGACATGAAGCCCGTCGCGGGTGAGCTGACCTACGGTCTCGAACGCCTCGCAATGTACATCCAGAACAAGGACAGCGTGTACGATCTCGCGTTCAACAATTCAGGCGTGACGTACGGCGATGTGTTCCACGAAAACGAGGTCGAGATGTCGACTTGGAATTTCGAGGTCGCTGACACCGATGCCTTGTTCGACCTGTTCCGCAAGCACGTCGCCGAATCCGAGAATTCGCTCAGCGCCAAACTACCGATCCCCGCCTACGAACAGGCGATCAAGGCCAGCCACGTCTTCAACCTGCTGCAGGCGCGCGGCGTCATCTCGGTCGCCGAACGCCAAGCCTATATGGGCCGCGTCCGCGACCTCGCGAAGGGCGCCTGCGCCGCGTGGATCGACAAGCACGCCGACGACTGGAACACGCGCCATCCCAAGTGGAACGTGGCATGACCGATTTCCTCCTCGAACTCCGCTCCGAAGAAATTCCCGCGCGGATGCAGGATCGTGCGCGCGATGATCTCGCCAAGCTTTTCGCCACCGAACTCGCCAAGGCAGGGATCGCGACCGGCGCGATCACCACCTATGCCACCCCGCGCCGCCTCGCGCTGATCGCGCGCGACTTGCCGACCGAGACAGAAGCGGTTAGCGAAGAGACCAAAGGCCCCCGCACCAGCGCTCACCCGCAGGCGCTCGACGGTTTCCTCCGCAAGACCGGCCTCACCCAGGATCAGCTCACCGACCGCGACGGCGTCTGGTATGCGGTCGTCGACAAGCCCGGTCGCGCCACCGCCGATGTTCTCGCCGAGGCGATCCCCGCGATCATCCGCGCGTTCCCCTGGCCCAAGTCGATGCGCTGGGGCGACGCGTCGGTGAGCACCGAATCCCTGCGCTGGGTCCGCCCCTTGCACGGTATCGTCGCGCTGTTCGGCGACGCGATCGTTCCCGTCGAGATCGCGGGCACCACCAGCGGAGCCGCGACGCTGGGCCATCGCTTCCACCACCCGTATCAGATCACGATCGGCTCCGCGGGCGATTACGTCGAGAAACTCCGCGCCTGCCACGTCATCGTCGACCAGGACGAACGCCGCTTGGCTGTCCGCACCCGCGCCCACGCGCTCGCCGCCGAGGCGGGGCTCGACCTGATCGAGGACGAAGGCCTCGTCGCCGAAAACGCCGGGCTCACCGAATGGCCGGTGCCGCTCTTGGGCCGGTTCGATGCCGCCTATCTCGATGTCCCGCCCGAAGTCATCCAGCTCACCGCGCGCGTGAACCAGAAATATTTCGTCTGCCGTAATGCCGACGGGGCGTTGGCCAACGCCTTCGTCTGCACCGCCAACATCGATGCGACCGACGGCGGCACGACGATCGTCGAGGGCAACCGCAAGGTCCTCGCGGCGAGACTGTCCGACGCCAAATTCTTCTACGACACCGATCTCAAGGTGCCGCTCGACGTTCAGGCGGAGAAGCTCGGCCAGATCGTCTTCCACGAAAAGCTCGGCACGGTGGCGGACAAGGTCGACCGCGTCGCCAAACTGGCAAGGTGGCTGGTCGAAGAGAAAATAATCCTCCCCGGCACGGGGAGGGGGACCAGCGAAGCTGGTGGAGGGGGTGCGGCACGCAGCGCAGCGCTCGTGGATAACCCCCTCCACCCCGCCTCCGGCGCGGTCCCCCTCCCCGCAAGCGGGGAGGAATTAGCAGACCTCGCCGAACGCGCCGCGCGGCTCGCGAAAGCGGACCTCGTCACCGGCATGGTCGGCGAATTCCCCGAGCTCCAGGGCCTGATGGGTGGCTATTACGCGTTGGCGCAGGGCGAAGACCCCCGCGTCGCCGCCGCGATCCGCGACCATTACAAGCCGGTCGGGCAGGGCGATGACGTTCCCACCGATCCGGTCACGGTGGCGGTGAGCTTGGCGGACAAGCTGGATACGATTGCGGCGTTTTTCTTGATTGATCAGCGACCTACCGGATCGAAGGATCCGTTTGCGTTGCGTCGTGCAGCCCTTGGCATATTGCGCCTTCTAGAATCGAGTTCTTTGCGATTGTACCTGCTTGAAGTTTCTTTCGAAGCAACTTGGGCAGTCGCTAAGAACATTGAATTCAGGCGGCTATCTGAGACATTGGAAACTGCAGCGGTAGCTCTAGATGCTCTTGGCGCAGAGGCGTCGCGAGCTGGTCGCACTGCGTCAGTCGAGGTTCTGCGCAGTCAGCTTGGTGAGAAGCCGTTCAAGAGCCTAATTGCTCACGCCAGTAAGGCCGCGGGCGATGTTCTACTGTTTATTATCGACCGCCTCAAAGTCCAGCAGCGCGAAGCAGGCGTCCGTCACGACCTGATCGACGCGGTGTTCGCGCTCGGGGGTGAGGACGATCTCGTCCGCCTCCTCGCGCGCGTCCACGCGCTGCAGGCGTTCATCGGCACCGATGACGGTACCAATCTCCTTGCCGGCTACAAGCGCGCCGCGAATATTTTGAAGAAGGAAGGGTACGAATCTCCCTCTCCCCCTGTGGGAGAGGGAAGGGACCCGTCCGCGCCAGCGGATGGGAAGGGTGAGGGGGACGCTAGCGTTGCGACCCTCACTCCCCCTCATCCTTCCGCGACTGCGTCGCTCCCTCCTTCTCCCACAGGGGGAGAAGGAAAGATTCCGCTGTCCTACACGCCCGAACCGGCAGAGAGTGCGCTCATCGCCGCGCTCGACATCGCCGAGCCCGCCGCCGCCGATGCGGTCGGGCAAGAGGATTTCGAGGGCGCGATGGCGGCGCTCGCCACGTTGCGCGCGCCGATCGATGCGTTCTTTGACAGCGTGACCGTCAACGATCCCGACCGGGACAAGCGCGCTGCGCGGCTGGCACTGCTCGCCCGCGTTCGCGATGCGGTGCACGGCGTCGCCGATTTCTCCAAAATCGAGGGCTGAGCGAAAACCGCGCGACGCTCTCCACTTTCTCCACTTCGCCTCCCCGGAAGTCCATTCAGCGAGCAGGGATTGAAAATGACGCAGTATGTTTATCGCTTCGGCGGCGGGGTGTCGGATGGCGGCAAGGGCGACAAGAATCTGCTCGGCGGCAAGGGCGCGAACCTGGCGGAGATGGCCTCGATCGGGCTCCCGGTGCCGCCGGGTTTCACGATCTCGACCGCGATGTGCACGCGCTATTATGACGAGGGCGAGCGCTTTCCCGATTCGCTCCGCGACGAGGTTGCCGCCGGCATCGCGCATATTGAGGGCGTGACGGCCAAGACCTTCGGCGATCCCGCCAACCCGCTCCTCGTCTCGGTCCGTTCGGGCGCACGCGTGTCGATGCCGGGGATGATGGACACCGTCCTCAACCTCGGGCTCAACGATGTAACGGTCGAGGGGCTCGCGACCGGGTCGGGCGACGAACGCTTCGCGTGGGACAGCTATCGCCGCTTCATCCAGATGTACGCCGATGTCGTCCTCGAACTCGATCACGGTGCGTTCGAGGAAGCGCTGGAGATCGCCAAGGAAGACAACGGCTATTATCTCGATACCGAGCTGACCGCCGCGGACCTCAAGGCGCTGGTCGGCGAATATAAGCGCCTCGTCGAGAAGGCATGGGGCAAGCCCTTCCCGCAGGACGTCCACGACCAGCTCTGGGGCGCGGTCGCCGCGGTGTTCGGTTCGTGGAACGCCGATCGCGCGAAGGTGTATCGCCGGATCAACGACATTTCGGGCAGCTGGGGTACCGCGGTCAACATCCAGGCGATGGTGTTCGGCAACATGGGCGATACCTCCGCCACCGGGGTCGCCTTTACCCGCGATCCGTCGAAGGGCGACAACGCCTATTACGGTGAATTCCTGATCAACGCGCAGGGCGAGGACGTCGTCGCCGGTATCCGCACCCCGCAATATTTGACGAAGGCCGCGCGCGAAGAAGCCGGTGCCAAGCCCGCCGCGATGGAAGAGGCGATGCCCGAGGTCTATGCCCAGCTCGCGGGCGTGTTCGACACCCTCGAACGCCATTACCGCGACATGCAGGACATCGAATTCACGGTCGAAAAGACCAAATTGTGGATGCTCCAGACCCGCACCGGTAAGCGCACCGCCAAGGCCGCGCTCAAGATCGCGGTCGACATGGCGAGCGAGGGGCTGATCACCCGCGAGGAAGCGATCCTGCGCGTCGATCCGATGGCGCTCGACCAGTTGCTCCACCCGACGCTCGATCCAGCCGCGGTCCGCGACGTGATCGCCAAGGGCCTGCCCGCGTCCCCCGGCGCGGCATCGGGCACCGTGGTGTTCGACGCCGACACAGCGGAAAAGCGTGCCGCCGCGGGCGAAGCGGTGATCCTCGTCCGCACCGAGACCAGTCCCGAGGATATCCACGGGATGCACGCCGCCAAGGGCATCCTCACCGCGCGCGGCGGGATGACCAGCCACGCCGCCGTCGTCGCCCGCGGGATGGGCAAGGCGTGCGTCGCCGGGTCGTCGGCCATCGCCGTCAACTACGAGCACCAGACGATGACCATCACCGTCTACGACGACCTCGGTCGCCCCACCGAGACGGTCACGCTGAAGAAGGGTGACGTGATCACCCTCGACGGCGCGAGCGGCCAGGTGTTCGACGGGGCGGTCCCCTCCGTGTCGGCGGCGCTCAGCGGCGAGTTCGGCGAGCTGATGGCGTGGGCCGACGCCGCACGCAC
>JALYTW010000012.1 GCA_030854075.1 Pseudomonadota bacterium
GCCCGATCAAAAGGGAAAGCGGCGATATGCTCGCCTTCAACGAACCGAGCGCGACTTCGCCGAACCTCGCGTCCTGGATCGCCCCGTCCCAGATGCTGCCGCTCACGCGCCGCGCGGTGAATCCCTCTTCGCCCAGCCCAGCCCAGCCCAGCGCGAGCCGCATAGGCATGAAGCCGACGAGCCCGAATGCGAGCAGTCCCGCAAACAACACCGCGGGGCGAGTGCGAAGACGTAGCCGCGTCACGTCGCGCGCGCTTTCAGCACCAGGTCCGCGCCGACGCTTCGATCACCGTTGTCGCGCAGCGTCGCCGCGTCGACCAGAATGCCGCGCGCTTCGAGGGCCGCGAGCCACCGCGACAACGCCCCTGGCCGAGCTGTCTGGATCGTCAGATGGATTTGCCCGGCACCCTGTTCGTCCAGCGTCGCGATCCCGAACCCCATCTGGTCGGCCGTCGCGCGAACGGTGTCGGCGAGACTTGCGGTCAGCGCGGGGCGCCGTCCGGATGCCTTGATCGAATCGACCTCGCTGCGGGTGGTCGCAAGCCGTATCACCGCATCGCCATAGCGCGCCTGCGACGTCTCGAGCCCGTCCCGGATCGGGATGATGATCCCCGCCCACAGGATCGTGACGACCAGCAGCCCCGCCATCACCAGCAACAATCGCCGCTCGCGCAACGACCGGGCGATGAACCATGCCCTCACTCCCGTCATGATCGCGTCACCGTCATCTCTCCCGCCACGCGTCCGTTCGCGGCGCTGAACACGCTGGCGGTGACGTCGAACCCTGCCGCCTCGAGCGCGCGCTTGAAATCGGTCGGCAACGATTCGCGCTCGGCCGTGACCGACAACCGCAGTGATCCGTTGGGTGAAAAATCGAGCCCAGTCAGCTCGATCCCCGGCACTGCCCGCACGACCGCATAGACCGCGGCCGCGGTAGTCGTGAATCCCGCACCCGGGCCACGCATGTCCGACAATCTCTCGCCAAGCTGACGGTCGACATCCGTCACGGTCTCGCCACGCGACAGCCCAGTCGCACCCAGTGCGTCGGCACGCGCCGCGATCGCGTCCGCGCCGAGACTATATTTGGCGATACGGATCAGATCGATCGAAAGCGTGACCAGCAGGATCGCCGCGGTCAGCACCGCCAGCCGCCGGATCAGCGCCCAGTCGAGCGTCACCCGCCGCCGCCGCGCGAACATGCCCTGCCGCAGGTCAAGCGACGGCGTCGCCGCGTTCGCGATCAGCGCAGCAGTCAGTGCCTCGCGATCAAGGTCGTCGGGTTCAATTCCGCCGGTGACGAGCTCGGTCAGCCGCGCTTCGTCGGCGAACCCCAGCGCGGGGCCGCGCACGACACCCTCGCCGCCGGGCTGAGCACGGATGTACCCCGCTTCGGGCCGCGGCAGCAGCATGGGCGCCGGAATCATCGCGACAGGATCGATGCCGGCCGCCGCCAGGCTTGCAAGCCATTCGCGCATGGACCCCGCCGCGACGACCGCGATCGGGCGGTTCGCTATGCCCTCGTCGCCGACCGCAACGTGGAGTTCGCCGAGCGGTGTTGCGCTTGCCTCCGCCACTACCAGGCGCGCCGCCGCGGTCGCCTGCGCGGCCGACCGATTGGGCAGCTCGGCCCAGTGAAGCGTCACCGCGTCGGCCGGGGCGATCGCGATCACAGACCCCCCGGTGCCATCAGCAGGCACACCCTCGCCTTCACCGGTGACCTTGTCATCGGCGAGCATCACCCACCGGTAGGGGCGCGTTTTCGACGGGAGGAAGAGCAGCGTGGTCATGTCTGCTCGCCCCATTGGCGCGATACGAGCCGCGCGGGAAGCCGCGTCGCATCGATCAGCGCGTGTTCCTTCAATTGGGTCGAACCCAGATTGACGTCGATCGTCAGCGCGAACCAGCCCGACGTTACCGCGAGCTGCCCGTCGCCACCGGTGTCCGGCACCATCCCGCTCGCACCATTGAGAAAGCTCGCGACGCTTGGATAACCATCGGGGGGACGCCGGACCAGCAGCGTCTGCGCCTGCGCGGCGCTCATCGTATCCGGATAGAGCATCGCGACCAGCGCCGCCTGCTCGGGCTGGATCGTGTTGACGTTGATCCGCGACAGCTCCGCCTTGGGTTTGGTGCAAACATAGGGCCGCAAGGTCGCATATATCTCCGGCGTCACGCTATCGATCGCACGCAG
>JALYTW010000098.1 GCA_030854075.1 Pseudomonadota bacterium
GCGCCTCCGCGGCGTCTCGCGCCAGCGAACCTTCGCGCGCGCGATCGTCGGTCATCCGCCGCGCGGCATCGGCAAGA
This sequence comes from Pseudomonadota bacterium, assembly GCA_030854075.1. Lineage (GTDB taxonomy): Bacteria > Pseudomonadota > Alphaproteobacteria > Sphingomonadales > Sphingomonadaceae > Sphingomonas. Next base: position 78 of record JALYTW010000098.1, read on the forward strand.
TCGGCGATCCGCCGTTGGACGGTGGCGTATTCGGTGTGGAGCGTGGCGAGCCGGTGCGCGGCCTCTCCCGCGCAGTCGCGAGCGGCGAGCGCGGCGGCGCGCGCACTCACGACTGTCTCGGCGGCCTCGCGCTGAGACGTGGCGGCCACGGCGCTCGCATTGGCCGTCACCTGCACCTGCTCGTCAGCAACCGCGGCCTCCGCCCTGGCGACATCGGCGGCGGCGACCGCATCGCGCCAGCGCGCGAAGATCATCCGCGCCTCGGCGACGCGAATTTGGGCGGAAACCAATCGATAGCGTTCGGCCGCACGCGCCTGGCGTTTCAGCGCCGCGGCACGCGCGTCCTGATCGGCAATGATCTCGTCGAGCCGCGTCAGATTCGCCTCGGTCGCGCGGAGCTTCTGTTCGGCATCGCGGCGGCGCACGTGGAGCCCCGCAATCCCCGCCGCTTCTTCGAGCATCGCGCGGCGGTCCGCCGGCTTGGCCGCGATCACCGCGCCGATCTTGCCCTGGCTGACGAGCGCCGGAGAGTGGGCGCCGGTGGCGGCGTCGGCGAACAGCAGCGCCACATCCTTGGCGCGCACGTCGCGTCCGTCGATCCGGTACGCGCTACCCGCGCCGCGTTCGATTCGGCGGACGATCTCCGTCTCGTCGCCCGCGATTTCCGCGAGGATCGACACTTCGGCGAAATCGCGCGGCGGGCGGGTCGCGGTGCCCGCGAAGATCACGTCCTCCATCCCCGCGCCGCGGAGCGATTTCGCGCTGGCTTCTCCCATCGTCCAGCGCAGCGCTTCGAGCAGGTTCGACTTGCCGCAGCCATTGGGGCCGACGACCCCCGTCAGCCCGCGTTCGATCCTGAGGTCGGCAGGATCGACGAAGCTCTTGAACCCGGCAATCCTCAGCCGTTTGATCTGCATGGCGGCGCCCCCCGCCGCGCCTTTTTATTCTAGATGGCGGAACCGGCCCAAATAAAACCTACGCGCCCGCTGCCTTCAGCGCCTGCTCGACGTTTTCAAAGGTCGGGTTCTCGATCGTTTTTCCATCGACGATAATCGTCGGCGTGCTGGTGACGGTGCCGTCGCCGCCCGCCTTTTCGGTCACCGCGGTGATGTCATTGAGCGCCTTTTCATCCTTCAGACAGCCGCGCGCCTTGTCTTCGGGAATGCCGCGCTGCTTGACGAAATCGATCGCGCCCATCGCGCTCGCATAGTCGGTCATGATCTGGCCGGGCGACTTGCCCGCGGTCTGCTGCTGCGCGGGCGCCATCGCCTGCCATTTTTCGATGAACGTCTGCTGATCGGCATAGGTCTGTTCGAGAATCGGGAAAAATGAACCCGGTCCGCCACACTGCCCCAGCGTCGCGAGCGCGAGTTCGGCCGGACCATGGATCAGGAAGTCGCGGAATTCGAAGCTTACCTTGCCGGTCGAGACGTAGTTCGCGATCAGTGGCTGGAACGCGGTTTTGGCGAACTGCGCGCACCCAGGGCACAGCCGCGCGCCGTATTCGATGAGCTTCACCGGCGCGTCGGGGTTGCCCATGCGATAGCCTTGCTCGGTTTTGGCGACGACATCCTGCCACTTCTGCCCCGCGGGCGCGGCGGCGGCGGCGACGGGCGCGGCGGTGACGTTCGCGGTCGAATTCCCCTTGGAACAGGCGACCAGCGCCAGCGGCAACAGGAAAAGCGCGGTCAGAAATTTCATGCGGAGTAGCTCCATTACTTGGCGCCTTTGGCGCGCAGGGTCTGTTCGAGTCCGTCCCAGCCACTTGGCGGCTGCAACGCGCCATTGAGATAGAATGTCGGGGTCGAGGTGACCCCGGCCGGCGCGTCCGCGGTCAGCTTGACGATCGCGTCGGCCTCCTTGCTACTGGCCAAACAGGCGGCGACCTGCGGCGCGGTCAGCCCGCGCGCCATCATCAGCCTGGTCAAACCCGATCCGTCGGCGAGCGCCCGCGCTTGTTTTAGCGGCGGATACGCGGCGACTTCAGGATGTTTCGGCGACCAATCGATCGCCGTCTGGAGCCAGGTCGGCTGAGACGCGAAGATCGCCGCCGACGCGCGCGCGAAGCGGCGGGGGCCCCCGCAGCGTGCGAGCAGCGCCGCGCCCAGATCGAGTCGGTCGCGGATCATGTGGCGATATTCGAGCGAAACCGATCCGTGACGGATCATCTCGTTTTTCAGAACCTGCTCGCTCTCGGCCGCGAACGCAGCGCAGTGCGAACAGGTATAGCTGCCATATTCGACCAGTTTGAGCGGCGCGGCGGGGTTGCCGGTCAGCATCGCCCCGCTAGGCAGCCGCGTCGTCACCGCCGACCAATCGCGGCTCGGCGCTGCGGCGGTCAGCAGGAAGACTGAAAGGAACGCGAATACCCACCGCATCATATCACCCTATCTTGGGAAGGCCACGGGTCGCCGCCACCCCGGCGGCGAGCGATTCGAGCACTGCGCGCAATTCGGGATCTGCGATTCCCTTGAGCTCGTTGCCGAGTTCGGGGGGCACCGGGCGCTCCGACGGCGGCGCTGCAGGGACGCGGCGCTTGGCGACCTCGCCCTGGCGGATCGTCAGCTTGGCGACCGCGGCATAGCCGAAGAAGCGGTTGACCCGCTCGATGATCTCGGGCGCGACATGCTGCATCATCGGGGCGTGCGCGCCACGGACGGTCAGCGTCAACACTCCCTCGCTCTTCTGCCCCAGCGGGAAGCGGATCGATTCGGGGGCGGAGGCATCCGCCCATGTCTCTCCGACGATCTCCGGCCACCGGCTGACGATCGAACTCTGGACAAAGCCGAACTTGCGGAACGCCGCGCCGCCGATCGCGGGCAGCAGTTCGGCGACCGCGCGGCTGCGGTTCTGCCGTTCGGGCTCGGATCGGGATTCCGCGCGGGGGGCGCGGACGCGCTTGCTCATGTCGCCACCCATGCCATAGCGGGGCGGTGGACGCCAAGCGCTCTTCGTCGCCACCCAAGATCGCACCCGACATCGCGGGTCCGCTGCTCGGCTGGTACGACGCGCATCGACGCGACCTGCCGTGGCGCGCGCAGCCGGGCGAAACCCCCGACCCCTATCGCGTCTGGCTGTCGGAGGTGATGCTCCAGCAGACCACCGTCGCCGCCGTCCGCCCGCGCTTCGCTGCCTGGGTCGCGCGCTGGCCCGATTTCGCGAGCCTGGCCGCGGCGCGCGACGAGGACGTCATGGCCGCCTGGGCGGGGCTCGGCTATTACGCGCGGGCACGCAATCTGGTCGCCGCGGCCAAGGTCGTGGTGACCGTCCACGGTGGGGAATTCCCGCGCACCGAGGCCGAACTGCGGACGCTGCCAGGATTGGGCGCGTACACCGCCGCTGCGGTTGCCGCGATCGCGTTCGGCGAGCGCGCGGTCGTCGTCGACGCCAATGTCGAGCGCGTCGTCGCCCGGCTGTTTGCGATACGCGCGCCGCTGCCGAGCGCTCGCGTCGCGATCCGCGCCGCCGCCGAGACGATCACGCCCGCCGCGCGCGCGGGTGATTTCGCGCAGGCGATGATGGATTTGGGGTCGGGCATCTGCACGCCGCGGATCCCACGCTGCCTGCTCTGCCCACTCCGCCCGGCGTGCGCGGGGTTCGCGGCGGGCGATCCCGAGACGATGCCGGTCAAGGCCGCACGAAGGTTGCGCCCGCACCGGCACGGCACGATTTTCTGGTTGCAGCGAGAAGCCGCGGTGATGCTGGTGCGGCGCCCGCCGACCGGGCTGCTCGGCGGCATGCGGGCGCTGCCGACCGGGCCGTGGGTCGATTCGCCGCCGGGTCTCGATGCGGCACCCGCCGCGGCGGACTGGCGCATGCTCGGTGAGACGGTCCAACACACGTTCACCCATTTCGACATCGATCTCGCGCTTGCGGTCGCCCGCATCGAGGCGCATCAAGCGCCCGACCATGACGAAGGGGAGGGCGAATGGTGGCCGATCGCGACGCTCGACGCGGCCGGATTGCCAACCCTCTTCGCCAAGGCCGCAGCGGCGATAGGGAGAACATCGTGAAGCGCAGTATCTGGATCGTTACCACGGGCGCGATCGCGCTCGCCACTACCGCCGCGGTCGGCGGTGAGATCGAAGCGCTGCCCCAAGCCCAAGCTCACGCCGCGACCCAAACCGCGCCCCCGGCACCGCTTCGCGCCCGGACCAGCCCACCCCGCACGCCGATCGCCGCGCTGTCGCCGCGCGGGCTGCCCGCCGCGGTCTTGCTGCCCGACACCCAGGCGTTGTTCGACGGCTATGTCCGGGACGGCAAGATGCCCGGCATCGTCGCCGCTTATGGGCTGGGCGCGTTGCCCACGCTTTATCCCGCGGCCGGTCGGATCGGGCTTGGTCCCGACGCGCTCCCCGCCGGTCCCGATTCGCTGTGGCGGGTCTATTCGATGACCAAGCCGATCACCGCCACCGCCGCGATGATCCTGATCGAGGAGGGCAAGATCGGGCTCGACGATCCGGTCAGCAAATACATCCCAGCTTTCAAGACGATGACGGTGCTGACCGATCCGGATACCAGCCTCGCCGCGGTTCCCGCCACAAGCGAAATCACGATCCGTGAACTGATGACGCATACCTCCGGCCTCGGCTACAACATCAGCGCCAAGGGGCCTCTCCTCAAACTGTACGAGGCAAAAGGCATCCTCCCCGCGGAGGTCAATGCGGCGATGGAGGCGCAGATGCGCAAGGTCCGCCCCGCCAGCCTCGAGGAATTCGCCAACCGCGTGGCGACCATACCGCTGGTCTATCAGCCGGGGACGAAATGGCATTATTCGATCGGGCTCGATGTCATGGGCCGGGTGATCGAGGTCGCGGCCGGAATGCCGTTCGACCAGTTCGTCAATACCCGCATCTTCGCGCCGCTGAAGATGCAGTCGAGCTTCTGGACGGTGCCACAGCGGGATCTCAAACGACTCGCGACGACGGTCGTGTTTGTTGGGGCTCAGATGGTGCCGTTCGACCCCCCCGCGACGTCTCCCTTCACCGCTCCGCCAAGCTTTCCCTACGGCGGTGCCGGGCTCGTCATGAGCGCCCGCGACTACGATCGCTTCCTCGATATGCTCCAGAACTACGGCACGCTCGACGGCATCCGCATCATGAAGACCGAAACCGCAAAGCTGATGATGTCGAACCTGCTTCCCAACGGGGTCAAATTTCCCGGCCTCGGCAACGTCAACGGCAACGGATCGACCGGTGGCGGCGCGACGCGTCCTGTGGCGGCGGAGATTGGCTTCGGCGCGGGCGGCACGGTCTACCTCACCGATGGCCCCGGCGGCTTCCCGTCGAAGGGCACCTATGGCTGGGGCGGCGCGGCGGGCACGATCGCGTTCGTCGATCCCGCCAAGCGCGCGCGCGGCGCGATCATGGTCAATTATTTCCCCGGCGAACAATGGCCGTTGCGCACCGAAGCGGTCGCCGCGCTGGCAAAGGACGTGGCCAAATTCCGCCGATGACGGTCGTCCCGGGGTTTACCGGCGGCACGCTCGATCGCGCCGATCACCTTCGCCATGATCCCGCCGCGCTGGCCGCGACGATCGACTGGCGCGCGCGGCTGTTGAGCCTCGACGGGTTGATCCCCGCGATCGCCGACGACGCCCAGCTCACCTGGACGACGCTGGCCGACGCACCCGCGGAGGCCGAACTGATCCTGCTCGGGATCGGCGACGGGCGCGCGCATTTCGTAGCGTTGCTGCCGGAGCTGCGCCACGACGTCCTGCCCGCGATGCGCAACCCCGCGCTGATGGGCGCGCTCGCCAGCCTCGCACCGGGCGAAGCGGCGACCTATGCCGCCGCGCGCAGCCTGATCGACTGGCATCTACGCCACGGTTTCTGCGCGCGCTGCGGCACCGCGACGACGCTGTTCCGCGCAGGCTGGGGTCGATCCTGCCCGCAGTGCGGTGCGGAGCATTTCCCGCGCGTCGACCCCGTCGTGATCATGATCGCGGAGCATGACGGGCGCGCGCTGCTCGGGCGCGGCAAGGGCTGGCCGCCGGGGCGCTATTCGGCGCTTGCGGGCTTCCTCGAACCCGGCGAATCGGTCGAGGAAGCGGTCGCACGCGAAATCCACGAGGAAGCTGGCGTCCGTATCCGCGACGTCCGCTACATCGCGAGTCAGCCCTGGCCCTTCCCCTCGCAGCTGATGATGGCGTGCGTCGCGACCGCCGACGACGATGCGCTCAGCGTCGATGCCAACGAGCTCGAAGACGCGATCTGGGTTCCTCGCGACGAGGTTCGCCGCATCCTGGCGGGCGAGGACGGCGCGTTTATCGCACCGCCCCCTTACGCGATCGCGCACACCCTGCTCACGGTGTGGGCGGCAGGCTGAAGTAGGCATTCGCTACTTTGGTTGATCCGCCCGTGCTCCGTTCGCGCTGAGCCTGTCGACGGGCATGAGCCCCACCGCGCTTCGACATGCTCAGCACGAACGGATCTATGTAATAGACCGCTGTCTGCTTAGCGCTTCACTACGGCCGCGCACGCGCCTGCTGATAGGTGCCGAGCACCCGCAGCCATTTCGACTGGAAGCCCAGTTCCTCCAGCGCGCGGTCGACATTCTCGTCGCCGGGCTTGCCGACGATGTCGGCATAGAATTCGGTCGCCGCGAAGCTGCCGCCGCGCTGGTAGCTTTCGAGTTTGGTCATGTTGACCCCGTTGGTCGCAAAGCCCCCCATGGCCTTGTAGAGTGCGGCGGGAACGTTCTTCACCTCGAAGACCAGCGTTGTCATCCACGCGCGCCCTTCCCCTCCGCCGGTTCCAGCCGGTGGCTTCCCGCCGCGCGCCAGCACGACGAACCGCGTCATATTGTGGTCGGCGTCGGCAATGTCGTGGTCGAACAGAGTCAGGTCATAGATGTCGGCTGCCCCCGGCGGCGCGAGCGCGGCGATGCGGGGATCGCGGCGTTCCGCCACGACCGCTGCCGCACCCGCGGTATCGGGATACGCGACCGGCTGGATGGCGTGCGCCTTCAGCCAGTGGCGGCACTGCCCCAGCGCCTGCGGATGACTCATCGCCTGGCGCACATCGGCGCGGGTGCCCGTCCCCATCAGCGCATAGCGGATGGGCAGGAAATGTTCGCCGGTGATGACGAGCCCCGATTCGGGCAGCAGGAAATGGATGTCGGCGACGCGCCCGTGGAGCGAATTCTCGATCGGAATGATCGCGCAATCGGCATCGCCCGCCTTCACCGCGTCGATCGCATCCTCGAACGAAAAGCACGGCAGCGGCAGCGCGCGCGGAAACGCCTCGATCGCGGCGATGTGGCTGTTCGCCCCCGGCGCGCCTTGAAACGCGACCGCGCGGCCGGGCTCGGCGGCCGCGGCGGCGGCCATTGCGGCAACGATCGGTAACGCGGGACCAGCAAAACTTTCCATCGCCGCGGCGTAGGGTCGGTTGCGCGGCACGACAAGCGCACCTTGCGGTGGCCTTCTGCCTTTTCTATGGGGAACCGAGCTTTCTTCCAAGCCTAGACCATATCGGGGGCCCTCGCGCGCAATGGATAATCGGACCAACACGATCGCCGGCTGGACGCTGGCCGCCTGCGGCGCCGCACTGGGCCTGTCGATCGTCGGCGGCATGATCTACCACGGGGAGCGCCCCGAAAAGATGGGCTACCCGATCGAGGGCGTCCAGGAAGCGGGCGCAGCCGGCGCGGTCGCCGAGGTGCCAATCGCGACGCTGCTCGCCTCCGCGGATCCCGCCAAGGGCGCCGAGGTCTTCAAGAAGTGCGCGGCCTGCCACACCGTCAATCAGGGCGGCGCGAACGGCATCGGCCCGAACCTCTACGCCACGGTCGGCGAGGCGATTGCACAGGGCAAGGGCGGCTACGCCTTCTCCGACGCGCTCAAGAGCGTGGGTGGAGCGTGGGACTTCGACAAGCTCAACGCCTGGCTGACGAGCCCGCGCAAATTTGCCAGCGGCACCAAGATGACCTTTGCGGGCCTCGGCAATGCGCAGGACCGCGCCAACGTCATCCTCTATCTGAACCAGCAGGGTTCGAACCTGCCGCTGCCCGCACCACCAGCGGCTGGGGCGCCGGACAACAGCACGAGCCCGGCGGGGAACGCGGCCGAGGCTGCGCCGCGCGCCGCTGCCGGTGACCTGGCCAATACGGGCACCCCTGCGATGGGCGCGCCCTCGATCGACCCCAATGCCGCCAAGGAAGCCGCCAAGCGCGGCCAGTGAGAGGCGGCGGACGCGGCTAGGATGCCGCGCAGCACGTCTGGTCAACGCACCGTAATGGCCGATAGTGGTGGAATGCGGAAAGACGGCTTGAAGGAACGCGCATCGTGTTTGCGGACGTTGGCGCGGAGAATATGCCATGCCGAAATCCGATCGCGGGAGCGCTCCGCTGGCAATCAGGCGGTAACGTAACCAAGATAGATTGCTGTCATCCCGGCCCCGTCAAGCAGTGCGTGAATGATGATGCCTGCCCAGAGATTGCGGCCAGATATAAGCCAGGTCAGACCAAGGCCCAGCCCGATGACCCCCGTCACGACAACGCCGCCCAAGCCTTGGTAGAAGTGCAGGCCCCCGAATATGAGGGCTTGTGCAGTGATGGCGATTATCGACGAGATTATGCCGGGTCGATTGAACAACCTGCTCAACGCATCCGTTATAAACCCCCTGAAGAGCAACTCCTCGCCGAATGCGGCGGTCCCGACGGTGACTGGAAGAAGCAAGAACAAATACTGCCCCAGATTCCCCTTTATCGGCGCGAACATCGAATGGTCGGGAGGCTTCAGTCCCACGTGCGGCAGCAGGACGGCAGTGACCTTGGAGAAGAGGAAAACGATTAATAGTCCTACTGGCAGCGCGATCAGGAAGCGTCGCCATTCCGGACGTTTCAAGCCCATGTCCGACCAGCCAAGCGACCTTCGGCGTAACATCCAGGTCGCGAGTGTGACGAGAACCGCCACCCGCGCCAAGAAGGCGAGCTTGACCCAAAGTCCGCCGGTGACCGCCTCGCCGGGCGTCACGGCGGGGATGAGTATCGCTGTGGCAACGAAGAGGATCGCTAGTTGGGCTGCGACGACGGTCCTGGTTGGCGACAGGCGCTCTGAATCCATTGCATCCCGATCACGCGTTTGTTCAAAGGTGGTGAGCGGAACATAGCCGCGGTGTCAACGACAAGGGGCCGCTTTCGGTAACCGACCTGGATACGCCGAACGGCAAGGCCTGGGGCGAAACGCGCCATTCCTTCCAACACCCCGGCGCTCGTCGGCTGCCGTTGCCGTGGAGGCGCGTAGCCTCGCGTCAACGTCGCGCGGCGCGGACGGTCGATCCGCCTACGCCGCCTTGCGCAGCTCGAGCCGTCCCCAGATTTCGACCAGCGCCCCGGTCAGGTCGCGCATCATCGCCTCGTCATGCGCGGGGCCGGGGGTGAAGCGCAGCCGCTCGGTGCCACGCGGCACCGTGGGATAATTGATCGGCTGGACATAGATGCCGTATTCGGCGAGCAGCACGTCGCTGATCTTCTTCGCCTTGACCGGATCGCCGACCATCACCGGCACGATGTGAGTGTCACCGATCATCACCGGCAGCCCCGCCTCGCTCAGCATCCGTTTCAGCATCGCCGCCGCCGCATGCTGCGCGTCGCGTTCGTCGCTCGACGATTTCAGATGCCGGACGCTCGCGAGCACCCCCGCGACCAGCACCGGCGACAAGCTGGTGGTGAAGATGAAGCCTGGCGCGTAACTGCGGATGACGTCGATGATCGTGCGATCAGCGGCGATATAGCCCCCCATCACCCCGAACGCCTTGCCCAGCGTCCCCTCGATGATCGTGATCCGGTCCGCGACGTCATCGCGCTCCGAAATCCCGCCGCCCCGCGGGCCATACATCCCGACCGCATGGACTTCGTCGCAATAGGTCAGCGCGTTGTACTTGTCGGCAAGGTCGCAGATCGCCGCGATCGGGGCGACGTCGCCCTCCATCGAATAGACGCTCTCGAACGCGATCAGTTTGGGGGCCTCCGGATCGGCCGCGGAAAGCAGTTCCTCGAGCTGCGCGAGATCATTGTGGCGGAAGATCTGCTTCTCGCACCCCGAATGGCGGATCCCCGCGATCATCGAGGCGTGGTTGAACTCGTCCGAAAAGATGATGCAGCCGGGCAGAATCTTCGCCAGCGTCGCCAGCGTCGCCTCGTTCGAGACGTAGCCGCTGGTGAACAGCAGCGCCGCTTCCTTGCCGTGGAGATCGGCGAGTTCGTGCTCCAGATCGATATGATAATGGGTATTGCCGCCGATGTTGCGCGTCCCGCCCGATCCGGCACCGACGTCGTGGAGCGCCTCCTCCATCGCCGCGATCACCTTGGGGTGCTGCCCCATCGCGAGGTAATCATTCGAACACCACACCGTGATCGGCTTGGGCCCGTTATGCCCCGCGAAGCACCGTGCGCTCGGAAACGCACCCTTGTTGCGCAGAATGTCGATAAAGACCCGATAGCGTCCTTCGGCATGAAGCCGGTCGATCGCCTGCGCAAACGCGCGCGTGTAATCGACTCCTTCGCCACCAGGGGCGGAGTCAGTGGAATCGGAACCAACGATCATGGCGCGCCAGATAGCGGTGTTGGGCACGAATTTCCAGCGATTTGCGGCGATGCGGAGCAACCTGAGGTCGCCCCGCCGCGCCACCCCGTCGCGGCACGGCGACCTACAGCGTCTCCAGGCGCGCAAAGCCTCGCATTGCCAGCACCGGCCCGAGCGCCCGTTCCGGTTCGCCCAGCCGGGTGAACACCGCGACCCCGTCACCGCGCGCCAGCGGCCACTCCTGCCCCGCAGTCAGCGTGGCGATCCGCCGCGCGATCCCCGTAGCACCATCGACGAACTGAATCGGGCGGCCCGCCGCCGCCGCGAGTTCGGGCTCGACCAGCGGAAAATGCGTGCATGCGTTGACGATCACGTCGATGCGGTCGCCGCCGGGCTGGTTCAGCAATCCGCCGATCGCCGCGGCATAGGCGGCGGGATCGATCGCGCGGCCATGCAGCTTCGCCTCGGCAAGTTCGACGAGCGCCGCCGATCCGTGGCGGAGCACCGTGCAATCCGCCGCAAACCGCGCCGCCAAATCGTCGACATAGGCTTGGCGGACGGTGGCGTTGGTCCCGAGCACGCCGATCGTGCGAGTTTTACTGAGCGCCGCGGCGGGTTTGATCGCGGGCACTGTTCCCACCACCGTCACGTCGAGCGCCGCGCGGACGCTGCCGAGCGCGATCGTCGAGGCGGTGTTGCACGCGATCACGATCAACCGTGGGCGATAGCGTTCGCACAGCCGCCCGAGCAGCGTGGGTACCCGTCCCGCAATCTCGTCCTCGGACCGCGTGCCATAAGGGAAACCCGCCGAATCCGCCGCGTAAACGAACGGAGCGGCGGGCAGTAGCGCGCGGGCGGCCGCGACGATCGACAGCCCGCCCACACCTGAATCGAAGAAGAGAATGGGGCGATCATTCATGCGCGCGCTATATCCGCGGTGATGAGCGGGGCCAAGCTGAGCGAAGTTGTTGGCGACTCGTCACGTAACCGATATGATCGGCAAACCAAGGGGGAAGATTGGCAACCGAAAACGTCTGGATCGCGTCTGCAGCAGCGCTTGCCCTGGGGTATTTCCTCGGTGCGATTCCGTTTGGGGTGCTCCTGACGCGCGCATTCGGGGCGGGCGATCTGCGCACGATCGGATCGGGCAGTATCGGCGCGACCAACGTGCTGCGCACCGGCCGCAAGGGGCTCGCCGCTGCCACGTTGGTGTTGGATTTGTTCAAAGGGGCCGGCGCTGTCTGGCTGGTCGCCTGGCTCTTCCCCGGCAACGAAGTGCTCGCCGCCGCCGCGGTATTCCTGGGACATTGCTATCCGGTATGGCTTGGCTTCAAAGGCGGCAAGGGGGTCGCGACGCTGATGGGCATCGTGCTGGCGCTCTACTGGCCGCTGGCGTTGGTGTACGCGGTGCTGTGGCTCGGACTGATTGCGACGCTGCGCGTATCGTCGGTCGCCGGCATGGTCGCGGCTGTCAGTACGCCCGTTTCCGCTGCGCTGTTCGACCGGTTCGAGTATGTGCTCTTGCTGCTCGTGCTCGCGCTGATCGTGCTGTGGAAGCACGGGGAAAATATCGAACGGCTGCTGGCCGGGACCGAACCTCGGCTCGGCCGCAAGCATGGCTGATCGCGGGCGGGACGACGGGGCTTTCGCCAAGCTCCGCCTGATCCGCACTGCCGGGATCGGCCCCGTCACCTATCGTCAGCTGATTGCCCGGTTCGCGACCGCGGAGGCGGCGCTCGACGCGTTGCCGATGCTCGCGCGCCGCGGCGGCGGCCAGCCGCCCCGGATCGCCGACACCGCGACGATCGAACGCGAGATGGCGGCGACCGATCGGCTGGCTGCGCGGTATCTGTTCATCGGCGACCCCGATTACCCCGCGCTGCTGACCGAGATCGACAACCCGCCGCCCGCGCTGATCGTGCGCGGTGCGATCGTGCTGGCGCATCGGCCCACCGTCGCGATCGTCGGCGCGCGCAACGCATCGGCGGCGGCGTGCCGGTTCGCGCGCCATCTCGCCCACGATCTCGCCGCCGAGGGCGCGACCGTCGTCTCGGGGCTGGCGCGCGGGATCGACACCGCCGCGCATGTCGGCGCCGACACCGCGACGATCGGGGTCGTCGCGAGCGGGATCGACGTCGTCTTCCCGCCCGAAAATGCCGACCTCCAGGAACGCATCGCACGGGACGCGCTGCTGATCGCGGAACAACCCCCCGGGACCGAACCGCGCGCGCGCCACTTCCCCTATCGCAACCGGATCATCGCGGGGCTTGCGCTCGGCACGATCGTGGTCGAGGCCGCCCCCAGATCGGGTTCGCTGATCACCGCGCGGCTGGCCGGTGAGGCGGGGCGCGAGGTGATGGCGGTCCCCGGCAGCCCGCTCGATCCGCGCGCGCAGGGATGCAACCAGTTGATTCGCGACGGCGCGACGCTGATCCAGTCGGCTGCCGACGCGCTCGAACAGATTCGCCCGATCGATGCGCGCGCGGTCCGTGCGCCGGTCGATGACTTCGCCGGCCCCCCGCCCGACGACGCCGACGACACCGATCGCCGCCGCGTCGTCGATCTGCTCGGCCCCGTTCCGGTCAATGTCGACGAACTGATCCGCCAGGCGGCGCTGCCCCCCGCGATCGTCCAGACGGTGCTGATCGAGCTGGAGCTGGCAGGGCGGCTCGATCGCCACGCCGGGGGCCGCGTCAGCCTGAATTGACGCCGATCGCGAGGATCGCCCGCGATGATTCCCGCGCTTGACGCGATTTCCCGATGGCCCCCATGCTCGCGCGTACACGTGAGGACAGCTTAACACCGCCATGCAACTCGTCATCGTCGAATCGCCCGCCAAGGCGAAAACCATCGAAAAATATCTCGGCTCCGATTATCGCGTGCTCGCGAGCTACGGCCATGTCCGCGACCTGCCGCCCAAGGACGGATCGGTAAATCCCGATGACGGCTTTGCGATGGAATGGGAGAATTATGCGGACAAGGCCAAGCAGCTCAAGGCGATCGCGGATCTCGCCAAGACCGCCGACCGCCTGATCCTGGCCACCGATCCCGATCGCGAGGGCGAGGCGATCTCGTGGCACGTCCAGGAGGTGCTCGCCAAGCGCAAGGCGCTGCCCAAGGACGTCCAGCGCGTCACCTTCAACGCGATCACCAAGGCGACGGTGACCGAGGCGATGAAGCACCCGCGCGAGCTCGATACCGACCTGATCGATGCGTATCGTGCGCGGCGCGCGCTCGATTACCTCGTCGGTTTCACGCTCTCGCCCGTGCTGTGGCGCAAGCTCCCCGGCGCGAAATCGGCAGGCCGCGTCCAGTCGGTGTCGCTCCGCCTGATCGTCGAGCGCGAGCGCGAGATCGAACTGTTCCGCGCGCAGGAATATTGGTCGGTCACCGCGACCCTCGAACAGGACGGCACGCCGTTCGTCGCGCGGCTGACGCAGTGGGACGGCAACAAGATCGATCGCCTGTCGATCGGCAACGAAGCCGATGCGATGCGCGCCAAACAGGCAGTCGTCGACGGTCGCTTCGCGGTCCAGTCGGTCGAGACCAAGCCCGCTAGCCGCAACCCACCGCCGCCGTTCACCACCTCGACGCTGCAACAAGAGGCCGCGCGCAAACTCGGCTTCTCCGCCGATCATACGATGCGGATCGCGCAGGGCCTCTACGAGGACGGCGCGATCACCTATATGCGGACCGACGGCGTCCAGATGGATTCGAGCGCGATCAGCGCGGCACGCAAAGCGGTCGCCGATCGCTACGATGCCAGCTACGTCCCCGATGCGCCGCGCCAATATCAGTCGAAGGCCAAGAATGCGCAGGAAGCGCATGAGGCGATCCGTCCGACCGATTTCACCGCGGATCGGTTCGGCGGCGGCGATCACGCGCGCCTCTACGACCTGGTGTTCAAGCGCGCGCTCGCCAGTCAGATGGCGTCCGCACGGATGGAGCGCACGACGATCGAGCTCGCCGACGGCACCGGGCGCACCGTGCTCCGCGCGACTGGCCAGGTCGTCCTCTTCCCCGGCTTCCTCGCGCTGTACGAGGAAGGCCGCGACGATAGCGAAGATGAGGATTCGCGCCGCCTGCCGCGGATGCGCGAGGGCGATGCCCCCGCCAAGAAAGCGATCGACGCCGAACAGCATTTCACCCAGCCGGCGCCGCGCTTTTCCGAAGCGTCGCTGGTCAAGCGGATGGAAGAACTCGGGATCGGTCGCCCCTCGACCTACGCCTCGATCATCAAGACGCTCAAGGATCGCGAGTACGTCCGGATCGAGAAGAACCGCTTCTTTGCCGAGGAATCGGGTCGGCTGGTGACGGCGTTCCTCGAACGCTTCTTCGAGAAATACGTCGCCTATGATTACACCGCCGACCTCGAAGAAGAGCTCGACGACGTCTCGGGCGGCCGCGCGGCGTGGCAGACGGTGCTCGAATCATTCTGGCGCGACTTCAAGCCGCGCACCACCGAGGTCATGGACTTCAAGCCGAGCGAGGTTACCGCCGAGCTCGACATCTTCCTCGGCGACTATCTGTTCCCCGATCAGGCCGATGGCGGCGACCCGCGGCTGTGCCCGAATTGCGGCGAGGGCAAGCTGGCGCTGCGCGGCGGCAAGTTCGGCGCGTTCATCGCCTGCTCCAACTATCCCGAGTGCAAGTTCACCCGCCGCTTTGCGCAGCCCGGCGGCGAGGGCGAGGAAACGATGCCCGAAGGGCTCGGCAAGGATCCCGAGACCGGGCTCGAGGTCGAGCGCAAATCGGGTCGGTTCGGCCCCTATATCCAGCTCGGCGACGGCAAGGAGGCCAAGCGTGCGTCGATCCCCAAGGACATCGGCGAACTCGATCTCGAATGGGCGCTGAAGCTGCTCGGACTGCCCCGCACGATCGGCATCCACCCCGAAACCGGCGAACCGATCGAGGCCGCGATCGGACGCTATGGCCCCTATCTCAAGCACGCGGGCAAGTACGCGCGGTTGCAGACCACCGCCGACGTGTTCGAAACCGGCATGAACGCCGCGGTCGTCAAGCTGGCCGAAGCCGCGGCAGGCGGCGGCCGCGGGCGCGGTGCCGCGCGCGAACCGCTCAAGATTCTCGGTCCCCATCCGCGCACCGAGCTCGAGATCAAGCTGATGGAGGGGCGCTACGGCCCCTATGTCACCGACGGCGAGACCAATGCGACGCTGCCCAAATCGATCGAGCAGGACGCGCTGACGCTCGAAGAGGCCGCGCAACTGATCGACGCCCGCGCCGCGCAGGGGCCTGCCAAAGGCAAGAAGAAGCCCGCCAAGAAGGCACTAGCGAAAAAGCCCGCGGCGAAAAAACCGGCGGCGAAAAAACCGGCTGCGCCGAAGAAAAAGACCCCCGCCAAGGCGGCGGTGTCGTGAGGATCCCGCTCGTCCTCGCGGTGCTGGCCGCGGCATCATTGGCATCGGCCGGCGTCGCCACCGCAGCACCGCAATCGGCGTTCCACGCCGGGCTGGTCTTCCCAACCTACGGGCAGATCGCGACCGTCGACAGCGACGTGCCGATCCCGCGCGACACTATCTTCAAGGTGGCGTTCGATGTGTCGGACAAGGCAAAGCCGGGGGAGGTCAACCGCGGCTTCGACAGCGTCGCGCGGTTCATCAACATGCATGCCGAGGCGGGGGTGCCCGCGGCGAACATCCATGTCGCGATCGTGGTGCACGGCCAAGCGGGGATCGATCTGCTCAATGCGGCGACCTATGCGAAGCGGAGCGATGGGGCAGTCAATGCGAACGCCGCGTTGATCGCGCAGCTGCTGGCCCATCAGGTCGACGTCTATCTCTGCGGCCAGAGCGCCGCGGGGCTCGGCATCGCCAAGCCGGACGTGCTGCCGGGCGTGAAGATGGCGCTGTCGGCGATGACCGCCTTCGCGCTGCTCCAGCAGCAGGGCTACACCGTCAACCCGTTCTGACGGGTTCGTCTGTCGTCACGCCGCCTGACGCTGCATCGACCCAAGCCATGCCCGCGCCGCAGCCTGCGCGGATGCGATCTCGCGTGCGGTCATGTCCTCTGCGATGTCCGACCGCGCGTCGGCGGCGCAGTCGAGCCCGGAGACCGCGGCGAGGTTGAAGAATTTATGCGCCTCGATCAGGTCGATCCCGACCCCCGAAGCGCCCGTCGAATAACAAATGCCCAGATCGTACAGCGCGTCCGGATTGCCGCGCGCGGCGTCGCGCATCCGGCGGTCGATCAGGAACTGCGCATTTTTGAGACTGCTACCCATGGTTGGACCCCCTTGTTGCCCGTTGGGATCAACCTGCCTCGATTCGTGTCACCAAATGGTTAACGCGGATTAGTCATGTTCAACGCCGATATTGTCGATCAGCCGCGTCGAGCCCATCCTGGCCGCCGCGAGCAGCCGGCGGGGGCGATCCCGCGCAGGGTTCTCCGCCAGCGTCTCGGCATCGGCGAGCGCGACATAGTCGATCTCGAATCCCGCCGCGATCAGCGCCGCGCGCGCATCCGCCAGCGCCGCGTCGGAATCGTCGCCCCGCGCGATGCTGCGCGCTGCGATGCCCAACGCCCGGGGCAGCGCGGTCGCTTTGGCGCGCTGTTCGTCATCGAGATAGACATTACGCGACGACATCGCGAGCCCGTCATCCTCGCGCTGGGTGAGCACCCCGACGATCTCGATCCCCAGGTCGAGATCGATCACCATCCGCCGGATCACCGCGAGCTGCTGGAAATCCTTCTCGCCGAAATAGGCGACATCGGGACGCACCTGATTGAACAGCTTGGTCACCACCGTCGCCACGCCATCGAAATGGCCGGGGCGCGCCGCGCCGTCGAAATGATCGCTCACCCCGCGGACGCTGATATTGGTCGCAAAGCCGTCGGGATACATCGTCTCGACGGTTGGCATCCACGCCAGATCGCACCCCGCCGTGTCGAGCAGTCGAAGGTCCGCCTGTTCGCGACGGGGATAGCGCGCCAGGTCCTCGTTCGCGCCGAACTGCTTCGGGTTCACGAAGATCGATGCGACTACCTTCACACCGGGCCGCCGCGCCGCCTCGACCAGCGCGATATGGCCGTCGTGAAGCGCCCCCATCGTCGGCACCAGCGCGATTGCTGCTCCATCGCCCCGCCACGCGGCGACCGCGTCCCGCAACGCGCCAATTTCCCCGACCGTGTCCACCCTAAACCCCTCGAACAATGAGCGCGCGGCTTCTATGGAGGCTGCAAACGTCGATCAACCGAATTGCGCCAAGAGGAAACTGCCTTGCCCCACGGGCCCCTTGTTCACCCTGCTCCTCACGTCCCATCGCCGCACGTTATCGTCTTCGCTAACGAAAAGGGCGGCACCGGCAAGTCGACCACCGCGGTCCACGTCGCGATCGCGCTCGCCGCGAAGGGTGCACGGGTCGCGTGCCTCGATCTCGATCACCGTCAGCGCACCGTGGGACGGTATCTCGATAACCGCGCGGCAACCGCCCGGCGCACCGGCAGCACCCTGCCGATGCCGGTCCATGCGACCCTGACCGACCAGACCGAGGCGGCGTTCGAGCGGCTCTGGGCGGAGCTGTCGGAGGATGCGGATTACCTGGTCATCGACACGCCAGGGCGCGACGATCATTTCGCGCGCACCGCGGCCGCTTTGTCGAACACGCTGGTCACACCGATGAACGACAGTTTCGTCGATTTCGACCTGATCGGTCAGGTCGATGCGGAAACATACAAGGTGACGCGGCCGAGCTTCTATTCGGAACTGATCTGGGACGCGCGCAAGCAACGCGCACGCGCCGACGGGACCCAGATCGACTGGGTCGTGCTCCGCAACCGGCTCCAGCATATCGAGGCGCGCAACATGCGGCGGGTGTCCGAAGCGCTGACCCAGCTCGCCAAGCGGGTCGGCTTCCGGATCATCCCGGGGCTCGGCGAGCGCGTGATCTACCGCGAACTGTTCCCCGCGGGGCTGACCATGATCGATTCGAAGGAATTCGGCTCGATGGGTCTCTCGCATGTCGCGGCGCGGCAGGAACTCCGCGAAATGATGGCCGCGCTCCAGCTGCCAGAGCCAGCGCTGCAGGTCTACGCATGATCCACTGGCTCATCGCGATCGCGTTCATCTGGTTCGCCTGGACCTATCTCAAGCCCAAGAAGTCCAAGCGGCTGCCCATCGCGAACGAGGCAGAGGCGCGAAACGTGCTCGGGCTCGACGAGGATGCCGACGCCGATGCTATCCGCGCCGCGCACCGCCGCCTCGCCGCGCAGGTTCATCCCGATCGCGGCGGCTCGGTCGACCTCGCGCGCCGGGTCAACGCCGCGCGCGACCTGTTGCTGAAGGGGCGATGACCCACCGGTTCGATCCCGCGATCCTGCGCGAATATGATGTCCGCGGCACGGTGGGGACGAATCTCTCCACGGCGGACGCGCATGCGCTGGGTCGCTGCTTTGCGACGCGCGTCCGACAGGCGGGGGGGAAACGCGTCGCGGTCGGCTATGATGGCCGCCTGACCTCGCCGATGCTCGAGGCCGCGCTGGTCGAGGGTCTTGTCGAGGCGGGCGTCGATGTCGTCCGAATCGGAATGGGGCCGACTCCGATGCTGTATTATGCCGAAGCGCATCTAGCAGTGGATGGCGGCATCCAGGTAACCGGCAGCCACAATCCCCGCGACGACAATGGCTTCAAGCTGGTACTGCACCACCGATCGTTTTTCGGCGAGGACATCAAGCGCCTCGCGGATCTCGCCGCGGCGGGCGACTGGGCGGAGGGGACCGGATCGGTCGCGGTCGCCGACGTGCGCGACGCTTACGTCACGCGGTTGATGGCAGGCTATGCCGGCGGCACCTATCGGATGGCGTGGGATTGCGGCAACGGCGCGTCCGGCCCGGTCGTCGAGCAATTGGTGAAGCTCCTCCCGGGTGAGCATCATGTGCTCCATGCCGATGTCGACGGCAAATTTCCGCATCATCATCCCGATCCCACAATCGAGGCGAACCTTGCCGACCTGAAGCGCCTCGTCGCGGAGAGAAAGCTCGATTTCGGTGTGGCTTTCGACGGCGATGGCGACCGGATCGGTGCCATCGACCATAATGGCCGCGTGGTATGGGCGGATCAGCTTCTATCCATTTTGGCGGAATCTGTACTGGCAGCGGCTCCCGGCGCGACGATCATCGGCGACGTCAAGGCAAGTCAGGCGCTGTTCGATCGAATCGCCGAGCTCGGCGGGGTGCCACTGATGTGGAAGAGCGGCCACAGCCTGATGAAGCAGAAACTGCGCGAAACGGGCGCGCCGCTCGGCGGCGAGATGTCGGGGCATATCTTCTTCGCGGATCTCTACGGGGTCGACGACGCGCATTATGCCGCGATCCGGCTGATCCACGCGTTACACACCACGGGACGCTCACTCGCCGAACTGTGCGGCGCGCTGCCCGCCTATGTCAGCACCAACGAACTTCGCTTCGTGGTTGCCGAGGATCGCAAAACGGCCATCGTCGATGAGGTGCTTGCGCGGTTGGCGGGGGATGCCGCGCAGGTCGACCGCACCGATGGCGCGCGCGTCACCACGGCGGACGGCTGGTGGCTGCTGCGCGCCTCGAACACCCAGGCCGCGCTGACCGTCCGCGCCGAGGCAAAGGACCAGGCCGCGCTCGATCGGCTGCTGGCCGCAGTCGATGCGCAGCTCGCGGCCTCAGGCGTCACGCGCGAGCGATCCACCCCCGATTGACAGCGCCCGGGGGCGGCCTAGGATTTGCCCATGACCGGGACGTATATCGCCGAGCGCAAGGTCGACAGTTTCCGCTCCAGTACCGAACGCTGGCTGATCGGCAGCTTCGCTGGCTGGCTCACCATCCTGTCGTGCGCGATCGGGGTCGGGATCGTCATCATCGCGGTCCGCTGGCTGCAGAATCGCGCCGCGACCTACGAGATCACCGACCAGCGACTGATCGTGAAGCGCGGACTGATCATGAAATCGATCGACGAGATCGAACTCTATCGCGTCAAGGACGTCCGCGTCGACTATTCGCTGATCAACCAGATCGCGGATATCGGCACGATCACGATCACCTCGACCGATCGGACGACTCATGGCCCGGGCGGCGACGGCGCGTTCGTCCTGCGCGACGTCCCCGCCGCGCGCGAACGCCGCGAAGGCCTGCGCAAGCTGGTCGATCGTGCGCGCCAATTGCGCGGGGTACGCGAGCTCGACGTCGATAGCGAGGATCGCTGGCGCTGACCTGCGCACTGGATATTCGCTCCCCCAACGCCCATTTCGGCGACTTATGGCTCCCCCCACCCCGCAGATCGTCCGCGTCATCGACCTCGAAACCACCGGCAGTGCACCGCCCGCGCATGGCGTGTGCGAGATTGGGTGGCAGGATGTCGCGTTGCAGCCGGACGGTCGTTGGGAGCTGGACGGCGAAGGCGGCAGTATCCTCGTCAACCCGGGGCGCGCGATCCCGCCGATCACCCAGGCGATCCATCATATCCTCGATGACCAGGTCGCCGATGCGCCGTGGTGGCACGATGTCGCGCGCCGGGTGCTCGATCCCTACCCCCGTCGCCTCGCGCTCGCCGCGCACCGCGCCGATTTCGAACAGCAGTTTTGCACGCCCAACCTCACCCATGGCGCCGAATGGATCTGTACGTGGAAATGCGCGCTGCGGCTCTGGCCCGATAGCCCCAGCTTCTCGAACCAGGTGCTGCGCTACTGGCGCAAACCACAGGGACTTGAGCATGAGCGCGGGTTGCCGATCCACCGCGCCTTTCCCGACGCCTATGTTACAGCGTTCCACCTGCGTGATCAGCTCAACGAGGCGAGCCTGGCGCAGTTGCTCGACTGGTCGCGCACCCCTGGTCTCATCCCGCGGGTCCGCTACGGCCCCGATCGCGGCAAGGACTGGCGCGAGCTCGATCACGAGACGCTGATGGCGTTCCTCACTGATCGCGACCCCGATATCCGCTTCACTGCGAACCACGAGATGGACCGGCGGCGCGGCGGCGGCAGCGTCGGACGAGCAAGCGCGCAGGAACTCCTGCTCTAACGCTTGCGGAACTTGTACACGAACTGGTCGGTCTTGCCGCGGATCGCGGGGTCGAACACGGTGAGCGTGTGATCGTCCGCGGCGTTGCGCAGCACCGACGATTCGCCGACGAAGGTGAACCCCGCCGCCTCGACCTGCTGCCGGACGACCGCGGGATCGATGCGGTGACGGGTATCGGTTCCCGCCAGGCCGGTTCCCGCCGCATCGGCATGATCGATCACGACATAGGTGCCGCCCGGCTTCAGCAGGCGATACACCCCGCGGTCGAACGCGAGCAGCGCAGCCGCCCCCCCCGCCATTGTTGGCGAGATCGTGATAGTTCTGGACGGTCCAGAACAGATCGACCGGGGCCGGCGCGGTGGGAATGTCGGTTGCCAGGACCTGCGCGGTCACGTTGGCGAGCGCCCGCGCCTGGAGCGCAGGCAGCGCCTTGGTCGCATATTTCGCCCCCGCGGCGGGCCATTCCGCATAGACCTGCCCCCGCGCGCCCACGATGCCGGAGAATATGCGCGTCCAATAACCGCTGCCCGGAAAGAAATCGACGACGACATCGCCCGGCTTCACCCCCGAAAACGCCAGCACCTCGGCAGCTTTGCGACGGATGTCGTCATCCTGCTGGTCGACCCGTGCCGGATCGGCCAGCGCGGCTGCGATCGCGGCCGGCGGCGTCATCGCGATATCCGATCGCTCGCTGGCCATCGGCTGCGTGCACGCAGCGCTTCCCAATGCGGCGACGCTCGCCGCCAGTATCGTGATCAGCCGTTTCGACATTGTCGCTCTCCCGTGATCGGCCTAGTCTAGCCTAACGGGCCGAACCGGAACAGCCGGGGGATAGCAGCGTTTTACTGCACGGGAACTCTGGGGGCACGCAGGCGATATGATCCGCAAACGGAGCAGCTGGACAACGGTTGGGCTCATCATCGGCGGGATAACGGGCAGCGTCGCGGCGGGCCTGATGGCAGCGGATTACGCGGTCGGGGGGATCGATCCGTTCTATGCGGCCAGCCACCAGAACAGCTGGAGCGAACCTGACCGTAGCGCAGACGCCATCGCGATCGTCCATGACGATACGTATCTGCCGTCCGCCAGCGTTACCGCAACGACACCCTACATGCCGACGCCCGGCGACACCGCGGCGTACGCCCCCACCCCCGTCCCCGACTGGGAAGCCGCTGATGCGCGCGCGCAGCGCGCCATCGATCGGGAACTCGCCCGTGCCGACGATCCAATTCCCGACGTAGCGGACACCGGTGTCGGGTTCGATCCGGCGGCTAGTGATCCCGCGCCTGCGGTCCGCATCGCCGTTGCACCGCGACCGGCGCCCACCCCGGTGGTGGCTGCTCGCCCGATCACGCCAGGCAATACGCTGATCTACTGATTTGGACTAAACCGATTGCGTGGATAAGCATCCGCTGCAATCGTGAGTTTCGCGTCGTTTTCCGACACCGATTGCATGGATATTCGCGTCAGCCCTCATCAAGGGGCGCAGCTTAGCCGCCATCGATGATCTAGGCCAGAACGCAGTTATACGCTTCCCCGCGACGGTGGGTCGGCCACAGAGTTCGCGGAGCATCGTGTGCATTCCCAACGTCCCGCGCGGCGGGCTCTCCAGCCAAGCGCACGCCTCGTCCGCTGCAGCGTAGCGCGAGCGAAAGGATGTTACCGCTTCCATCGGCACCGCTTCGTATCCTTCGACCTTCAACAGCTTCCGACGCTGAAGCTCGGGGATCGTGCCCGGCATCCAGCCCAAAGCCTCCGCGAGGCGAAGGCGCGGCATCTCGCCCCGCAGTACGGCGCACAGACCACCTGCCGCCGCCGGGTCGAACAGCAGTCCATGGAAACCGGCGATGTCCCGGCGCCGGCCTGCTGGCTTCAATTTGCGCTCTACCACCCCGGCCAAAATCTGAGCAGCAGCTACGCCGCCCAATCTCGCGAACGGCGCCGGCGCGAGCACGGGGTCGAGCGCCGCGTCCGCATTCATCGTCAGGAAGCGGTGGAGGCTGCCATAGGCCGTGTTGCAGACGCTGCCCCGCGACCGGTTGCGGACGACGATCTCGTCGAGTGTCCGCTCCAGCGCCTCGTCCCCGCCTCGCAATATCCGCCAACCCAGCGACCTGGCAGCGGAGTCTCGCCGAGATTCCGCAGCTCGAGCGGCAGGCTGCTGAGAGCTGACCCGGGAGGCGCATAATTTCCACTGAGAAGTGACCCATGTTCTGACCTTCCCCCTGGCTGCCTGGTCGGGGGATACTGGAGTGATCGACATGGTTTTATTGAGCGTTATCCGGCGCTGGCATTTTCGTGATGAGATGCCGATCCGGGAGATTGAGCGTCGCACGGGGTTGTCGCGTAACACGATCCGCAAATACCTGCGTGCCGGGACAGTTGAGCCGGCGTTCAAGGTTCCCGAGCGGCCAAGCAAGCTCGACCCATTTGCCGAGAAGTTGTCGGGTTGGTTGCGGAGCGAGGTGGCCAAGTCGTGCAAGCAGCGACGCACGGCCAAGCAGATGCACGCCGACCTCGTGGTGTTGGGCTACGACGGATCGTATGGCCGCGTGGCCGCCTTCGTCGGGGCATGGAAGGCCGAGCGGCAGCGCGAGGCGCAGACCAGCGGGCGCGGTACTTTCGTGCCGCGGGTGTTCGCCGCAGGCGAGGCGTTCCAGTTCGACTGGAGCGAGGACTGGGCGATGCTGGGCGGCCGGCAGACCAAGCTGCAGGTGGCACACACCAAGCTCTCCCACAGTCGCGCCTTCGCCGTTCGGGCCTATCCACTCCAGACCCACGAGATGCTGTTCGACGCGCTAACCCAGGCGTTCCGCGTGCTGGGCGGCGTGCCGCGGCGGGGGATATTCGACAACATGAAGACCGCAGTCGACCGGATCGGTACGGGCAAGGTTCGGCAGGTCAACGCACGGTTCGCGGCGATGGCGAGCCATTATCTGTTCGAGCCCGAGTTCTGCAACCCCGCCTCGGGGTGGGAGAAAGGGCAGGTCGAGAAAAACGTCCAGGATGCACGGCGGCGGTTGTGGCAACCCATGCCCAGCTTCCCCGACCTCGAGACGCTCAATGGTTGGCTTGAAGCGCAGTGCATCGCGCAATGGGCGCAGATCGAACACGGCGTGCTGCCCGGCACCGTCGCCGATGTCCGCGCCGCCGAGGTTGCCAGCCTGATACCGCCCGGTCGGCCGTTCGACGGATTCGTCGAACACACTAAGCGGGTATCACCTACCTGTCTCGTGAGCTTCGAGCGCATGCGCTACAGCGTGCCGGCATCGTTCGCCAACCGCCCGGTCAGCTTGCGGATTTACCCCGATCGAATCGTGATCGCCGCCGAGGGGCAGATCTTGTGCGAGCACGGCCGGATCATCAATCGATCGCATCATACCGGCGGGCGAACGGTCTATGACTGGCGGCATTATCTGGCGGTGATCCAGCGCAAGCCCGGAGCCTTGCGCAATGGTGCCCCGTTCGCGGACATGCCCGATGCGTTCCGGCAGCTCCAAAGCCAGCTCCCGCGCCGGCCTGGCGGAGACAGGGAAATGGCTGAGATCCTCGCCCTTGTTCTCCAGCACAACGAGCACGCCGTGCTGTGCGCGGTCGATGCGCCGCAGGCGCTGCGCTTGGCTCAGGAGCCACTCGCCAATGTCGGGCGCTATGATGCCCTTCGCGATGGAGGGCTGCGCCATGCGTCATGGTCCTGCCAGCGCCGCCGTGGTGGTCATGCTCAAGGCGCTGAAGATGTACGGCATGGCCCAGGCCGTCGGCGATCTCATCGAGCAAGGCGCGCCCGCGTTCGACGCGGCCGTGCCGATCCTGTCCCAGCTCCTCACGGCCGAGATGGCCGAACGAGAAGTCCGATCGATCGCCTACCAGATCAAGGCTGCCCGGTTCCCCGCCTACAAGGACTTGGCCGGGTTCGACGTTGCTTCCAGCGAGGTGAACGAAGCCATGGTCCGGCAACTCCACCGCGGCGAGTTCATCGATGGCGCCGACAATGTCGTGCTGATCGGCGGTCCGGGCACGGGCAAGACGCACATCGCCACCGCGCTCGGTATCCAGGCGGTCGAGCATCACCGCAAGAAGGTGCGGTTCTTCGCCACCGTGGATCTGGTCAATGCGCTCGAGCAGGAAAAGGCCGCGAACAAGGCCGGCCAGCTTGCCGATCGGCTGTTGCGCCTCGATCTCATCATCCTCGATGAGCTCGGCTATCTGCCGTTCCGCCCCTCAGGCGGTGCACTGCTGTTCCACCTGCTGAGCAAGCTCTACGAGCACACCAGCGTGATGATCACGACCAACCTGGACTTCGCCGAATGGTCGAGCGTGTTCGGCGATCGCCGCGCTGTTGGTGGACCTGAACCGGCGGCCCTTCAAGAAGCTGCCC